>JAFAPI010000250.1 GCA_019247195.1 Gammaproteobacteria bacterium
GCCCAGTCAGCCGGCAGATAGTTGCGCGGCGTGCCGCCGAGCAGGGACTGCATGCCGCGATCGCCCGTGATCGCGGCGAACTCGGCCTGCGCCTGCCCCAGCTGGTTGCGCGCGGTCGCGACCTGCTCCTCGAGTGTCTGCACTTCTGTGACCAGCTGGGTGAGCGAGGCTACGTCGATGACCGCGAACTGCGCCTCAGCGCGCGGAATGGGCGCGAGTGCTGTCAGCAATGGGACGAGGATCCACAGAGGGTTTCGGGTCATGGTCAGCTCCTTAACCGCGTACCTGCGCGGCTTGCATGAAGGGTTCGAGCCAGTGCTGCGGCGTGTCGCCGTGCAGCGCGATCAGCCGTTGCATGCACTCAAGGTGCTGCGCGCGGCCGGAGAGCACCGCGAGCTCGCCGTCGCAGCCGCGCAGGTCGAGACGGCACACCACACTGTGGTGCCCCTGCTTGACGAGGAAGCAGCGACTGCCCGGCTCGAGTTGCTCGCGCAGCAGGCGGAACTCACGCTCGGTCAGTGAACAGCCGCCGACATGTTCCTGCGCGTCCGCGTCCGGATTTGGGAAGAGGATCTTGGTCGGCGTCTGCTCGATGAGCGTGCGGCTGATCGGGCTGTCCAGGACGTCGCTGATGCTCTGGGTGGCGAGGCACATCACGGCGTTCAGCTTGCGCCAGGTCTTGGGGCCATCCTTGGCGAAGCCTGCAAAGGCGGCGTCGCCAAGCAGCCGCCAGAACTCATCCAGCCAGCATACGAAGCGTCGGCCATCCAGACGCTGGCGGATGAGATGGAACAGATACAGCGTCAGTGGTGCACGCACTGCGGCGTGCTCCAGAAACTCGGTCACGTCAAAGCCGATGAGCCTGTGGGCATCGAGGTCGGCAGCGATGGCATCGTGCGCATTGTCAAAGGCCCATGCGTAGTCCCCGCCGTGAGCCGTGCACCACCGCCGCAGCCGCGCGTGCAACCCCTCGGGATTGGTCGGATCGAGAAAATCAATGAGCCGTGACAGCCGTCGGGCCTGCGGCTCAAGCGCCAGCGTGCCCCGGAGTGCCTGGTCAAGATCGGCGCTCTGGCGCGTATTCAGGCCGGCCGGATCATGGACGCCGATCAGCAGGCGCAGCCACGTCTTGAGGAATTCGACGTGTGCTGGCGTATCCGGCAGCTGCAGCGGATTGAAGCCCGTCGCCACTCCGTGGCGCAGCTCGAAATAGGCCCCGCCCAGCGCCCGCACCAGCACGCACAACCCCCGATCCTTGTCGAAGATCACCTGCGTCACCTGCTGTCGCGCCAGCAGGGTCACGAGAAACCCGATGAACACCGACTTTCCCGAGCCGGTCGGGCCGCAGATGAGTGTGTGACCGGTGTCCTTGCGACTGCCGCCATCGGGGTCGCGCGGATCACTGGCGTGCAGCGAGAAGTAATAGGGAGAGCGCGCCGGGGTGCACAGCAGCGCCAGTGCCTCCCCCCAGTGGTTGCCCTGCGCTCGCCCGACCGGGAAGTTGTGGAAGGGCACCAGAGCCGCGAAGTTACGCGAGGTGATCGGCGCCTTGCGCGGCCGCAGCGCAAAGTTGCCCGGTAGTTGGGCCCAGAAAGCGGCTTCCAGCGCGAGATCCTCGCGCGCCACGGTCATGCCCGTATCGGCGAGTACGCTGCGTGCCAGGGCCATGCGATCCTGCAGCGGCTTGAGCCGCTGTGCAGGCTCCGCCGCGGGGTCGATTTCGGCCTGCACTTGCAGCGACAGGTGGTGCTCGCCCAGAGCAAACTCATTGCTGGAGAGCGCATCGAGGGCTTCGCGCAGCTGCATTGCCTGCGACACCGCAAAGTCACCCGCATTCGCCATGCGGTGGTGCTGACGCTGCAGTAGGCCCTGCCCGGCTGCACGCGACAGGAAGGTGAAGGACTGAGTCAGTACCAGTTCGAAGGGGGCAGTGAGCAGGCGGTTGAACATCCCCACGCTGCTCGGCGTCGCATATTCCTTGATGCCGAGCATTGCCCCGGCCAGCGTGCGGCTTGGCGTGCGGTACTCGATCGCCTCACTCCCCACCAGGACGCGGTTACAGCACAGAGTGCCGGCAAGCGGCGCACACGGCAGCGGCATGGGCAGCGGCTCGGCATTGACGAGCAGGCCGAAATACTCCAGCAGCGCGGAGTACCAGCGCCCGCGACTGCAGTAGGTGGTGAGGGGCTCGGGCTCGTAGCGCGCGAGCGAGGCCTGCACGCCCTGCGCGAGCTTCGCGCAGCACTCGAGAGTCTCCCGTTCGTGAAGCGCGGCCTGCGCACTTCCGGGACGACCCAAGAGCCGCGCCAGTGCACCCACAGCTGCACCCACCGCCGGCCGGTACAGCAGAGCCAGGTACAGCTCATTCACCATTAGGGTCTGCTCACGCAGCTTCGCGTGGTAGCGGGCCGTCAGATGTGCGGCGAAATCCCGACCGCCCGCGCCGTCCGGCTGCGCCGG
>JAFAPI010000069.1 GCA_019247195.1 Gammaproteobacteria bacterium
ATGCGCGCGCCGCGATCGCCCGCGTGCAGAGCCTCGCCCGCCGCTACGACCAGGGGCCGCTGCGTCCGGAGCCGACCCTGACGGTGCGTAACATCAAGCTCTTCATGGACGGGGTGATCACCGCGCCCGCGCTCACCGGCGCGATGCTTCGTCCCTATCTCGAGGACCGCGGCACGCCCGCCGAGCCGCGCTGGGTTCCGAGCGCCAACCGCGGGCCCGAGGTCTACTTCCCGCCGCCGCTGCTGCAGGCGCTGCTGCTCGGTGCCGCCCGTGCCGGGCTCGAGCCGCACCTGCACGTCGACGGCGACCGGGCGGTGCACGAGGCGCTCGAGGGCGTCGCGGCGCTGCGGCGCGCCTTTCCCGGTCGGGTGATCCGCGCAGCACTGGCGCACGATGAGAGCGTCGACCCCGCGGATTTCGCGCGCTTCGGCGCACTCGATGCCATCCCGGTGCTGTCCTTCCAGTGGGAGAAGCCCGCCCCGGACTCGGTCGACGGTGCGCGCGAGTACCTCGGCCCCGCGCGCTATCGCTACATCGAGCCGGCCGGCTATCTCGCCGCCGCCGGCGCGCGCATCGCCTATGGCAGCGACTGGCCGGTGGACCGGCTGGATGAGTGGTTCGCGCTCAAGGTGGGTGTCACGCGCGAGAACGACCCCGCGGAGGCGGGCGAGAAGTACCGCGGCCGGCTCTCGAGCGACCCCGGCCTCACGGTGCCGGCGGTGCTGCGCGCCATCACCGCCAACGCGGCCTATGAGCTGCACGCCGACGCGGACACCGGCTCGCTCGAGGTCGGCAAACTCGCGGACTTCATCGTGCTCGACCGCAATCCGCTGCAAATCGATCCGCACGACATTGCCCATGTGAGGGTGTTGCGCACGGTGGTCGGGGACAAGACTGTGTACGAGGCGCCTGCGCGGTGAGGCGTCGGGGGGAGTGTATGAACAGGAGCCTGGGATGGGTGGTGACCTTCGGCAGTCTCGTGGCCGGGCTGCCCGGTGCCTTGCCGGCGCAGAGCAGCGCGAGCGATGCGGATGCGGCCGGACTGCAGGAGGTGGTGGTAACGGCCACGCGCCGTGCCGAGCGCCTGCAGGACGTGCCGATCAGCGTGGCGGCCTTCAGCCAGGAGAAGCTCGACGCGCAGGGCCTGCGCAACATCGATGATCTGACCCGCCTCTCGCCCGGGGTCGCCTTCTCGCGCAACGGCATGGGCTCCTCGGCCAACTACAACGACGAGAGCTCGGATATCAACATCCGCGGCATCGACTCGCAGGCGGGCACGTCCACCACCGGGCTCTACATCGATGACACGCCCGTGCAGAGCCGGCGCATCGGCTTCGGCTCAGTGAACCCCTTCCCGCAGTTGTTCGATCTGGAGCGCGTCGAGGTGCTGCGCGGCCCGCAGGGGACGCTGTTCGGTGCGGGCGCGGAAGGCGGTGCCGTCCGCTTCATCCTGCCCGAGCCGGATCTCAACCGGCGCAGCGCGTACCTGCGCGCGGAGTTCGCGACCACCGCGCACGGTGACCCAAGCTATGAGCTCGGCGCAGCGACGGGCGGGCCGCTCGTGGACGGCGTGCTCGGGTTCCGGGTGAGCGCGTCCTATCGCCGCGACGGCGGCTGGGTGGATCGCAGCAGCTACACCGTCGACCCGGTGACGACGCTGCCGGTTTTCGGCGGAGTCACCGATGCCGCGGCCAACTGGCAGGAAACCGTGACCTTCCGAGCCGCGCTCAAGTGGGCCGTGAACGAGCGGCTCTCCGTCACTCCCTCCTTCTACTACCAGCGCCTGCACATCAACGACACCGCCGCCTACTGGATGGCGCTCTCGGACCCCGCCGCGGACCGCTACCGCAACGGCAACGCGCTCACCAATCCCAGCACCGACCCGTACTGGCTGGCCGCCGTCAAGCTCGACTGGGATCTGGGCTTCGCGCACCTGATCTCCAATACCGCGTACTTCAAGCGCGACCAGCACTCGGTGTCGGATTACACGCAGTACCTGCGCGCCACCTATGCCTTCTTCGGCCTGCTGCCGAGCATCTACCCGCAGCCGGGTGATGCCGGCTACGCCAACTTCCAGGACCTGCAGCGCAACTTCTACGAGGAGGTGCGCCTCGCCTCGACCGACCCGAATGCCCGCTGGGTGTGGAATGTCGGCGTCTTCTACTCCCATCTGAACGAGAACATCCCCGAGGACATCTACGACGCGACGCTCGATGCCGAGACCGGGGGCAACGTGTGCTCGGCGGCCCTGCCGTGCCCGGGCGGACACATCTACTTCGGGCCCGAGCAGCGGGTGATCGACAGGCAGGTCGCCGCGTTCGGAGAGCTCGCCTGGCGGGTGACGGATACGGTGAAGGCCACGGTGGGTCTGCGCATCTCGCAGGTGCAGTTCGCCGGCGCAACCTACCAGGGCGGCCCGTTCCTCGGCGCGCCGGGCTCGCTCACCACCGCGAGCGGCTCTGAGCATCCCGTCACCCCGAAGGCCGTGCTCGCCTGGCAACCGGATCGGGACAATCTCTTTTACCTCAGCGCCGCCAAGGGCTACCGCATCGGCGGGGTGAACGTCGGCGTGGGTAACATCTGCGGCGGGGACCTCGCGAGCCTCGGCCTGCCGATCGGTCCTGATGGCCAGCGCCACGCGCCGCCCGAGTACGCCTCGGACAGCCTGTGGAGCTATGAGGTCGGCGCCAAGAACACCGTCCTCGAGCGGCGGCTGCAGATCAACAGCAGTCTCTTCTACATCGACTGGAAGAA
This sequence comes from Gammaproteobacteria bacterium, assembly GCA_019247195.1. GTDB lineage: Bacteria > Pseudomonadota > Gammaproteobacteria > Steroidobacterales > Steroidobacteraceae > 13-2-20CM-66-19. The sequence continues at coordinate 2,755 of JAFAPI010000069.1, forward strand.
GATCCAGCAGAACGTCTACCTGCCCAGCTGCGGCGAGCAGTTCACCGCCAATCTCGGCCAGGTCGAGAGCCGCGGGGGCGACATCGACATCCTGTTCCGGCCCATCGAGCACCTGATGCTCGAGTTCACCGCCGCCTACACCGACGCGCGCTTCACCCGCGGCTCCTGCGCGGGGACGCTGGCGTTTGATCCGGCGAGCGGCAAGTGCAGCGGCCTGGTGAACGGCGTGGCGACCACTGCGCCGCCCATCGTGAGCACCGGGGACCGGCTGCCCGGCTCGCCCTGGAGTCTGACGGCAGCGGCAGAGCAGTCCTTCCGCTGGGGCGAGCGGCATCCGTACCTGCGGCTCGATTACCAATTCACCAACGCCCAGACCGCGCTGCTGCAGACACAGGATCCGCGCAACGCGCTCAACGACGTGACGATTCCCGGCCTGCCGGAGACGAAGAACCTGCAGCTGCGGGCCGGTGTCCGCAGCGGCGGCTATGACGTCTCGCTGTTCGTGCAGAACCTGCTCGACCAGCACCCGGTTCTCTTCGAGTCGCGCGACATCGCCTACCCAGGTGACAACCTCTACTTCGCGCGCGGCGTCAGGCCGCGCACGATCGGACTGACCGCGACGTACCGCTACTGAGGCGCCGGCAGCTCAGCCAGTCCTGCGCAGCACCATGACGAAGCGGTCGGTCTTGCCGACCATCGGCCCCTTGTAGGTGATCTGCTCGCGCGGGTCGTCGGGCCGGCGCAGGACGTCGCTGCTCTTCACCCACTTGAAGCCGTGTTTCTCGAAATCGGCGCGCGCGTAGGCCTCATCGATCCGGTGCAGCGAGCCGGCATCCTGGCTGCCGGTGCCGGCCTTGGCCGAGTGATCGATGAGCAGCAGCGTGCCGCCGGGCCGCAGCACTCGCGCGGCCTCCTTGAGCACCTGGTCGACGTCGTAACGGGGCCAGAGGTCCTTCGGATCCTCGTCGACCCAGTACAGATCGTGATAGACCTTCACCATGATGAGCGCATCGAGCGAGCGATCGGGCAGGTCCATGTGCTCCGCATCGATGGTGCGGTGCTCCACGTTCGGCAGACGGCCCTCGATGCGCCCCTTCCAGTGCCCCTCGCTCCAGCGGTCGTAGGCGGCGTTGTTGAGCAGATACACGTGGCCCTCGGGTCCCACGATGTAGCTCAGGAGCTCGCTGAAATAGCCCTCGGCGGCGAGGAAATCCCCGACCTTCATCCCCGGCCTGATCCCCGCCAGGCGCAGCACCTCGGCCGGATGGTCGATGCCATCGCGCTGCAGGTCATCGGCCGGGCGGCCGGCGTGCGCCACCGCCTGGTCGTAGATGTCGGCGGCGAGGAGTCCGGCGCTCAGGGTCAGCGCCAGCGTCAGGAATATCGTGAGCGCCGTCGCGCGCCATGCCCGTGCAGTCATGATCGACCTCCGCGTCAGGGTTCGGGACGCGAAGTATGGACGGGCGCGCCGCCGTTGGGGATAGGGCGCGCTCAGCGCAGCGGCTTGTCGAAGAGGCGGTAGCCCTCGCGTGGCGCGTAGCCGCGGCTGCGGTAGAAGCGCTCGCCGTGCGCGTTCCCGGTCCCGAGCTGCAACTGCAGGCGCACGCAGCCGCCGGCCGCGAGGCTGCGCTCCGCCGCGGCGAGGAGAGCCGCGCCCACCCCGCGCGCGCGCTGCGCCGGCTCGACGAAGAACTCATCGACCTCCGCCATGAGCCCCTGGTGCTCGAGACTGAAGACACGCATCGCCACCAGATAGCCCGCCAGGCCAGGACTCGCCGGGGCGACCCAGATCTCACCGAGCGCCGGCTCGCGCAGCAGGCGCTGCAGCAGGATCTCCAGGCGCAGCGCGTCAAAGCCCGCGATGCGCTCGAAGTCCCAGTAGCGGCGCACGAGCGCGAGCAGCTGCGGGAGGTCGGCCGGCTGCGCGCGACGCACCTCCATGGCTCACGCGGCCAGCGCCGGGGCGAGCTGCACCTGGTTGCGGCCCGAGCGCTTGGCGGCGTACACCGCCGTGTCGGCGTGGGCGATCAGGTGCTGGCCCCACACGCCCAGCTGGTCACTCGAGGCGACGCCGATCGAGCAGGTGAGGCGGATCGGGGCGGCGTAGCCCTCGATACGCACGGCGGCGATGCGCCGGCAGATGCGCTCGGCGATCGGATGCGCGGCGGCGGCATCCGCGCCATAGAGAATGACCACGAACTCCTCCCCGCCGTAGCGCCCCACCGTATCCGACTGGCGCAGCTCCGCCTGGATGGCCGGGATGATGGCGGCGAGGCAGGCGTCGCCGGCGGCGTGTCCGAAGGTGTCGTTGATCTGCTTGAAGTGATCCAGGTCGAGGAACAGGACCGACACCGGCAGGTCACGGGCCAGCGCGCGTACGCAGGCGGAGTCGAGCTGCTCGATCAGCGAGCGGCGATTGAGCACCCCGGTGAGCGGATCGGTCTGCGCCCGCCGCTCGGCCTCGCTGAGCTTCGCCGACTGGGCGCGCACGTGGTCGGAGACCCCGAGCGCCACCAGCACCGCCGCGGCCACCATCGAGGGCGCGAGGCCGTAATAAAGGAGTCCCTCGGCGCTGTCGGCGCGGCTGTAGAGCAGCTTCACCGCGATGACGATCTGGAAGGTGCACAGCAGGCTCCAGGCGATGAGGAACCAGCCGGCGGCGCGGTTGCCGCCGCGGCGCCAGGCGAGGAAGGCGACCACCAGGGTGAAGACGGCGCTGGCGAGAAACATGACGTTGCCGAGCTCGGCGAGCGGACGGCCGAGACCGAAGATCCGCAGCACGTTCGCCACGGCGAGGCCCACGAACGCGAGCGCCAGCCAGCCGAACACCCGGTAGACGCGGCGCGAGTAGCTCTTGAGGTTGGCGAACTCGCGCACGAACAGCGCCGCGGCCGCGGCGCTCACCGCGACCGGCACGTTGTAGGCGTAGTTGGCGAAGGGCCGCAGCAGCGAGAGCACCGGCCAGTGAAAGCCCTGCCCGGAGAAGTAGGCGAGGTAGATCGCCTGCAGCGAGAACAGCGTGCCGTACAGGGCGTAGATCTGGTCGGTGAGGATGAAGCGCACCAGCAGCGTCGACAGCGCCATCGCCATCAGCGCGCCGAAGGCGAAGGCGATGATGCGCGCATGGCTCGCGGCCTGCGCGAGCGCCCGGCTCAACGACCAGGCGGAGAAATCGAGGTTCGTGACCGAGCGGCCACTGCGCTGCACGCGCGCGTACAGCGGCCCCGGATCCAGCCCCGAGGGCAGGGCGAACACCTTGTCCTCGGCCCCCCCGAACTTCGGCAGCACGGTGGTCAGCCCCAGGGGCACCGCCGCGGCCGCGCGGCGCCCGAAAAGCTCGACCCGCTGATCCAGCCCCGAGCGCACCAGGATCACCGGCAGCGCCGCAGGGTCAGCGGGGGCGGCGGGCGGGCTGACACGCAGCCAGACCGGGCGGGTCAGATGGCGAACCGCGGCGGAGTTGAACGGCCCGAACTGCGCATCCAGGCGACCCGAGACCACCACCTCCGGCGACACATCCCCCGTGGCGGTGAGTTGCTGCACCAGCAGGCGCACCGGCTCCTCCCCGGAAGGCGTGGCGGGCCCGGTCGGCGCGGCGGAGAGGGTGCCGCAGAGGAGGGCGAGACAGGCAGCCAGCGGCGCGCGAGACACGGGTTTGAGGTACCCCGGGGGATAAGGACGTGCGTTGGGCCCGGCCGGTCGCGGAGCCTCGGCGGCTCCCCGGACGGCGGACCGCGTATCCTATACCAGCGCCGTGGCCGCCGGTTGACACCCCCGGGGGTCCTACCTAGAATCGCCGGCCTTTGTCGGGCCGGCCCATAAGACTCGCCGGCACCGTAAAACAGCGACTTACGAAGACCGGGCCGCCTCAGTTTCAGGCGGCCCGGTGTTCTTCGCAGGTCGCTTTATCGCGCGAGTGAGGACTCCCGCAGCATTGGAGAGACGATAACGATGGCGACCACCGGTCAGCTCATCCGGCAGCCGCGCCGGACCCGGGCCGAGAAAACCAAGGTACCGGCGCTCGGGGCCTCGCCCCAGAAGCGCGGCGTCTGCACGCGCGTCTACACCACGACGCCGAAGAAGCCGAACTCGGCCCTGCGCAAGGTGTGCCGCGTGCGGCTCACCAACGGCTACGAGGTCACGAGCTACATCGGCGGCGAGGGCCACAACCTGCAGGAGCACTCGGTGGTGCTGATCCGCGGCGGGCGCGTTAAGGACCTGCCCGGCGTGCGCTATCACACGGTGCGCGGCACCCTCGACTGCGCCGGCGTCGGCGAGCGCAAGCAGGGCCGCTCCAAGTACGGCGCCAAGCGCGCGAAGAAGTGAGGGGGTAGCTCATGTCGCGTCGAGCCCAGGCACCGGTCCGCACCATCCTGCCGGACCCCAAGTTCAACAACGAGATGCTGGCCAAGTTCATGAACGTGGTCATGAAGAACGGCAAGAAGTCCGCCGCCGAGCGCATCATCTATGGTGCGCTCGATCGCATCGCGGAGAAGACCGGCAAGCAGGGGGGCGAGGCCATCGAGGTGCTCTCCACCGCGCTCGACAACGTCAAGCCGGTCGTCGAGGTGAAGTCCCGGCGGGTGGGCGGTGCGACCTACCAGGTGCCGGTGGAAGTGCGTGCCACGCGCCGCCAGACGCTGGCGATGCGCTGGGTCATCGAGGCGGCCCGCGACCGCAGCGAGAAGTCCATGGCGTTCCGCCTGGCGCACGAGCTGATGGACGCCTCCGAGAACCGCGGCGCCGCCGTGCGCAAGCGCGAGGACACGCACCGCATGGCCGAGGCCAACAAGGCCTTCGCCCACTACCGCTGGTAAAGCACAAGGACCGTTGATCGTGCCACGCGCGACGCCCATCGAGCGCTATCGCAACATCGGCATCTCCGCCCACATCGACGCGGGCAAGACGACGACCACCGAGCGCATCCTTTTCTACACCGGCGTATCGCACAAGATCGGCGAGGTGCACGACGGCGCGGCCGTCATGGACTACATGGAGCAGGAGCAGGAGCGCGGCATCACCATCACCGCCGCCGCCACGACCTGCTTCTGGAAGGGGATGGACAACTCCTTCCCCGAGCACCGCATCAACATCCTCGATACGCCCGGCCACGTCGACTTCACCATCGAGGTGGAGCGCAGCCTGCGGGTGCTCGACTCGGCGGTGGCGCTGTTCGACTCGGTGGCCGGCGTGCAGCCGCAGTCCGAGACGGTGTGGCGGCAGATGAACAAGTACGGCGTGCCGCGCATCGCCTTCGTCAACAAGATGGACCGCGCCGGCGCCAACTTCCTGCGCGTGGTGGAGATGATCCGCGCCCGCCTGCGCGCCAACCCGGTGCCCATTCAGCTGCCGATCGGCGCCGAGGAGGACTTCGAGGGCGTGGTCGACCTGATCCGCATGAAGGCGATCTACTGGGACATGTCCACCCAGGGGATGAAGTTCGAGTACCGGGACATCCCGGAGAACCTCCAGGCGCAGGCCGAGGAATACCGCGGCAAGATGGTCGAGGCGGCCGCCGAGGCCAACGACACCCTGATGCATAAGTACCTCGAGGGCGAGCACCTCAGCGACGAGCAGATCCGCCAGGGTCTGCGCGAGCGCTCGCTGCGCAACGAGATCGTGCTCGCCATGTGCGGCTCGGCCTTCAAGAACAAGGGCGTGCAGGCGCTGCTCGATGCGGTCATCGAGTTCATGCCCTCGCCGACCGACATGCCGCCGGTCAAGGGCATGAACGACCGCGGTGCACCCGACACGCGCACCGCGAGCGACGAGGCGGCCTTCTCCGCGCTCGCCTTCAAGATCCTCAACGATCCCTTCGTCGGCAACCTGACCTTCTTCCGCGTCTACTCGGGGGTGCTGAGCTCGGGCGACACCGTGTTCGTGCCGACCAAAGACCGCAAGGAGCGCATCGGGCGGCTGCTGCAGATGCACGCCAGCGAGCGCACCGAGATCAAGGAAGTGCGCGCGGGCGACATCGCGGCTGCGGTGGGCTTGAAGGACGTCATCACGGGCGACACGTTGTGTGATCTCGAGAAGGTCATCACGCTGGAAAAGATGGTCTTTCCGAATCCGGTGATTTCGGTCGCCGTCGA
>JAFAPI010000214.1 GCA_019247195.1 Gammaproteobacteria bacterium
GGCCGCGTCGATGTCGGCATCAGAGGGCCGCGGGTTCTGTGCGAGCAGAGCCGCGGCCGACATGATCTGCCCGGATTGACAGTAACCGCACTGCGGCACGTCGAGCTCGGTCCAGGCGCGCTGCACTGGGTGCGGACCCTGCGCAGCGAGCCCCTCGATGGTCGTGACCTGCCGCGCGCCGACCGCAGCGAGCGGTGTCACGCACGAACGGACCGGCTTGCCGTCGAGGTGCACCGTGCAGGCGCCGCACAGCGCCATGCCGCAACCGTACTTGGTGCCGGTGAGGTCGAGATAATCGCGCAACACCCACAGCAGCGGCGTGTCGGGAGCTGCGGCGACCTCACGTTCCTGGCCGTTGACGCTGACCTTGATCAACTCGACCTCATCGTTCCTCGGGAGCGGCGTCACGGGCCAGAGCCAGGCGACACCTGCAGGCGCCTACTATACGGCGCGGGCGCGCGCGACGCCCACCCCCGGCGGCGGCGCCTCATGCGAGGCTCTGGCAGACCCACTACAATGCCGCGGCTTCCCCACGGTCTTGCGAGAGCTCACTTGAGCGACACTGTCAACAGCCAAGCCATCAGCGCCGAAGTGGTGATCGTCGGTGCGGGTCCCTGCGGGCTGTTCCAGGTATTCGAACTGGGCCTGCTCGGGATCGCTGCGCATGTGGTCGACTCGCTCAAGCACCCGGGCGGCCAGTGCGCGGAGCTGTACCCGGACAAGCCCATCTACGACATTCCGGCGCTGCCGGTATGCGGGGCACAGGAGCTGGTCGACCGGCTGTTGCAGCAGATCCGGCCCTTCAAGGCGCAGCTTCACCTGGGGCAGGAAGTCACCGATTTCGCCGCGCAGCCGGACGGCCGTTTTCAGCTGCGGACTTCGGCCGGCACTCGCTTCGATGCCGGCGCGGTGGTCATCGCCGCAGGTCTCGGCTCGTTTCAACCCCGCCGCATCGGTGTCGAGGGCGCGGAGGCGTTCGAAGGCAACACGATCCAGTACCGCGTGCGCAACGCCGCCGAGCTGGCCGGCAAGCGGCTGGTGATCTTCGGGGGCGGCGATTCAGCGCTCGACTGGACACTCGAGCTGCTGTCACGCGCCGCGAGTCTCGACCTGGTGCACCGCCGCCCTGAGTTTCGTGCCGCCCCCGCCTCGGTGGCGAGGATGCGCGAGGCGGTGGCGGCCGGGCGCATGCGCTGCTTCGAAGCGCTGCCGCACGCCCTGGTGAGCGAGAGCGGCGTACTGCGCGGGGTCCGCGTGCGGGCTGCCTCGGGTGCCATCGAGTCGCTACCCGCCGATCAGCTGCTGGTGTTCTTCGGACTGCATCCCAAGCTCGGTCCGATCGCCGACTGGGGTGTGGCGCTGGAGAAGCGCGCGCTGCGGGTCGACACTGAGAAATTTCAGACCAGCATTCCCGGGGTGTTCGCGGTAGGCGACATCAACACCTATCCGGGCAAGAAGAAGCTGATCCTGTCCGGCTTCCACGAGGCGGCGCTCGCGGCCTTTGCCATACAGCACCACCTCTACCCGCAAAAGAAGCAGTTCCTGCAGTACACGACCACCAGTCCGGTCATGCACCAGCGTCTGGGAGTGCCGGACTGAGCCCAGTTTTGATTAAGGAGCCACCATGAGCCGTATGCGACTGATCCTGACCCCTGCGCTGTTGCTCGCCGCGTTCACCCTCGCGCCGCATGCGTACGCGGCGGGTGATCCGTGCCAGTTGGAGATCTCGGGCAACGACCAGATCCAGTACGACAAGCACGAGTTGGCCGCTCCGGCCAGCTGCAAGGAGATCACGGTCACGCTGCATCACGCCGGCAAGTTGCCCAAGGAAGCGATGGGGCACGACTGGGTGCTGGTCAACGCGGCCGATGTCGCGGCGGTGGCCAACGCCGGCATGAGTGCGGGCGCCGCCAGCGGCTACGTGCCGGCCGGCGACAAGCGCGTGCTCGCGCACACCAAGCTGGTCGGAGGCGGGGAGAGCACCAGCGTGACTTTCCCGAGCTCGATCCTCAAGGCCGGTGGCAGTTATCAGTACCTGTGCACCTTTCCCGGGCACAGCGCCTTGATGCACGGCACCTTCAAGTTCGGTTGAGTCGGGTCCGCGCGCGGCCCATGGACCAGCGCCTCGCGGATCTGCTCGCGCTGCTGCAGCTGGAGCAGCTCGAGGTGAACCTGTTTCGGGGTGCGAGCCGCGACATCGGGATACCGCAGGTGTTCGGCGGGCAGGTGCTAGGCCAGGCCCTCAGCGCGGCGGCGGCGACCGTCGCGGCGGAACGCATCGTCCATTCGCTGCACGCATACTTCCTGCTGCGCGGCGACCCGCACGCGCCGATCGTCTATCAGGTAGACCGCAGCCTCGATGGCCATAGCTTCAGCAACCGTCGCGTGGTGGCCATACAGCACGGCCAGCAGATCTTCAACATGACCGCCTCTTTCCAGGTGCTGGAAGAGGGCTTCGACCACCACAGTCCCATGCCCGCCGTGTCACCCCCCGAGCGGTTGACCCCTTACAGCGGGCCCGACGCGGAGTTGCTGGCACGCATGCCGCCGCGCCTGCAGCGGTTCTTCCAGGAGCCGCGCCCGTTCGAGTTCTCTCCGGTGCAACCTATCGAGTTCCTCAAAGCGCGCCACGAAGCGCCGCAACGCCAGATCTGGTTCCGCGCGGTTGGCCCCTTGCCCGCCGACGAGATGCTGCACCGGCGGCTGCTCGCGTACGTCAGCGACTTCTTCCTGCTCGATACGTCAACGCTGCCGCACGGTACCTCGTTCCTCAGCCCCAGCCTCATCATTGCGAGCATCGACCATGCGCTCTGGTATCACCGGCCGGTACGCATCGACGAGTGGCTGCTGTATGCGATGGAGAGTCCGAGCGCCTCGGGGGCGCGCGGATTCTCACGCGGCAGCGTGTTCGCGCGCGACGGCACGCTGCTGGCGAGCACAGCCCAGGAAGGGCTGGTTCGCATGAGAAAGCCTTCCTAGGCGGGACACCTGGCGTGCTCTGGTGGGTGGGCATGTGGGCCGCCGCGGGGCTGAGTGGCGACACTCCCGAGGTCACCGCACTGGAGCAGCTGTGGAGCGGCGTGCGGGACTCGAGCGAGCAGGTCGTGATGAGCAGCGACTC
>JAFAPI010000215.1 GCA_019247195.1 Gammaproteobacteria bacterium
CCCCGTTCCCGCGGTAGCCACGGTGGCAGGCGTCATGGGGCTGAGCGAACCGCCCGCACCGATGATGTATTGCGATACTGTGCCGTCATCGAGGTTCGCCACGTAGGCATAGCGGCCGGTCGGATCGACTGCGACGGAATACGGAGCAGCTCCGGCAGCAACCTTGGCTGGCGTCATGGGACTGAGCGCGCCGCGGGCATCGATCGAGTACTGATACACGGCGTCAAAGCTCGCGACGTAGGCGTATCTAGCAACCGTCGTCGTCAAGCTGACCGGGGGAGATGAGACGGGGCCAAGAGTCGCACCGACGGTGGTGGTTCCCTGCGCCACACCGGTTGCGCGCCCTTGTGACCCGGAGGCATTGCTGATGGAGACGATACTCGAGTCCGCGGACATCCAAGTCGCCAAGGTCGTCAGATCCTGGGTCGTGTTATCAGTGTAAGTTCCCGTCGCGGTGAGTTGACGAGTGGTCCCTAAGGGGATTTTGGGCCTGACCGCCTGGACTTGGATTGCGACCAGCGTGGCAGCCGTAACGGTCACGGTGATGGGCGGCGAAGCGATGCTAGCCATGGTCGCGGTTACCAAGGAGGTACCGGCGCTGATGGAACGCGCCAATCCATTGGAGCCTGCGGCGTTGCTGATGGTCGCAACCGTCGCCGCGGTCGATCTCCAAGTAACCTGACTCGTCAGATTCTGGGTTGAGTTGTCGGTATAGGTGCCGGTAGCGGTGAACTGTTGTTGCATCCCGAGAGCAATGCTGGGGCTAGGCGGCGTCACCACAAGACTGACAAGAGTCGCTGGTGTCACGGTTAGCGTAATGGGCGCCGACGTGACCCCGCCCATCATGGCGGTAACCACCGAGCTACCCACGCTGACGGCGAGAGCCTTACCAGTGGCGGCTCCCAAGCTCGCAACGGCTGTGTTGGACGAAGTCCAAGCGACCTGAGTCGTCACGTCCGCTTGACTACCATCGCTGTAGGTCGCGGTTGCCGCCAGTTGTACGGACGTACCTGCAGCGAGGCTCGGGTTAGCCGGAGTGATCTGAAGCGACCTCAGGGCCGGCGTCGTTGCATTGTCATCATCGCCGCAACCGCTCAGCGTCAGTAATCCCTGCAGCGCGATTGCGGCAATCGCCCAGGTGAAAATACCTGGCCTGCGCGATACGTACCTGGAGGAGCTTGCGTTCATGAGGCACTTCCGATGTTGGACTCAGATTCATTCATAACGCTGTTGATTCTCGTCTTGGGTCTCGGATTGGAGAGACCGGTACTGAGCAGGGCCCCGACTGGCCGTGTTCGCGAAGGCTGTTCGCGACGTGGTCCTGGCCTAGAGGTAAATGTCTATGAACGACCAAACGGGTGCCTGGCAAAGGACGCGCCAGGCCGGGCGGGTCCAACGGCAGATCGACAATTGTCGGCTGGGACGTCCTCTGCCGCGTGAGTTGGGCAGGCGTTCGCAACCTCAGAGGTGCGCCTGACACGCGGCAGGTATGCACACATCGCGCGCTGACAAATCGCTCGCTCAAAACTGAGCGGTGAGGTGAGCGAACAGGTAGCGTCCTAGAGCATCGTAGGTACCCGGCCAGGTGTTACCATTGCAAGAACTCAGATTGGGGGTGATGGTCGGACAATTGTTAGCGTAGGGCTGACTATTTCCCGTTGGCACAATCGGGGGGTCCTTGTCCGCGATGTTGTTTATGCCAATCTGCAGTCGTATGGCTTTCGTGAGCTCGAAGGAGCCGGTTAGATCAACGTAGTTGTAAGCCACGATGCGCGCCGTTCCCGGAAAGGGCGGGCCCGCACCCGTTAGCAGCGGGTTGCCGCTGGTCTGCTCGGCATTTGCGGACCCGATGTAGCGCCAGCGCAGTGTGATATCTAAGCCGTCCCAAGGGGCAGACCAAGTAGCATTAAAGACGTGTCGCCACGATGGATCCGAAGCGCCACAGACGCTGCCGTACAGCCCCACGCAGTCGTAGGTCGCCCCGCCGTTCGCCGGTTGCGTGACCAGACTATTGAGCTTAGTGCCCTCGAGTCCGAAGGACAGCGATCCGAGAGTGGCTAGCGGAACGCGCCAGTTAGCCTTGATATCGAACCCCTTGGTCGAGGAAGTGCCGGCGTTCACCAACGGGTCAAAGACGTAGCCCGCATTTGTGAGCCATAGAGTGCCATTGGGTCCGCGGTGGACCTGGGAACAGTAAGATGTGATGCCGGCTAGGCAGCTGTCCAAGATAACGTCGCCGCCAATTGGGGCGATCTTGTCCTTGATCTTGATATCGAAATAGTCGACGGATACCGTCAAGTCCGGTACCGACCGGGGCCGCAGAACAAACCCCACCGACAGGGTGTCTGCAGTCTCGGGTTTGAGTTGGGGATTGCCGCCCGTCAATCCGTTATACTGCGCCGCAGAATTTGGATTGATATTTCCGTACTGCTGCGGAGTGACTCCCGTCAATTCGCAGGCCGCCAGCGGTGCATTCGGGTGAGCCCCCGAGCATGGATCTGACACCCCATCAAGAGCCACGCCGAGTGGAGTGTTCAGCTCCGAAATGTTCGGCGCCCGCACCGCGCGGTTGTAGCTCACGCGTGTACGCAGGTCGCGCACCGGAGCCCACTCCAGGCCGAGTTTGTAGGTATTCGTCTTGAAGCCGAGGCTATAGTCGGAGTAACGATATCCGGCCTCGACGGCTCCTTCCTCCGCGAACGGCGCATGGTCGACCAAAGGCAGGCGTAGCTCGGTGAACACTTCCTTGACACGGAAGCCACCCGACACGGGAGGTAGGGCAGGCGCGCCGGCGCCGTCACCGATCTGAGTCTCCAAGTCCGGGGCAAAGACTGACGCCTCAGAGCGCCATTCCGCACCGACGTTAACCTTCATACCGCTGTCTGCCGACCGCAGTTTGACGCCATAACTCGCGAGATCGCCGGTCACCGATCCGCTTACGACTTGCTCAGTTACATTGCTCTGGGTCTGCAGTGGTGCCGAAAGATAGGCCTCTTGCGCCGCGGTTACACCACCGGGCACCCAGACATTCCAAGGCACACAACCCGTCGCGGGGTTAAGCTGACTCAAGCGCGCAGCGCATACCGGCTGTCCGGCCGGTACGCCAGCTACGCCCCCCACCGCAGGGTTAGGGACGACGTTCAGGGAGTTGATGATGTGTGCGTTGGAGAGATTGCCTTCGCCGCTGGTGTCGGCGTCTACCGTGCTGCGCTGAGCGTAGGCGTCGTACTTCCAGACCTCATTGATCTCGCCCCTCACCCCGACAGTCATGTGGATCGCATTGCTGGTGAAGTCTGCGACGCGAGGTCCACCCTCCACGTTACGTCGACCGAGATATAGGTTGATGCCATTCACCGGCACGCCACCAACCAGTTCAGTCGGGTTTCCCTGGGCCGCTAGGTTGGCTGGCGAGCAGACGATCGCCCGCTCCTGGGCCGTCATGAGCGGATCCGTGCAGGGAATGAAGGCTGCCTGGAAGAAGCTGCCACTGGGAGCAATCTGCGCGCTTGATGTATTGCGCGTGAACATAACCTCAGCGTACGCGTTAACGCGCGAACTCACGTCATAATTGACGAAAGCGCCTGTGGTCCAACGATCGTTCGGTCGTTGGTAGAAGTTCAGGGGGCCGAAGTTGTAAAGATCCGCCGTCGCGAATTGCCGAAACTGTCCTGTTCCCTGGTCCACGGTGTGCCCCAGGATCTGCACGCCCGAGTTGCCGTATGCCACAAAATATCCGCCCTGTGCGGTCCCCGAGCCTCCGCACTTTAGGTATGGGCCCTGCGCGCCCCGCTTCGCGTCGAGCGTACAGGCGGAATAGTCGAATTTGCCCTGCACCACCGCTCCCTGGGTGTCGAAAGTCGCATAGAGCGTTGCATTGCCCTTGCCGTCGGCGAAGTTTGAACCGAGCAGAAGCGACACGTTCTTTCCAAATCCAGTGTTGACATTGCTCGGTGGCAATGTGTCACCGGCGGCAGCCACGACGCCTGCGACCTCGTTGTGGTTGTGATGCTGGTAGTAGTGGTACCCGGCATCGATGCGCACACCGTCAAAGTGGGTATTTAGAATGAAGTTCACGACCCCGGCGACCGCGTCTGCGCCGTATACCGAAGAGGCGCCTCCCGTGAGAATGTCTACTCGCTCCAGTAGAGCGGCGGGAATTTGATTGATATCGGAGAAGTTGCGACCGTCACCCACCCCCGGCCCCAGGCGACGGCCGTTCACGAGAACCAGCGTTCGTGGGGGGCCGAGGCCACGCAGGTCAACAGTCGCCGTGCCGTCGGAACCATTGGACACGGTGGAATTTTGGCCGGCAAACACCATGGGAAGGTTGTTCAGCACATCCTCGACCCGCGTCAGACCCGTCGCCTGGATGTCGCCCGCGGACACCGTGGTAATGGGACTTATAGAGGATTCGTTCGGCGTGGAAAGGCGCGATCCCGTTACGACCACTTCTTCGACAGGCGCAGCAGTGGCACCCGGGGCCTCCTGCGCATGTAGCGCCGAAACTTCTGCTGCCGCCGTCGCCGCTGCCAACGCCAAGCGCACGGCCCCTTGCAAGCTGCGACCTTTCGCCATGTTTATCTTTCCTCTTGTAGTGATCGAATGCGTGTCGACTCGTCGTGTCCTCGCAACACGACGCCCGCCTGATGCGCGCTGTGAAAGCTCCGTCGTTGCATACGCGCGTCGTTGAGGTAAGAAAGATAGAGACCCGGCGAGTGTTCGAACCATATATGTGAGGGAGCTGCCCTTCGCGGGGATGAGATGGGCTGCTGCCGGGACGGGCTGACACACCCAACTCGTTCAAACGCTGATTCGATGAGGACTGCGGGGGGCGTCCGCGTGGGGGCGAAGCGCGGAAGGCACTTTACGTCCGGCGCTTGTCTCGCTTCAGTATTTCGCGGCGTGTACCGGGGCCGCTATGTTGCGCCCATTCGGGCGGCTGACTGCTCGCAGGAGGTCAGGGCAATATGCCGGTCCAACGCGACCCGAGGGGGTTCGATCGAGATCCGTATATCCGGCTGCTGATAGCCGACTGCGAACCGCGCTTTCGCTCAGCGTTGGCGTCTCTCTGTCAGCACAGCGATGGTTTGCGTGTCGTCGGCGAAGCCGATTCGGGCATAATGGCGATCAAAGCCGCGGACAAGTTGCGTCCCGACGTGATCCTTCTGGATACGAATTTCGCGGACATGACGGGCTTTGAGGTCCTGCGTGCCGTTCGACAGAAAGCCTCGCCGCTGGCGATCATGCTTTCCGCTGTCGCGCCTGCTCCCCCCCCAGCGCACGAAGCAGGCGTCATCGACTGCCTCGTAAAGCCGATCGGCGCGCGCCGCTTCGCAGAATCTATAGCGCGGGCTCGAGAGCGATACCGCTTGAATGAGCTGCGTTTGCCAGGCCAGCTGACAGCAGCGTCGCTGAGACCGCCCCCAGCGGTGCGCGAGGCGGCTTTGTCCCCCAGCGGCGTCTTGGTGGGTGAGCGCGAGCGGCGACTGTACATACTCGATCCGGAAAAGATCGAGTACGTGGAGTCACACGGGAACTACGTCAAGTTTCACGTCGGCGATGTAGAGTACATCAGTCGCAATTCAGTCAAGCAGCTCGCTTCCGGGCTGGCCCGTTGTGGCTTTCTGCGAATCCAGCGTTCGGTGCTGATCAACATTCGGGCAATTCTGTACGCGCAACGCGATGGGCGCGGTACGTATGCATTCACTCTAGTCTCGGGACAATGTCTACATTCCGGTGCCACGTATCGCAGTGAAATATTGCGCGCGCTGCCGCTCGCACAAGGTCCCGGTTAGTGCCTGGTGGGCACAGTGGCTCGAAAGAACCTACCGCGGCCGTAGGTCACCCCACCGCGGCGGTAGGTGACCCCACCGCTGCAGGGATCCGCGGGTGGTTCTCCCACGTAATGACGTTGATCGCATCAAGCGGACGATTGTCTTCGACGTTCGCATCGCAATGATTTCGAAGCCAATCAATGTGTCCGCAGAACCGCAAACCATGAAACCATTCAGTGCGCTCCTTCTGAGGAAGCCTGCTTGCGTGGCCAATGTTTCCGTAGCCTGCGCCGGAACTTCGTGGCTGCCGCGGTGATGCTGGACAGCATTGTCGCCTGCGCATTTCCATCGCTGCATGATGAAACCGCGCTGCAGCTCCGCTGCAGGGACGGTTTCGCCAATTGAGGCCTGCGTCACGTTGCGCGGCGGTCGTACAGGGATCTGTGAGCCATCGCGACGCGGTCCGCGGGGCGGATTGGTTAGATATGTCCACCTATGGAAGCCGCGTCCCGACCTTCCCTGGAAGCGCTGTCCGACCTGCCGCTGGAGGCACCGGTGGAGGCGGCCGTCCCCGCCAAGCCGCCGGCGGCACCGTCGGCAGCCGCCATCGATCCCGGCCAGACGGGCACCCAGTTTCTGGATCCCGCCGCCTTGATGCTGGAAGGTGCGATGGCCGAGTCGCCGGCCCCGGCACCGGCCGACCCGCCGGCAGCGCGCGAGCCCGAGCTGGTACTGGAGGACCCGGCCGTCGTCGAGGAACTCCTGACGCGTCCGGCACCGCCTGCCAGCGCGGCCCCTTCCTCGGCTCAAGTGAAGATGCCCTCCGCCGCGCCGGCCACCCCTGGCGCACCGGTGAGCCGGGAGATCGCCCGCGTGCCGATCGCTCGTACCGCCTCACTCAGCTCCAAGCCCGTGTCGGGTACGCCCGCGGCCAGACCCGCCGGGCGGGCAGCCCCCGCGCCGGCCCCGCGACCCGCGCCCGTCGCGCGTCCGAGCGCTAAACCGGCCAGCCCCTCAGCCCAAGGACTCGCCGACTGGACGAGTGCGCGCGCCGCCGTGGCGGCCGCCGTCACGCCGCCACCGGCGGTGGCGCCCGTACTCAAGAACGTGCCCAAGCCCGAGCCCGCCCCGAGCAGCGCGCCCGCGGGGGCGCCCATGGATCGCGATTTCATCGCGCGCAACCAGGTGGTCGAGCGTTACCTGTCAGGGCGGCTGCCGCTGAAAGGCGCGACGGAGTTCGAGCAGTTCTGTCACCACCACCCCGAGCTGCTCGACGAGATCGGATTGCCCGAGCGCGTCAACGCGGGGTTGCGGCTGCTCGAAGCGAGCGGCAAGCCCGAGCCGTGGCAGGAAGCGCCGAAACCGGCGTGGCAGAAACCCCAGGTCACGCTCGCCCTCGCCGGCGCAGTCGCCCTGCTCACGCTCACTCTGCTGATTCTCGCCGGGGCCAATGCCGCCAAGGCCCACCACATCGCCGAGCTGCAGAAGCAGGTCGCGGACCGGCCACTCGATCCGGCGACCTCCACGCGGGAGATCCGGTTGCTGCCGAGCCGCTCCGGGGCCTCGACCGCGCCGGCCATCAGCATCGGCGGAGCGGCCGCACAGCTGGCGGATTTCAAGATCGACGAGTCACGCTCGCCGTATCACATCTTCCGTATCACGATCGACCGGCTCGACCAGGGCCGCGTCGGGGTACTCAACAACCTCGTGAAGGACTCCAACGGGCATCTGCGGCTCGCGCTCAACAGCTCCGCGCTCGGTCCTGGCAACTACCAGCTGACCATCGAGGGCCTGAACTGGCGCGGCGACCCGGAACCGGACTCGTGGGTCACCATCGGCGTGGTGCGCTGATCAGCCGCGCAGCGTGCTGAGCGGCGGCTGATCGATCACGCGTCGCGTCGCCAGCCAGCCTCCCAGACTCACCAGCAGCGCCGCGCCCGCCACGCCAAGCAGCGGCGGCCCCGCCTCGAACGTGTAGCGCAGCTCGAGCCAGCGCGTGGTGAGGAAATAGGCCCCTAGGGACGCCCCGAGCGCCGCCAGCACCCCGGCCAGCGTGCCGAGGGTGAGGAACTCCGCGAGTACCCCTTGCACGACCGTTGCCCGACTGGCACCGAGCGTGCGCAGCATGGCGCTCTCGAAGCGCCGCTCGTCGCGACTCGCCTGCACCGCGGCGAGCAGTACCGTCAGCCCCGCGAACAAGGTGAAGACGAACACGCTTTGCACCGCGAGCGCCGCGCGATCGACGATGCTGCGCACCTCGGCGAGCAGCTCGTCAATGTCGAAGATCGACACGCTGGGAAAGCGGTGTACCAGCTGCGCCAGGGCGCGCGTGCTGCCGGGCCGGAAGTAGGCGCTCGTCATATAGGTGCCGGCGAGGTGCTCGAGGACCCCCGGCGCGAAGACGATGAAGAAATTTGGCTGAAAGCTGTCCCACTTCACCTTGCGGATGCTGGCGACGGTGGCCTGCAGGCTTTCGCCGGCGACGTCGAAGGTGAGCCGGTCGCCGAGCCGCACCCCGAGGGACTCCTGAAACTCGCTGGCCAGCGAGACCAGGGGCTTGCCGTAGTCCTCGGGCTTCCACCATCGGCCAGCCAGCAGGCGGTTGTCCCTGCCGAGCTCAGGTGCCCAGGTGAGGTTCTGGTCGCGCGTGGCGAAGTCCTCGCCGCGCCGACCGCGCGCTTCGAGCGGCTGGCCGTTGATCGCGATGAGCCGGCCGCGGATGATCGGCAGCACCTTGGTGGTGTGCGCGCCCTGGCTCTCGAGGTAGGCGATGAACTCATCGCGTGCCGCGGGGGCAATGTTGATGAAGAAATAGTTCGGCAGGTTGGGCGGCAGGCTGCGTCGCCAGTCGCGGTCCAGGTCGCCGCGCAGGATGCCCAGCAGCAGCAGCACCATGATGCCGCTGCCGAAGGCCACCAGCTGCACCACGCTCTCGGCGCGGCGGCGACTGAGATTGGCGACGCCGTACCGCCAGGCGACGCCCACCCGGCCGCGTAGCCGCCCGGCGAGCAGCACCAGGATCAGCCCGGCGAGGCCGAGCAGCAGCACGAAGACCGCCAGCCCCAGGGTGAAGTAGGCGAAGACTTTCGGTTGCGGCATCACCCAGTAGATCAGCAGCAGCACGACGAGCACCGCCGGCCCGAAGGCGAGCAGCACCAGCGGCGGCGGCGGGCCGACGTCGCGGCGCAGCACCCGCAGTGCCGGCACGCGGGTCAGCTGCAGCAGGGGCGGCAGCGCGAAACCGGCGAGCACCGCGAGCGCGGCCGCGAATCCCATCAGCAGGGGTCGCACGCCGGGCCGGGGCAGCTCCTGCACCGCCAGCAACGCACGCACCGTGCGCAGCAGCCACTCCTGCGCAAGGAAACCCACGGCCGCTCCGAGCAGGGAAGCGGCGAGTGCCAGGAGCAGCAATTGCAGCACGCTGACCCACAAAGTGGCGGCGCGACTCGCGCCGAGGGTCTTGAGCAGGGCGACGTTGTCCAGATGCCGGCTGACGTAACGCCGCGCCGCCATGGCCACCGCGATCGAGCACAACAGCACGCTGACCAGACTCGCCAGGCTGAGGAAGCGGCCCGCCTGGTCGACGGCGTTGCGCACCTGCGGGCTCGCATCGGTGATGTCGCGCAGCCGCTCGGCGGGGCGCTTATGTGCCAGCAGCCAGCGCTTGAACGTCTCGACCGGCGTGCGGTCACCGGCGAAGAGCGCCGAGTAGCTGACGCGGCTGCCCGGCTGCACGAGCTGCGTGGCCGGCAGATCAGCGAGATTCATCAAGGCGCTCGGGGTGAGCTCGGCGAAGGTGCTCCCCTGATCAGGCTTGGAGATGAGAACGCGCGTGACGCGCAGATTCAGCGCGCCGACGCTCAGCTGTGCACCGAGCTGCGCGCCCAGCGCGCCGAGCAGTCGCGAGTCCGGCCAGATCTCTCCCCTGCCGGGAACACCGGCCGCAGGTCTGCCCGGGGCGAAGGGCTGCTCGGCAACCTGCAGCTGACCGCGCAACGGATAACCCTCGCTGACCGCCTCGATGCTGCTCAGCTGGCTGGCGTCGCCCCTGAACACGACCGACAGGAGACCGGCGGTGCGTGCGGTGCGCAGGCCGCGCTCGCGGGCGGCGCCAAAGTACAGCGTCGCGAGCGGCTGTTGCGACACCAGGCGCAGGTCCGCGGCGAGCACTTCGCTCGCCTGCAATGCCACCGCCGCGCCGATGCGCGCCACCAGGAAGCCGACTCCGCTGAGCGCCGCGACGGACACGGTCAGGGCGATGAGCAGGACCCCGAGTTCCCCGGCGCGCCATTCGCGCGCCAGCAGACGCAGCGCCAGGCGCGTGAGGCTCACAGGATACGCCCGGCCTGCATGCGCACGCTGCGCGCGCAGCGCTGCACTAGCTCGCGGTCG
>JAFAPI010000193.1 GCA_019247195.1 Gammaproteobacteria bacterium
CGTATCCGGCGATCAGGTCGCTGACCGTGGTGGCCGCCGAACGGGTCAGTTCGACCGCGTGCAGGATGCCGAGCAGGTCCTGGCAGTCCCGCTCGACGCTCGCCACGTACGCCTCGGCCTCCGCGGCGGCCAGCAGCGCAGTAGCAATCTCGGCGTGGCGTGTGCGCAGCTGGGTCAGCTCGGCCCGGTAGGCCGCATCCTGACGCTCGGCGAGCGCCACCAGCCGCAGCAGCGCGTCGGTCACGCCCTTGCAGGCCGACAGGACCACCGCCAGGCGCGCAGGCGGTGCCGCCTCGAGGATGGCGGCGACGCGGCCGAAGCAGTCGGCGTCGGCGACGCTCGACCCCCCGAACTTGTGGACGACCCAAGGTCCGGCTTGACTCATCGCGGCGGGAAATTTCGTTCGTTCGTGCGGCGCTGCGGACTCTACTGACGCGCCTTGACCTGCGCAATGACACGCGGCGCGGCCCCGGCCCGGCCGCGGGGGGCCGCCGGGGAGGTCCGGGCGGGCTGGCATAATCGGCTGATGACCGCGAGCCTCAGCCCCCTGCTGCCTCTTTACCTGCGCGAGCAGCGTGCCGGGCGCACGCTGGTCCTCGGGGTGCTCGTGCACACGCAGGGCTCGACGTACCAGAAGCCCGGCGCGCTCATGCTCTTTGCCGAGGACGGCACCTATGCCGGACTCTTCTCCGGCGGATGCCTCGAGGCTGACCTGCGCGAGCACGCCAGCGCAGTCCGTTGCAGCGGCGCGGCACGCACCGTGCGCTATGACCTCAGCGACCCGGACGATCTTATCTGGGGGCTGGGCCTCGGCTGCGAAGGCGTCATGCAGATCCTGCTGCTGCCGGTCGGAGCGCACGACGCCTGGCAGCCGCTCGCGCATCTGGCGCGCGCGCAGCAGACAAGGCGCACGACGCGGGTGGCCCTCGTAAGTGAGTCCACCGTTGCCGCATTGCCTGCCGGCTCACTGCTCCTGCCGGCGGGGCCTGCAGCAGCTCCGCCGCATGCCACGCCCGAGGACCTGCTGCGGGAAGTCCCGGCGCGCACCAGTCCCGTGACGCTGCGACGGCGTACCGGTGCAGGTGAATTCAGCGTCTTCGTCTTCGACGTCGCGCCGCCCCCGCGCATCCTGCTGCTGGGAGCCGGCCCGGACGCGGTCCCCGTGGTCGAGTTCGCCGCGCGGCTCGGCTGGGAGGTCACCCTCGCCGATCACCGGATCGCTTACGCCGTGCCGAGCCGCTTCCCGGCGGCCACCACCGTCCTCGTCCCAACGGACGCCGTCGCCCAGACGCTGCCGCTTGAGGAATTCGCCGCGGCGATCGTCATGAGCCACCACCTGGGTGCAGACCTCGACTACCTGCGCACGCTGGCGCACACGCACATCCCGTACGTGGGCCTGCTCGGTCCGCGCGCGCGGCGCGATCGGTTGCTGGCGGAGCTAGGTCCCGCCGCGGGGCGGCTGCGCGGCCGGCTGCACGCACCGGTGGGGCTACCTCTCGGGGGACGCAGCCCGGAGTCGATCGCGCTCTCGATCATCGCCGAGCTGCACGGCTTCATCCAGGCGCGCCTCGCCGCGCCGGCGCCCACGCCACGCCTGCCGCAACCCGGATGAGCCCGCCCCGCACGCGCGCACCGCCGCTCTTCAGCATCGTGCTTGCGGCCGGGGCCTCGAGTCGTTTCGGCTCGCCTAAACAGCTGCTGCGGGTCGCCGGCCGGCCCCTGCTGCATACCATGGTGACGCGCGCTGCCGAGGTGACCGGTGCGGCACTCATCGTCGTGCTCGGGTCTGGGGCCGAGGAGCTTGCGCCTCTGTTGAAGCATTCGCCGGGCTCGCTCGTCATCAACCAGGAATGGCGCGAAGGTCTCGCGAGCTCCATCCGGGCGGGGATTGCCCGCCTGCCGGCGACCTGCGCGGGTGCGCTGTTGGTGCTGGCGGACCAGGCCGCGGTTACGGCTGACGATCTGTTGCGGCTGGCGGGGACCTGGCGGCGGCAACCGCAGTACATCGCCGCCGCAAGCTACGCGGGGACCACGGGAGTGCCGGCGATCTTCCCGCGCACTCTGTTCCGTGAGCTCGGTGAACTGCGCGGGGACATCGGGGCCCGCACCCTGCTGCGCCGTAACGCCGCCCGGGTGGTGCGCGTCAGTATGCCCAGCGCGGCGCTCGACGTGGATACACCGGAGGATCTGCTCGGGCTGAGCGAGCCTCGCTAAGCGCAGCCGCCCGGGCTGCCTGGGTTCGGGAACTGGTCGGACTCGTCCTCCCCGCGCCGCGGAGCGAGGCAGGCGAAGTCTTTCTCGAGCGTGATGCGCAGCGTACCGTCCGGCACGGGCTGCTCGTGCGTCAGCGTCACGAGGTCCGTATCGCACCAATTCCGGGCCAGCTCCTCGGGTACGCGCACCTCCAGCCCGCGGGGCCCGTACTCGGCCTCGAGGTGCGCCACAGAGGCACGGCGCAGACGGTAGCGGAACTCCCCGGAAACGAACGGAACCCGCTCCTCGACGGTGCCACCGCCGGCGAGGGTCTGCATCTCCCCCTGGGTGAGCCGCAGTCGCAACGATGCGCCTTTGACACGCAGCTTCATGGCGAGGCTTTGCCGGCGCGGGCTAGGGTGCGCTGCGCCTGCAGCAGATGGGGCCGGTCGAGCATCTCTCCCTCGAGACTCGTGACTCCCGCGCCGCCGGCGGCGGCGAAGGCGGCGAGGACACGCCGTGCACGCTCGCACTCCGCGTCGGTGGGCGTGAAGGCGTCCTGGATGGGACCGATCTGCGAAGGGTGAATCGCCAGCTTGCCGGTGAAACCATCGGCGCGCGAGTCCCGCAGCTCCTGCTCCAGCCCCGCCCCATCGCGATAGTCGGTGTAGACGCCGTCGACCGCCGCCACGCCCAGGGCCGCGGCGGTGAGCAGGCAGGTGCTGCGTGCCAACTGAAAAGTCGGGGCCAGCGATCCGTCCGCTGCGCGCCGGCGGGACGCGCCGAGCACCGCGCCCAGATCCTCCATTCCCCAGGTGAGGCCGAGCAGACGCGCCAGCGTCGCCGGCGCGGCGGCGAGGGTCGGCAGGTACTGCGGCAAGTTGAGCACCGCCGCTGCAGTCTCGGTCGCGATCACCAGGACGCGAACCGCGCCCTGGGGTTGGCCGCGGCGTGCCTCGAGGCCGCTGAGCCGATCGCTGAGCGCCACGAGCTCCGTGGGCGCGCTGACCTTGGGCAGTACCACCCCGTGCGGCAACGCCTGAGCGCCGAGCGCCTCGAGATCGGCGGCGAGCTCATCGCTGCCCGGGGGATTGACGCGGACCCACAGTTGCGGACCCGCTCGGCTCGAGCCGAGCAACCCTGCGCAGCGTGCCCGTGCCGTGTCGCGCTGCCCCGGGGCGACCGAGTCCTCGAGGTCGAGGATGAGCGCATCGGCGCCGCTCGCGAGCGCGCGCGTCTGCTTGCGCTCGCTGTCGCCCGGCACGAACAGCCAGGCGCGCGGCAGTGACCCCCTCACGTGCCCCCCGCCGGCCGCTTGAGCATCAGGGCCGCGCGGCGGCAGGAAGCGACCTCCTCGTCGCGCTGGTTCCAGGCGCGGTGCTCGAGGATGACGATGCCGGCGTCCGGGCGCGAGCGGCTCTCGCGCTTGTCGCGCACCGTAGTTCCGGCACGCAACGTATCACCGATGCGCACCGGCTTCGGAAAGCGCACCTCCTCGAAGCCGAGATTGCCCACGGTGGTGCCGAAGGTGGTGTCGTAGACCGACAGGCCCACCATGAGCCCCAGGGTGAAGATGCTGTTGACGATGCGCTCGCCGAATGGCGTTCCCTTGCTGTACTCGGCGTCCAGGTGCACGGCCGCCGGATTGAGGGTGAGAGCACTGAAGAGCAGGTTATCGGTCTCGGTGACGGTACGCCGCACCGCGTGCTCGAAGCGCTGGCCCACGGTGAAGTCGTCGAAATACAGTCCCGCCACGGCGCCCTCCAACTGCCCGTTCCGCGCCACTAGTGTTGCATAGGGCTCATAACCCCAGAAAGAGGCGGCCAAACCAACGGGTATTAGTCAACCGGCGCGCCGCCCCTATAGTAATTCGCGATGTACCAGTACGACGAGCTCGATCAGGCGTTCGTCGACCAGCGGGTCGCCGAGTTCCGCGATCAGACACGCCGGCACCTGGCGGGCGAGCTGTCCGAGGAGGAGTTCCGCCCCCTGCGCCTGCGCAACGGCCTGTACCTGCAGCGCCACGCCCCCATGCTCCGCATCGCCATCCCCTACGGGCTGTTGAGCGCACGCCAGCTGCGGGCGCTGGCGGCGATCACGCGCCGCTACGACCGCGGCTATGGCCACTTCACCACGCGCCAGAACCTGCAGCTGAACTGGCCGCGCCTCGCCGAGGTGCCGGACATCCTCGCCGAGCTCGCCGCCGTGCAGATGCACGCCATCCAGACCAGCGGCAACTGCGTGCGCAACGTGACGGCTGACCATCTGGCCGGCATCGCCCCCGATGAGATCGCCGACCCGCGCCCGTATTGCGAAATCATCCGCCAGTGGGCGACCCAGCATCCTGAATTCACCTATCTGCCGCGCAAGTTCAAGATCGCGGTCACCGGTGCCGCCACCGACCGCGCGGCGAGTGAGGTGCACGACATCGGACTGCAGCTGCGGCGCGGCGCAGACGGCGCGCTCGGCTTCACCGTACGGGTGGGCGGCGGACTGGGGCGCGCGCCAGTCATCGGCCAGGTGATCCGGGAGTTCCTGCCCGAGACGGAGCTGCTCGCCTATCTCGAGGCGATCCTGCGCATCTATAACCGCCACGGCCGTCGCGACAATCTCAACAAGGCCCGCATCAAGGTGCTGGTGAAGTCCCTCGGCGCCGCGCGCTTTCGCGAGCTGGTCGAGGAGGAGTGGACGATCGGGCGGGCGCACGCTGCGCAGCTCACGACCGCGGATGTCGCGCGGGTGCAGCGCCACTTCCGGCCCCCGCCCTACCGCGCGCTCGCCGAGCTCGCGCTGCCTCCGGAGGCGTCCCCGCGTTTTCGGGCCTGGCATCGGTACAACACCCTGGCGCACCGTGTGCCCGGCTATCGGGCGGTGTTCGTCTGCCTGAAGGCGCACGGCGGGGTCCCCGGGGACATGACCGCGGAGCAGATGGAAGCGCTGGCCGGCCTCGCCGAACGGCACAGTTTCGGCCTGATCCGCGCCACTCACACGCAGAACCTGCTGCTCGCCGACGTCCCCCAGGCGGATCTGCCTGCCCTGTGGGCCGCGCTCGAGCGGCTCGGCCTGGCCACGCCGAACATCGGCACTCTGACCGATCTGATCGCCTGTCCGGGCCTGGACTTCTGCTCCCTCGCCAACGCGGGCACGCTCGAGGTCGCGCGCCAGATCCACGAGCGATTCGACGACTTCGACTACCTGTACGATGTCGGTGAGATCGAGCTCAAGATGTCGGGCTGCATGAACGCGTGCGGCCATCATCACGTGGGACACATCGGCATCCTCGGCGTCGATAAGCACGGCGAGGAGTGGTATCAGATCACCCTCGGTGGCTCGGCGCGGGGCATCACGGCCCTCGGCGAGGTGATCGGTCCGTCGGTCCCCAAGCGCGCGGTAGCGGCGACCCTCGAGCGCATTCTCGAGACCTATCGCGCGCTGCGCGACCCCGACGAGCCGTTCATCGAGACGGTGCGGCGCGTCGGCGTGCAGCCTTTCCGGGAGCGAGCGTATGCGCTACATCCTGCGGCAGCGTGAGATCCAGCCCGATCACTGGCACTACCTGGGGGAGTCCCACGCGCCGGCGTCCGCCCTCATCGTGCCCGGCGCCGAACTGCGACGCGAGCCTGAACGGTGGTGGGCCTGGAGCGGCCGGCTCGGGGCGAGTCTCACCCCCATCGAGCAGATCGAGGATCTCCAGCCACACCTGCGGCGGCTCGACCTGGTCGCGGTGTCGTTCCCTGTCTTCGGTGACGGCCGCGGCTTCACGCAGCTGCGCCTGCTGCGGCAGCGGTATGCCTTCGCCGGCGAGTTGCGCGCGACCGGGGCCGGGGTCACACCCGAACTGGCACACCTCCTGGTCCGTTGCGGTGTGGATGCGTTCGAGGTCGCCCGGCCTGAGCAGGGACGCGCCCTGGCGCGGGCGTGCGAGCGCTACGACGTCGCCTATCAGCCCGGCGCACCCGCCGTGCCCGTGCGGCTGCAGCGTTTTCGCCTGCCCGCCTAGCGTTGCGGCAGCGTCAGGTCTGCGAACAGGCCCCGCACCTCGGCGGCGTCGGCCGCGCGATGCGCGCGCTCGATGAGCCGGCGCTCCAGGTGCGGCGCCAGCAGCTGCGCAAACTCGTACATGTAACGCCGCAGCAGCGTGCCGCGGCGGAAACCAAGCCACGTGGTGTGTGCCGGGAAGAGGTGCGAGGCATCGATGACGGCGAGCTGCGCATCGTCGGGGTCGACCGCCATGTGGGCCACGATGCCGACGCCGAGGCCGAGCCGCACGTAGGTCTCGATGACGTCGGCGTCGCGCGCCGTGATGGCGACGTTGGGCGTCAGGCCCGCCCGGGCAAACGCCTCCTGCAGCGAGGAGGGACCCGTGAAGCTGAACGTGTAGGTGATGAGAGGGTAGGCCGCCAGCGCCTTGAAACTCAGCCGTCCGGCCTCGGTCAGCGGGTGACCGCGCGGTACGATCACGGTGCGGTGCCAGCGATAGCACGGCAGGAGGGTCAGGTCCTCGAACAGATGCTCCGAGCCGGTCGCGATGGCGCAGTCGATGCGGTCGTTCTCCACCATCTCGGCGATCTGCTCGGAGGTCCCCTGGTGCAGGTGCAGGCGCACCTGCGGGTAGCGGGCACGGAATTCGCGGATCACATCCGGCAGCACGTAGCGCGCCTGCGTGTGGGTGGTGCCGATCGACAGGCTGCCACGTCCCTCGTCGCGCAGCTCGGTGGAGAGCTGCCGGATGCTCTGCGCTTCCTGCAGGATGCGCAGCGCACGCTCGATGACCTGCTGGCCGGGGGCGGTGATGCGCGTGAGGTTGCGTCCCTCGCGCACGAAGATCTGGAAGCCGAGCTCGTCCTCGAGGAGCTTGATCTGCTTGCTGACGCCCGGCTGGGAGGTGTGCAGCTTGTGCGCCGCCGCCGTGATGTTGAGGCCGCTCTGCGCGATCGCCGCGAGGTAGCGCAGCTGGTGCAATTTCATGGACGGAAGACTAACGCAATTGCTGCGCGCGTCGTGAGCCGCCATAACCGCCGCACAGTCCCTCAGAAGCAATGATTCGTTCAGGGCCCCGGCACCCCGACCTATAGTGAGGGCGCATCGCCAACTGTCGCCCGAGGGCCCATGGACTACCTGCCTCTGTTCCTGCGGCTCGAGGGCGCCCCGGTGGCGGTCGTGGGTGGCGGCGAAGTCGCCGTGCGCAAGGTCGAGTGGCTGCGCCGGGCGGGAGCGCGCATCCGGGTCATCGCGCCCGAGCTGCACGCCGGCCTCGCCGCGGCGGCCGCGAGCGGCGCGCTGCAGCACGTACGCGCCGCCTTTGCAGCCGAGCATCTCGAGGGCGCCCGCGCAGTGGTGGCGGCGACGGGGGACACCGCGGTCAACGCGGCCGTCGCCGCCGCCGCGCGCGTGGCCAACGTTCCGGTGAACGTCGTGGACGATGCGGAGCTGTCGACCTTCATCTTTCCCGCCATCATCGATCGCTCGCCCCTCATCGTCGCGGTGAGCTCGTCCGGTCAGGCGCCGGTGCTGGCGCGGCGCGTGCGCGCGCAGATCGAGGCGCTGCTGCCGGCGCGCCTGGGAGCGCTGGCGCGCTTTCTCGGCGCCCAGCGCGCGCGCGTGCACCGCATCCTGCGGCCGCACCGCCGCCGCGCGTTCTGGGAACGTCTGCTCGAAGGACCGGTCGCCGCCGCGCTGCTGGGCGGCGGCCGCGACCAGGCGCGGCAGGGGCTCCGCGAGGCGCTGCGCCAGGCACACAGCCCCGCGCACGACCTCGGTGAGGTGCATCTGGTGGGGGCCGGTCCCGGTGACCCGGAACTGCTCACCCTGCGCGGACTGCAGCGGCTGCAGGAGGCGGATGTCATTCTCTATGACCGCCTCGTGAGCGCGGCGATCCTCGAGCGCGCACGGCGGGATGCAGAGCGCATCTTCGTCGGCAAGGAGCCCGGGCAGCGGGGCGAGCAGGAGCGCATCAACTCGCTGCTGGTATCCCTCGCCCGCGGCGGCAAGCGCGTCGTGCGCCTGAAGGGGGGTGATCCCTTCATCTTCGGACGCGGCGGCGAGGAGATAGAGGTGCTCAGCGCGCACGGCATACCGTTCACGGTCGTGCCCGGCATCACCGCGGCCCTCGGCGCGGCCGCGGCGGCGCAACTACCGCTGACGCACCGCCGCCTCGCGCCCAGTGTCACCTTCGTCAGCGGACACGTGCCGGAGGGCTCGCTGCCGGACTGGCGCTTCTTCGCCAATCCGCGCCACACGGTCGTGTTCTACATGGGCGTTGGCCAGCTCGATTCCCTGGTCACGCGCCTGCGGGCCGCCGGCGCCGCGGCCACCCACCCGGTGGCCCTCATCGAGGGCGCGACCCTGCCCGGCCAGCGCGTGCTGCGCGGTACGCTCGCCGACATCAGCGGTCGCGCGGCCGCCCTGGTCATCACCCCGCCGGCCTTGTTGATCACCGGAGCCGTCGCAGCCCACGCGCCCGCCGCGACCCTGCGCCAGCTGGCCCGCCCGGCGGCCGGCGCCGTGGCGTGAGCGCGCAGGGTTTCCTCGCCGCCGTCGGTCGCACACCCCTGCTGCGGCTGCGGACCTTCAGCGAAGAGACCGGCTGCGAGATTCTCGGCAAGGCCGAATTCCTCAATCCCGGAGGCTCGGTCAAGGACCGGGCCGCGGCGGCGATCGTGCAGCAAGCCGAGGCGCGCGGTGAGCTGCGCCCCGGCGGAACGGTCGTGGAGGGCACCGCCGGCAACACCGGCATCGGGCTCGCCCACGTATGCAACGCGCGCGGCTACCGCTGTGTCATCGTGATGCCCGACAACCAGTCCGCAGAGAAATACCAGCTGTTGCGCACGCTGGGCGCCGAGGTCCACGCGGTCCCGGCAGTGCCCTACAGCAATCCGAACCAGTACCAGAAGGTGGCGCAGCGCCTGGCGGCCTCACTCCCCAATGCCATCTGGTCCAACCAGTTCGACAATACCGCTAACCGCGATGCGCACTTCCGCACCACCGGGCCGGAGATCTGGGAGCAGAGCGGCGGGCGCGTCGACGCTTTCGTCGCGGCGAGCGGCACCGGGGGCACCTTCGCCGGCGTGGCCGCCTACCTGAAGTCTCGACGTGCCGCGGTGCGCTGCGTGCTCGCCGATCCCCCCGGCAGTAGTCTCTACGCCTATGTACGCGAGGGCCGGCTACAGCCGACCGGCAGCGGTTCGGTTACCGAGGGGATCGGTATCGGCCGCCTCACCGCCAACCTCGCCACGGCGCCGATCGATGATGCGCTGTACGTCGATGACGCCGCGACCGTGAGCCTCGTTTACCGCCTGCTGTACGAAGAGGGCCTGTTCCTCGGCAGTACCAGCGGCATCAATGTCGCCGCCGCGCTGCGCGTCGCGCGCCAGCTCGGGCCCGGACACACCATCGTCACCGTGCTGTGTGACGGTGGCGCGCGCTACCAGTCGCGGCTCTTCAACCCCACCTGGCTCGAGCAGAGAGGCCTGGCGCAGGCCGTGCCGGCCGCCCCGCTGCGCACTCCCGCCCTGTCCGCGCCGCTCGTGGCCTGAACACCGCGCGGACACTGGCCGGGCGGCGCCCCGCATGCCAGAGTTCCGCGGTGTGTCCCGATCGCCGACCATGAGTGCATCGCTGTCGCCGGCGGAGCTGCAGGCGTTGCGCCTGAGCCTGGCGGTCGCCGCGCGCAGCGTGCTGTTCAGCCTGCCGCTAGCGTTGGCTTGCGCCTGGGTCCTCGGGCGGGTGCGCTTTCCGGGCCGGACCTTCCTCGATGCCCTGGTGCACCTGCCGCTGGTGCTGCCCCCGGTGGCGGTCGGCTACGTGCTGCTGATGCTGCTCGGCGCGCAGGGCGTCATGGGCGGATGGCTGCACCGCACTTTCGGCCTCCAGCTCGCCTTTACGACCGCCGGTGCTGCGCTCGCGACGGCCGTGATGACCTTTCCGCTCATGGTGCGGGCGATGCGCCTGTCCCTCGAGCACGTCGACCGCGGCCTTGAGGACGCGGCGCGCACGCTGGGCGCGGGCCCGCTCGATCGGTTCCTGAGCATCACCCTGCCGCTCATGCTGCCGGGCATCCTCGCCGGTGCGCTGACGGCTTTCGCCGCCGGACTCGGCGAGTTTGGCGCAGTCATCACCTTCGCCGCTAACGTGCCCGGGGTCACCCGCACCTTGCCGCTGGCCCTCTATACCGCCATGCAGACACCCGACGGGGACGCGCAGGCGCTGCGACTCGCGCTCATGTCCTTCGCCCTCGGGCTCGGCGGGCTGCTCGCGGCCGAGGCCGTGGTGCGGCGGGTGCGGCGCACGCTCGGACGCTGACATGCTCGAAGTCGATCTCCGCAAGCGCCTGGGGGAGTTCGAGCTGCGCGCCGCGATGCGGGTGCCCGCCGCCGGGGTCGTGGGACTCTTCGGCCGCTCCGGCAGTGGCAAGACCACGCTGATCAATCTCATCGCCGGCCTTATCCGACCGGACAGCGGCAGCGTACGGCTCGGCGGGCAGACGTTGAGCGAGGGAGTAGCGGGCCCGTTCGTGCCCCCCGAGCGCCGCCGCATCGGCTACGTGTTCCAGGACAGCAGGCTCTTCCCGCACCTGCGGGTGCTGGACAACCTGCGCTACGGTGCGCGGCGCGCCGGCCCGGGAGCCGGCGCCATCGGCCTCGAGGAGATGGTGACGCTGCTCGACCTGGCACCGCTTCTCGGGCGCCGCCCTCACCAGCTCTCTGGCGGCGAGCGCCAGCGCGTCGCCCTCGGACGCGCCCTGCTCGCGCGGCCGCGACTGCTGCTGCTCGATGAACCGCTGGCGGCAATCGATGCCGCGCACCGCGCGGAGCTGCTCCCCTACCTGGAGTCGCTGCGTACGCGCCTGTCCATTCCGGTGGTGTACGTGAGCCATCAGCTCGAGGAGGTGCTGCGCCTGGCTAACGAGCTGGTCCTGCTCGAGGCGGGGCGGGTCCTCGCGCAGGGTCCGGTGAGTGAGCTCAGCCTGCGCCAGGAACTGCACGGCATGCTGCCCACCGAGCGGGTCGGCGCGGTGCTCGAAGGGGTCATCGAGCGGCACACGGCCGATGGGGTGGAGCTGCGCGTCGGGGCGGGCACCCTGCAGGTGAGCGTCGAGGAGGCGTCGGTCCCCGGAACGCGGCTGCGCCTGCAGGTACTGGCGCGCGACGTCATTATCGCGACGCAGTCGGTGCAGGGCCTGAGCGTGCGCAATGTGCTGCGCGGCGCGGTGACACGGCTGCGCACGGACGGCGATGGAGTGCTGGTCGAAGTGGACGTGGGGGACGGCGCACGAGTGCTCTCGCGCATCACCACCCAGGCGTGCGCGGCACTCGCTCTGCGGCCAGGGATGGAGGTGTGGGCGCTGTTCAAGGCCGTCTCGACGCGCGGCCATGCCTACCATCTCGGCGCGACCCTCAGCCCGGAGCCGCCTGCTCACTGACCATGGTCAGCACGTCGTAGCTCGCCACGACCTCATCGTCCTGATTGCTGATCGCGGTGTCCCAGCGCACCTCCCCGTAGCCGCTCCCGGCCCGCAGCGACTTTTCCTTGCAGGTGAGGCGCACCTTGATGCGGTCACCGGGCTTCACGGGCTTCACGAAGCGCAGGCCGTCGATGCCATAGTTCGCCAGTACGGGCCCATAGGCCGGGTCGACGAACAACCCTGCCGCGGCGGCGATGAGGAAGTAGCCGTGGGCGACGCGGCCGCCAAAGAAGGGATTGCGAGCCGCCTGCGCCTCGTCCATGTGCGCGTAGAAGTGATCGCCCGAGAGCTCGGCGAAGCGCTCGATGTCCGCCACGGTGACGGTCCGCTCGCCGGAGCGGAACGTCGCCCCGATCGCGAGCGTGCCGAACGGCAGGCGGAACGGGTGCACTTCGCCGCCCTGCTCCCGCGCGCCGCGCACCCAGCGCCCGGTCACCGCGCTCAACAGGTCCGGCGTACCTTGTACGGCCGTGCGCTGCATATAGTGCAGCACCCCGCGGATTCCGCCGAGCTCCTCCCCCCCGCCGGCACGGCCGGGGCCGCCGTGCACCAGGTGCGGCAGCGGCGAGCCATGACCCGTCGATTCCTTGGCGCAGGCGGCATTCACTACCAGGATCCGCCCGTGATAGGGCGCCAACCCCAGCACCAGTCGCGCCGCGACGGCATCGTCGGCGCTGAACACCGAGCTGACCAGACTCCCCCCGCCCTGCCGCGCCAGCGCGATGGCCTCGTCGAGGTCGCCGTAGGGCAGCAGCGTGCACACCGGTCCGAAAGCCTCCACGGTGTGCACCGCGCGCGCCGCGGCGCCGTCGCGGCAATAAAGCAGCGTCGGCGCGAGGAACGCGCCCCGTTCGGCGTCGGCGCCCTGCACCCCGGAGGCCTGCGCCGCGCCCCCGCACACGAGCTCGGCCTCCCGCTCGAGCTTCTTGAGCTGCGCGAGCACCTCGCGGCGCTGCTCGAGCGAGGCGACCGGTCCCATGCGCACGTCCTGCAGGCGCGGATCCCCCACCTGCACCGCGGCGAGCTCGGCCACCAGCGCCTCGCGCACCGGGGCCGCCAGCGCCGCGGGCACCAGTGCCTTGCGGATGGCGGTGCACTTCTGTCCCGCTTTGGCGGTTACCTCCCGTACCACCTCGCGCACGAACAGCTGCTGCTCGGTGGCACCCGCTTCGGGGCCCAGGATCGAGCTATTGAGAGAGTCAGTCTCGGCCGTGAAACGCACCGACTGACCGAGCACGCGCGGATGCTGCCGCAGGCGCAAAGCGGTCGCGGCCGAGCCGGTGAAGGCCACCACGTCCTGACAGGTGAGGTGATCGAACAGGTCACCCACGCTGCCGCACAGCAGCTGCAGGGCACCCTCGGGCAGGAGGTTGGAGTCGAGGATGCACCGCACCGCCTGTGCGGTGAGATACGCGGTCTGCGTCGCCGGCTTCACCAGTGCGGGTACGCCGGCGAGGAGGGTCGGGGCGAGCTTCTCCAGCATTCCCCACACGGGGAAGTTGAAGGCGTTGATGTGCACCGCCACGCCCTCGAGCGGTACGCAGATGTGTTGGCCGACGAAGGAGCCGCCCCGCGACAGTGCCTCGACCGGCCCGTCGACGTAGATCGGGCTGTCGGGCAGCTCGCGCATGCCCTTGCTCGCGTAGACGAACACGGTGCCGATACCACCGTCGATATCGATCCAGGAGTCCGCCCGCGTCGCCCCGGTCGCGAAGGAGGTGCGGTAGAACTCCTCCTTGTGCTCGGTGAGCAGCTTCGCCATTGCCTTGAGCCGAGCCGCCCGCTCGTGGAAGGTGAGGCGGCGCAGCGCCGGGCCGCCGACCCGCCGGCCGTACTCCAGCGCGGCAGCCACGTCCAGTCCGGTGCTGCTCGCCGTCGCAACCACCTGCCCGGTGGTCGCATCGCGCAAGGTCGCGCCCTCACCGCTGCCCGCCTGCCATCGCCCCGCGAGAAAACTCTGCAACTGCATATCCCGCCTCACTCCTGCACCGTCACCGTGCCGGCCACGCGGTGCGAGCGGCCGCGGAAGAGCGCCACCCGCTCGCCCGCCCCGGTGGTGACTACGATCTCGTAGAGGCCGCTGCGGCCCCCGCGCCACACTTCGCGCGCTTCGGCCGACAGCTCCTCGCCCACGCGGGCCGCGGCGAGGAAGTCGATCTGCGCGGCGGCCGCGAGTGTCGATTCGTTATAGGAGTTGCAGGCAAAGGCGAAGGCGCTGTCGGCGAGGGCGAAGACGATGCCCCCGTGACACACCGCGTGGCCGTTCACCATGTCGGCGCGCACGAGCATGCGTACCCGCGCCCAACCGGGCCCGACACCCTGCAGGCGCATGCCCAGCGCCTGCGAGGCCTTGTCGCGCGAAAACAGGGCGTTAACCGCCTGCTCGGCCCGCTGCTGCGCGATGGGGTCGGCGGCGTCCATCAGCGACCGGTAAAGCGCGGGGCGCGTTTCGCGGTGAAGGCGGCCACTCCCTCCGCGTAATCCGCGCTGCGCCCGAGCTCACTCTGGTAGTCGCGCTCGATGTCGAGCTGCGCGGCCAGGGTGCGCGTGCTGCTCTCGTAGATCGCCTGTTTGGTGCGGGCGAGGCCGCGAGTAGGGGCCGAGGCGAGTTGCCGCGCGAGGTCTTCCACCACGCACGGAAACTGCGCATCCTCGACACAACGCCAGATCAGACCCCACTCCTCGGCTCGCTCCGCGCTGAGCTTGTCACCGAGCAGGGCGAGACCGAGCGCACGCGCGGTGCCGACCAGGCGCGGCAGCAGCCAGGTCCCGCCCGAGTCGGGCACCAGGCCCAGCTTGGCGAAGGCCTGCACGAAGACCGCCGAGCGCGCGGCGATCACCAGGTCACAGGCCAGCGCCAGGTTGGCGCCGGCCCCGGCCGCGACGCCATTCACCGCCGCGATCACCGGCACGGGCAGGGCACGCAGCGCCAGCACCAGCGGCTTGTAATAGCGCTCGATGGAGTCGCCGAGGTCCGCAGCCACGCCATCGGGGGCGACGGCGCGGTCGTTGAGGTCCTGGCCGGCACAGAATCCGCGTCCGGCGCCCGTAAGGACCAGCACGCGCGCACCGGCGGCGCGTTCCAGAGCGGCGCGCAACTCGGCATGCATGGCGGTGTTGAGACTGTTGAGCCGCTCGGGGCGGTTCAGCGTGATGCGCGCGATCCCGTCGGCGAGGCTGAAGAGGATGGTCTGATCGCTCACGGCATCTCCCGATCACTTGGCGTCGTAGTCGAGTTCGAGCACTGCGCTGCGCACCTGTGACTGGCAGGCGAGCGCGAAGCCGGCCTCGAGCTCCCACTCCTCGAGCGCGTAGTTCTGCAGCATGTGGACCTCCCCGCGCAGTACCTTGGTGCGGCAGGTCGAGCACACACCGGCGCGGCACGAGAAGGGCAGCTCGAGTCCGGCCCGGGCCGCGCCCTCGAGCACGGTCTCCCCGTCGCGCTCCATCTGGAAGCTGCGCCGCCTCCCGTCCATCTGCACGATAACCTCGGCGGTGGCTGCCGCGGTTGCGTCCTGGGCGGGTGGGGCTACGGGCGTGGGGGTCGGGGCTGGGGCGCTTGCCGCAGTGATGCGGAAGTGCTCGGCGTGCATCCGCGCCGCCTCGACGCCGAGCTCTTGCAGTGCGGCGCTGACCTGCTCGATCATGTCACCCGGTCCGCAGATGAAAAACTCCCGCACCGCCTGCGGATCGAACCAGCCGCGCGCGAGCTCATGGACGCGTGCCGCGTCCAGGCGACCGTTGAACAGCTCGACCTCCTGCGGCTCGCGACTCATGAGAAAATGTAGCGCCAGACGCGGCAGGTACCGATCCTTGAGGGCCTGCAGCTCCTCCAGACACAACGTGCGGCCGGTGCCGGTGTTACCGTAAAACAGCAATACCGCCGCGGCGTCGCCTGCGAGCAGCGCGCGCACGATCGACAGTACCGGCGTGATCCCGCATCCGGCCGCGAAGGCCACGAAGGTACCTCCCGCGATGGCGGCGCGGGGAGTGAAGCTGCCGTTGGGCGGCAGCACCTCGAGTGTGTCGCCCGCGCGCAGGCCTTCCGCGAGGTAGCGCGACATGCGCCCGTGCTCGTGCACGCGCGCGATGATCCGCAGCGGCCACTCTCCAGGGGCGCTGACCGGCGAGTAGGTGCGCCGCTCCTCCTGACCGTCGAGGGTATGGCGCACGACCACGTGCTGGCCGGGGCGCCCGGCGAAGAGCGGTCGCGCCGCGCCGGGCTCGAGCGCGACCGCCACGGCGTCCTCTGCCTCGGCGGTCACCTGCACGACGCGCAGCGGATGAAACTGCAGCATGTCAGAGACACTTGAAGTGGTCGAAGGGCTCGCCGCAGCTCGTGCAGCGGTAGTGCGCCTTGCAGGGCGTGGACCCGAACTCGCTCAGGCAGCGCGTCGCGAGGCTGGCGCAGCGCGGACAGGCGACCGGCCCGGCGCGAGACACGGGCGGGGCGATGCCGTACGCGCGCAGCTTGCGGTGCCCGGCCGCGCTGATCCACGCACTGCTCCAGGGCGGGGACAGGACCTGCTCGAGCCGCGCGTCCGTCCAGCCGTGGGCATCGAGCGCGGCGCGCACCGCGTTGTGGATGGCCTCGGTGGCCGGGCAACCGGAGTAGGTCGGGGTAAGGGTCACCTGCAGGCGTCCCGCAGCATCGTGACGCACTGCGCGCACGACGCCGAGGTCGAGCAGGGTCAGTACCGGAATCTCCGGGTCGGGGATCTCCCCGAGTATGCGCCACACCGCGCGCTCGCGTCTGGTCTGCGCG
>JAFAPI010000195.1 GCA_019247195.1 Gammaproteobacteria bacterium
AGCTTCGCCGTCGCGTTGCCGGGGCTCGGCCTGGTGTGGTGGAAACGCCGCGAGATCGAGGCGCTCGATCATGCGCGGGGCGGCGCGGTGTGAGCGGTGAGGCGGCAACGATCGACCTCGAGCGGGTAATCTGCCGAGTGCAGGAGCTCGAGGCCGCGGGCGCGCGCGGCTTCACCCTCGGCGGCGGGCCATGGCCACTGCGGGGGTTCGTGGTGCGGGCGCCGGGCGGGGTGTGCGGCTACGTGAACCGCTGTCCGCATGCCGGGCATCCGCTGAACCTGTTGCCGCACCGCTTTCTGACCGCGGACGGGGCGCTCATTCTCTGTACCGCGCACGGTGCGCTGTTCGAGAAGGCGACCGGCTTGTGCGTGGCGGGGCCGTGCTTCGGACAGCCGCTGCAGCGGCTG
This sequence comes from Gammaproteobacteria bacterium, assembly GCA_019247195.1. Lineage (GTDB taxonomy): Bacteria > Pseudomonadota > Gammaproteobacteria > Steroidobacterales > Steroidobacteraceae > 13-2-20CM-66-19. Next base: position 408 of record JAFAPI010000195.1, read on the forward strand.
GCGCTCGAGGTTCGCGCCGGCTATGTGCTGCTCGCTCCGGAGGTGCCGCTGCGGGGAACCCCGGACGAGTAGCTATTCGAAGAGGTCGATGCCCTCGAGGCCACCGGCGCGCAGGTCGCGCTCGTCGGGCAGGGTATCGCTGCCGCCGCGGGACTCCTCGTCGGAGCTCTCGACGTCGACCGAGCCACTCCAGTCCTCGGGAGCCTCCGCCGCCTCGAGCGCACCCTCATCCCACTGCGCTTCCCAGTCTTCGATGTCGAGTTCCTCGACGGTGCCGTCGAAGTACTGGATCTCGATCGTGCCGTCGTCGTCGTCGTAGGCGACCACTTCGAACAATGCACCGCCGCTGAGGCGATACCAGTCGCCGATGCCCGGTTGCGGTGCTGCCATGTTCGCCACCCTCCCGTGCGGGCTCGCGCCGCGCGCGCGAACCGACGAATCCATGTTGCGCCTCGCCTGTGACGCTTTCAAGAATTTATTTAAGCTTCCGGCGGCGGCGGGTTTGCGCACAGCACCATGTTCGAACAGCCTTTCAAATTCTTCGTGGTCTTCTTCGTGGTCGTCGAGCCGGTGTCACTGATCCCGCTGTTCAGCGGTCTGACGAGCGGCGCGACGCCCTCGTACAAGCGCCGCATGGCCCTGAAGGCGGTGGTCATCGCGGCGGCCATCCTGGTGCTCTTTGCCTTGGGCGGTGCGGCGTTCCTCGAGCTGATGGGGATCAGTCTCGAAGCATTCCGCATCTTCGGCGGCATGCTGCTGTTTCTGCTGTCGCTGGAGATGGTGTTCGCGCGCGAGTCCGGGACCCGCACCTCGAGCGACGAGGCGGCCGAGAGCAAGCGTCGCGCCGATATCTCGGTGTTTCCGCTCGCCTTTCCCTTCATCGCGGGGCCGGGCTCGCTCGCCACCATTCTGCTGTGGTTCGGCCCGCTGCATTTCACCGCTCAGCCCGCCCTGTTCGGCGGCTACTTCCTCGCGGTGCTCGTGGTGCTGGCGATCGCCCTGGTGCTGATGCTCCTCGCCGAGCCCCTGATGCGCATCATCGGCGTGACCGGCGCGAACGTCGCGAGCCGACTACTCGGGGTCGTTCTGGGCGCACTGGCCGTGCAGTTCGTGCTCGATGGCCTGCGCCAGACCTTCGGGGCGGGCTGAGCGCCTCAGACCCGGGCGAAGGCGAGATCCCAGACCCCGTGCCCGAGCCGCGCGCCGCGCGTCTCGAAGCGGGTCGGCGCGCGCTCGCTCGGCCGCGGCACGAAGCCGCCGGCTGTGTCGAGGTTGCGCAGTTGGCCCGAGGTGCTCAGCACCTCCAGCATCTGCCGCGCGTACGGCTCCCAGTCCGTCGCCAGCCGCAGCACGCCACCGCGACACAGCCGGCTCGCCGCCAGCGCGACGAAGGGCGCCTGCACGAGGCGACGCTTGTGGTGGCGCTTCTTCGGCCACGGATCCGGAAAGAGCAGCAGGATCTCCTGCGCCCACGCAGGGGGGACCTGCCGCTCGAGCACCTCGACCGCGTCGTGGCAGATGACGCGGACGTTGCGCAGGCCGCCGGCCTCGAGGGCGAGGAGCAGCCGGCCCACCCCGGGCCGGTGCACCTCGATTCCGAGGTAGTCCCGAGCCGGTTGGGCAGCGGCCAGGCCGGCCAGATGGGCACCGTTACCGAAACCGATCTCGATGACACGCGGCGCATCGCGCCCGAAGAGCGCCGTCGCGGCCAGCGGCTCCGGGCCAAAGGCCACGCCGTAGCGCGGCCACAGCTCCTCGAGCGCGCGGGACTGGGCGTCGGTGAGGCGACCGGCGCGGGTCACGAAGGAGCGTACCGCGCGCGGGGGGTCGGTACCGGGCATGACTCACCTGACCTCTGGGGGCGAGGAGTTTAGCCCGGGCGCCCCGCCGCGGCGGCATGCTATAAGGCGCGCCAGCTACCGGCGCAGAACAAGGAAACAAGCCATGTCTCAGCGGCTCGTCCCGCTACTCGCCGCGCTCGCACTCGTGCCCGACATGGCCGCCGGCGATGAGGCGCGCGACGCACCCTCGCCCGCGCTCATCTCCCAGCTGTGCCGCATCGACATGAAGGGCGATAAGAAAGAGGAGTGGGTCCGCCTGCCGCGCGCCGAGACCTCGGTGACGCAGCACCACCTGGCCGGCAAGGGCGCCCTGGCCTACACCGCCACCGCGGGTACGCTCATCATCCGCGACGACGAGGACAAGCCGACCGCAGCCATCGGCTACGTCGCCTACACGCGCCGCGACGCTCGCGGCGGCGCGCGGCCGATCACCTTCGCCTTCAACGGCGGCCCGGGCTCCTCCTCGCTGTGGCTGCACATGGGGGCACTCGGCCCGAAGCGCGTCGTGGTCGGCGACCCTGAGCCGACCCCGCGCCGTACCGCCTCATCGACAACGAGTACGGGCTGCTCGACCGCAGCGACCTGGTGCTCATCGACCCGGTGGGTACCGGTCTCGCGCACGCGGTCTGCAATCACCACGATGACGAGTTCTGGAGCGTCGACCCGGACGTCGACTCCATCAGCCGCTTCATCGCCCAGTACCTCAGCGACAACGGCCGCTGGAACTCGCCCAAGTACCTGCTCGGCGAGAGCTACGGGACGACACGCGGCGCGGCCATCGCGGATTATCTGCGCGGCAGGCGCGCGCTCGACCTCAACGGCCTCATTCTCGTCTCAGTGGCGACCGACCTCGAGGCCATCTTCGCCGACGTCCCGGGCAATGACCGCCCCTACAGCGTCTACCTGCCCGGCTTTGCCGCCGTCGCCTGGTATCACCGCAAGCTGCCGCAGCAGGCGCCGCAGCTCGAGCCCTTCCTGGCGCAGGTGCGCGCCTTCGCGCAGGGGCCCTTTGCCGCCGCGCTCGCCAAGGGCGATGCCCTGCCCGATGCCGAGCTCGAGGCGGTCGCGCAGCAGATGCACGAGTACACCGGCCTGCCGGTGGATTACCTCAAGGCGGCGAAGCTGCGCATCTCGGAGAACACCTTCGCGCACGAGCTGCTGAAGAGTGAAGGCAAGACCGTCGGGCGGCTGGATGGTCGCTACGTCGGACCGACCTGGGACCTGCTGGCGAAGCAGACCGACTACGACCCGCAGTTCTCGGCGATCGGCGCGGCGTATACCGCGACATTCCTCGACTACTACCACGAGGAGCTCAAGGCGGGGTTAGGCGAGACGTACCGCACCACCAACTTCTCGATCGGCGAGCACTGGAAGTGGCCGCACAAGACCGCGATCGGTGATCAGCCCTTCGCCAACACGGGAGTGGACCTCGGCGAAGCGCTGGTCAAGGCGCCGCACCTGAAGGTGCTGGTCCTGAACGGCTACTACGACCTCGCGACGCCCTTCTCGGCCACCGAATACGTCATGAGCCACCTCGGCGTGACGCCACAGCTCGCCGCGCGCGTCAGCATGAAGTACTACGAGGCGGGGCACATGATGTACGTGCATGAGCCCTCGCTGGCCAAGATGAAGCGCGACCTCGACGAGTTCATCACCGCCACCTCGGGACCGGAGCGCTAGGGCGGGCGGCCGCGCGGCCCGAAGCCCCCAGGCGCCGGCGAGGGAGCGTCGGCGGGATCCGCCGGCTGAGCATGCTCGTGCAGGGAGCGGAACCAGGCACCGATGTAGCCGTGACCCAGCGGGTCGAGAGGCGTCAGAGCCTCGCGCCCTGGGCGCTGTCGGGGCTCGCGCGGCGCCCTCGCTTCACCGCGTTCCCCTGTCGTATTAGTATTACCACACGGCTCGACTCCGTTTCGGTCACACGGGCGAGCCCTCGCGAACAAGCAATGAGACGGGCAGGGCGCGGCCTGCATTTACGTACTTTTCGGGGAGGAAAGCCTATGAGCATCGGTTCCACGGCCCGGATTCGCGCCCTCGCGTGTGCGCTCGCGGTGGTGGGGGCTACAGCGCCATTTGTGGCATTCGCACAACAAGATGCCGGCGCCCTGCAAGAGGTGATCGTGACGGCGCAGAAGCGCGCCACCAATCTGCAGGACGTCCCCTTCTCGATCACCGCCACCAGCCAGGACCAGATCCGCAACTCCGGGGCCGAGGACCTGGTGGAGTTGTCGCGCAACATCGGCGGCTTTTACGTCGCCGACCTCGGACCGGGCCAGAGCCAGGTCGCCATCCGCGGCATCAGCTCGGGCCAGGTCATCCGTGACCAGCCCGGCGTGAAGGAGCAGGTCGGCGTCTATCTCGATGAATCGCCCATCTCCGTGGCGCTCTTCACCCCCGACCTCGAGCTCTACGACCTCGACCGTTTCGAGGTGCTGCGGGGTCCGCAGGGGACGCTGTTCGGCGCCGGCTCCGAGGCCGGCACGGTGCGCTACATCACCCGCCAGCCGCTGCTCGGCAAGCTCGAGGTGTCGATGGACGCCGCGTTCGAGGACGTGAACCACGGGGACGAGGGCGGCTACCTGCGCAGCGCGCTCAACCTGCCCTTAGGCGACACGGCCGCGGCGCGCATCGTCACCTACTGGCATCACCTCCCGGGTTT
>JAFAPI010000122.1 GCA_019247195.1 Gammaproteobacteria bacterium
TGCTCGAGCCGATCGCCTCCATCGCCGACCTGCTCATCGACACCTCGCGGCTGTCGGTGCACGCGCTGCGCGACATCATCCACCGCCGCGTCGAGCAGCGCAGCGCCAATCAGCTGTCGATAACCTTCGAGTCCTTCGGCTTCAAGCGCGGCATCCCCGGCGATGCCGACTTCGTTTTCGACGCGCGTGCGCTGCCCAACCCCTACTGGGAGCCGGGGCTGCGCAACCTCAACGGCCGCGACCCGGAAGTGATCCGCTTCCTCGAGACGCACACCAACGTCAAGGCGCTGATCGGCGACATCGCCCGCTTCGTGCGTGCCCGCATTCCTGAGTATCAGGCAAGCAACCGCGGCTACCTGACCATCGCGGTCGGCTGCACCGGCGGCCAGCACCGCTCGGTGTACATCGTCGACCGTCTGTCCGAGGAGTTCGCCGCCGCCTACCCGGACGTCACCGCCCGCCACGGGGGGCTACAGGGGGCGAAGCTGTTCCGGCCGCGCGAGGTGCGCGCCTCCGCGGCCGCGACCTGAGGCCTCAGGTCGCCTGCGCCACGCCAGGCGAGGTCATCAGCTGCGGCAGTTTCTCGCCGCTCATGAAGGCCACCAGCGCGGTGCGCGCCTGCATCGCGTCCTGATAGCCGAGCTCGATCAGCGCGCGCGTGTAGCCGGCCTCGAACATCAGATAGCTCGCCAGCTGCGCGCTCGAGGCCTCGCGCCCGCCGATGACGCGCAGCAGCGCGCGCACTCCGCGCGGCATCTCGTGCAGGTGACGCAGCGCGATCTCGCGCGGATCGACACTGGGGGCCAGCATGAGGGTCTCGATGGCGCGCTCGCCGTGTACGGCCTGCGGGGCACTGTGCACCAGCTCGTTGATGCGCTCGAGCTGCTCGAGGTCGGCGTAGATCTGGTCGGTGAACAGCGTGTCGAGCATGTAGCCGAAGATCTCACCGGGGGTGGGCATGATCGGCTGCAGACGGTTGACGCTCACCCCGGCGGCGCGGCGGGCGCGCACGCCGACGACGAGCAGGCGGTCGGCGCCGAGGTGGATAGCCGGGCTCAAGGGGTGCAGCTGGCGCATCGCGCCGTCGCCGAAATACTCCTCACCGATGCGCATCGGCGGGAACAGCAGCGGTATTGCCGCGCTCGCCATGAGGTGCTCGAGCGTCAGCTCGGTGCGCCGGCCCACGCGCTGCACCCGCGACCAGTCGCGTACCCCCTCGATGCCATCGTAGAACGCCACCGAATGCCCGGTGCTGTAACTGGTCGCACACAGCGCAAAGGCGCGCAGATGGCCACGGCTGATGCTGCGGCGGATGCCGGCGCAGTCGACGTGGGTGCCGAGCAGCTCGCGCAGCGGGGTGTTGTCGAGGATCGACTTGGGCGGGGCGAGCACCAGTCCCCCCGACAGCAACGCGAGAATCCAGTGCGCCCCGGCGCGCAGCATGTGGCGCGTGTCGACGTGGAACACCTGGCCGGAGCGGAAGTTGGCCCATACCCGCTCCAGCCCTGCCACCGCGCGCCGCCAGTGATGCGCCTCGGCAGCCAGCACGCTCGCCGCCACCGCGCCGGCCGAGGTGCCGACGATGACCTGGAAAGGGTTGCGCGCGCGTGGCAGAAACTCGGCGAGCGCGAGCAGCACGCCGACCTGGTAGGCCGAGCGCGCCCCGCCCCCGGTCAACACCAACCCGACCGTCGGGCGCGGCCCGGCCCGGACCGCGGAGTCGGTGAGGGTATCGCTGGGCGGCTGCATGCTCGGCGATTATCGGCGCGCGACGCGCGCCCCCGATGTGACCCGGGTCGCGACCGTGGTGTGCCGCGGCGCAGCCTCCGCAGTTGCCGCAGCCCGACGCTCCGCCGCCGCCCACTTCGCGCCGCTGACAGCGTCCATCGGCCTTAAGTTTAGCCGATGGACTGCCCCGCTGCGGCGCACCCTCAGCGCGGCGCGAGTGTCAGGCGATGCTGAGCCGCGCCGGGCAGCAGCGGCAGCGCCTCGCCCCGCGCCCATGCCCCGAAGTCGGCCCGATAGTAAGGCGAGAGCGGGTGACCGCTCTGCCCCCCCGGCAACACCAGGTAGGCGTCAGCCTCGTGTCCGGGCGATACGGCGAAGCGCTCCGAGGCACCGACGTTGCCCTCCTGCACGTGCGGCATATCGTGGTCGCCGGGCAGTTCGAGCGTCGGCATGTCCAGCCAGCCCGACAGCAGCGGCAGCGCGGGCGACAGTGGATGACGGATGCGCACCGGGTTGCGGCTGCCCCAGCGGCAGCGCGCGAGTTGCGGACACACGCGCGCCAGGTGCGCAAGCGTGGCGTCTACTTCGCCGACCAGCAGCGCGTGCCAGTCGCGGTAGGGCTGCGGCAACAGGTGCGGCGGCTGCGTGCGCAGCAGCTCCCACAGCGGACCCTCGAACTGCGCCGGTGCGCCGATCTCATCGTCCGGCGCGACGTGCAGCGCATCGAGGAGGGCATACCAGAGCGTCTGCTGGGTCTGATCATGGAAGGCGCGCACCAGGCGATAGCCGACCGAGTCAACGCTGGCGCGCGCGTTCCAGCCGGCGACCAGGCGACGGAACTCGGCCCGCCGCGGATGATCCGCGAGGCTCGCGTCATCCAGGACCGTCAGCGCCAGCGCCTGCCAGCGCGCAAGAAAGAGCGCCCGGTCATCGAGCTGGATGCGCAGCATGTCGGCCGGCCTGGCCGCGCCGTGCAGGCTCATCAGGTCGTCGCGGATCTGACGCGCGCGGGCCCCCAGGTCGTACTCGGCCCCAAACGCAGCCACCGCGCCGCCGATCAGGGCGAGCTGCTGCGGGTCGGTCGCGACCCGGGCATTGGCGGTCCACAGCCGCCCGCTCGGCGGGTCGAGGATGCGCGGGTGCTGCGCGCCCTCGGTGTAGGGTCCGGCGCCGCGGCTGCGCTCCGGGCCGGTATCCAGCGGCACGCGTCCGAAGATGGTCCAGGCGATGTGGCCGTCACGATCGCCGATGAGCGTGTTCTGGTGCGGAATGCCCACCAGCGGCGCGACGGCGAGCGCCTCCGCGACCGAGCCGGCACGCTCGAGGCGCATCAGGTTGAGATTGGTCGCCGCCGGCACCTGCGCCAGCCAGGTGCCGAACCAGCACACGTGCTCGGCCGCGTCCACCCGCAGCAAGAGTCCGGCCGCCCCGTGCCGGACCGCTTCGGTCACTGCCGACCCCCCCTTCACCTTGATGTCCTCCTGCTCGGCGCTAAGGGGCAGGACCTCAGCGCCACTGCGCAGCTCCGTGTCGGAGACCGAGTCGCACGGCACGCGCGTGACGTTCAGCCAGTTGCCGTAGCTGTTGGTGTAGCCCCAGGCGATGCGCCCGTTGCTGCCCGCCACCAGCAGCGGAGCGCCCGGCAGCGTCACGCCGTTCAGATCGATCCCCGGTTGCGAGCCGTTCGCCGCCATCTGCAGTCGCGCGTGGTACCAGATGGTGGGCACGCGCTGGGTGAGGTGCATGTCGTTCGCGACCAGCGCCGCGCCGCTTGCGCTGTAGCGCCCGGCCACTGCCCAGCTGTTGCTGCCGACGAGTGCGGCCGCGGGCGGGGCGGGCAGCTCCTGCCGCGCCGTCGTCGTGCGCAGCGTCAGGGCCTCCGGGCCGGGAACCGGCGGCTTCGCCGGCGGGGCCGTGAGACCGGCGGCGTCGGGGGCGTCCCAGCTCGTGCCCGCGGGGTAGATGAAACCAAGCGCGCACTTCCACCCGCCCGCGCACTCAGGCCCGCCCAGGCGCGCATTGATCTCGCGGCGCAGGATCTCGCGCCGGAACCCGTAGCTCTGCAGGTCCCACCACATGGCGTAGCTCACGAGCAGCGTGTCCTCGCGACGCCACGGCGCCGGCGGTCCGCCCAGCAGCCAGTACTCCCAGGGCCGTGAACGCAGCGAGGCCAGGCCGGCATTGACCCCGTCGCGGTAGGCGACGAGCAGCGCGCGCTCCTCGTCGCTCGCCTGCTCGAGCGCCGCGGCCGCCACGGCGCGGAAGCGGAACAGGCGCGCCTGGCGGTCCTGCTCGAGGGCCACCGCGCCAAACAGCTCCGAGAGCTCGCCGGCGGCGACGCGGCGTGACAGGTCCATCTCGAAGAAGCGGTCCTGGGCGTGCACGAAGCCGGTGGCGAAGGCGAGGTCGGCGCGGTTGGCGGCGAGCAGCGTCGGCACGCCGCGCCCATCGCGGGTGATATGCACCGGCGCGGTGAGCCCCGCCACGCGGATGGTGCCATCCAGCGGCGGCAGCGAGCCCCGCAGCACCACATAGAGCAGCCCCGCGGCGAGCAGCAGCAGGAACGCAAGCGTGCCCCCGAGGTACGTGAGGGCGCGCATCTAGTCGAGGATCACCTTCAGGATCTGCATCGAGTTGGTGCCGCCCTGCACGCCCGACAGCTCACCCTTGGTGAGGATGACGAGGTCCTGACGGTCCACGAGCCGCAGCTCGAGCAAGCGCGCGAATAGCGCGCGGTACAGCTCCTCGGTGCTCTGGCCGGGCCCTGTCACATCGAAGATCACCGGGTACACGCCGCGGTAGAGCGTCACGCGCCGGCGGGTCGCCTCGTGGCGAGTGAAGGCGTACACGGGGATGTCCGAGCGCATACGTGACATCCACAGCGGGGTCGCGCCCGACTCGGTGAGGGCGACGATCGCGCGCACCTTCATGTGATTGGCGGTGTAGGTGACCGCCATGGCGATCGCCTCCTCGGTACCCTTGAACTCGCCCTCCACGGCGCGTTGCCGGGCGCGCGGGTGGGTGAGCTGGTATTTCTCCGCCCCTTCGATGACCTGGGCCATCGCCTGCACCGCGCGGACCGGGTAACGGCCGGTGGCGGTCTCGGCCGAGAGCATGACGGCATCGGTGCCATCCATGACGGCGTTGGCGACGTCGCTCACCTCGGCGCGCGTCGGCACCGGGTTCTGAATCATGGACTCCATCATTTGCGTGGCGGTGATCACCACGCGGTTGCGCGCGCGGCTCTCGTGGATAATGGTCTTCTGCAGACCGGTGAGCTCGGCGTAGCCCATCTCCACGCCCAGATCGCCGCGCGCCACCATCACCACGTCCGCCGCCTCGATGATGCCGGCGAGATTCTCGACCGCCTCGTGGCGCTCGATCTTGGCGACAATGCGCGCCTCGCCCCCAGCCGCCCGGATCAGGCGCCGCGCCTCCTCGATGTCGGCGGCCTCGCGCGCGAAAGAGACCGCGACGTAGTCGACGCCCTGTTGCGCGGCGAAGCGGATGTCCTCGCGGTCGCGGTCCGAGAGCGCGGGGGCGGAGATACCCCCGCCCTGACGGTTGACTCCCTTGCGGTCGGACAGCTCGCCCCCGACGCGCACGCGCGTGTCGATGGTGGTGCGGCTCACCTGCTCGACGTCGAGCACGATCTGACCATCCGCGAGCAGCAGCGTGTCGCCGGCGGCGACATCGCGCGGCAGATCTTTGTAGGCCACCCCCACCACGGTGGCGGTGCCCGCTTTGGGATCGAGCGCGGTGTCGAGGCGGAAAGGGGCGCCCTCGGCGAGCTGCACGCGTCCGTCGCGGAAGCGCTCGATGCGGATCTTGGGACCCCCGAGATCGAGCAGCACACCCACGCAGCGATCGGCGCGCTGCGCCGCGCTGCGCAGCAGTCCGAGGCGGCGGCGGCGATCCTCGACGGTGCCGTGCGAGGCATTGAGGCGTGCGACGTCGACCCCGGCCCGCACCATCTGCGTCAGCACCTCGAGCTCGTCGGTGGCCGGCCCGACGGTTGCCACGATCTTGGCCCGCCGCAGCATGGGAGCGTCCGCCTCAGCCACGCGCCCGCTCCTCGAGAACCTCGACCGCCGGCAGGGTCTTGCCCTCGACGAACTCGAGGAAGGCGCCCCCGCCGGTGGAGATGTACGAGATGCCATCCTCCACCGCGTATTTCTCGATGGCAGCGAGGGTGTCGCCGCCACCGGCCAGCGAGAAGGCTTTGCTGCGGGCGATGGCCTGGGCGATGGTGCGCGTGCCCTCGCCGAACTGGTCGAATTCGAAGACGCCGACCGGCCCGTTCCAGATGATGGTGCCGGCCCCCTGCAGCAGCCCCGCGCAATGCTCGGCACTGTCCGGGCCGATGTCGAGGATCATCTCGTCCGGGCGCACGTCCTGCACCGCCCGCACGTCGGCGTGGGCGGTGGCGGCGAACTCCTTGCCGACCACGACGTCGCTCGGCAGCGGGATGACCGTCCCGCGCGCGCGCGCCTTCTCCATCAGCCGGCGCGCCACGTCCAGCATCTCGGTTTCACACAGCGAACGGCCCACCGGTACGCCACCGGCGGCGAGGAAGGTATTGGCGATGCCGCCACCGACGATGAGCTGGTCCACCTTCTCGAGCAGTGCCTCGAGCACCAGCAGCTTGCTCGACACCTTGGAGCCCCCCACGACCGCAACCAGGGGTCGCGCCGGCTTCTCGAGCGCACGCTCCAGGGCCTCGAGCTCGCCGACCAGCAGGGGCCCGGCACAGGCGACCGGGGCGAAGCGCGCCACCTGGTGGGTGCTCGCCTCGGCGCGATGCGCGGTACCGAAGGCGTCCATGACGAACACGTCGCACAGGCGCGCCATGCGTCGCGCCAGCTGCTCGTCATCACTCTTCTCACCGGCGTTGAAGCGTACGTTCTCGCACAGCACCGCGCTGCCGGCGGCGCAGTCGACTCCGTCGAGCCAGTCGGTACGCAGTGGCACCGGTTTGCCGAGCAGCTCCGCGAGTCGCGTGGCGACCGGGGCCAGGCTCAGCGCGGGGTCGGGGCTGCCCTCCTTGGGCCGACCGAGGTGCGAGAGGATGAATACCTTGGCATGCTGGTCGAGTGCGTAGCGCACGGTCGCGAGCGCAGCGCGGATGCGCGCATCGCTGGTCACGACGCCCTGCTGCACCGGAACGTTGAGGTCCTCGCGGATCAGGACCCGCCGGTTGCGCAGGTCCGTGTCCGCCATCCGCAATACCTTCATGACGCCCGGGACCAGGCGAGCGTCGTGTCCAGCATGCGGTTGGAGAAGCCCCACTCATTGTCGTACCAGGCGCACACCTTGACCAAGGTGCCGTCGATGACCTTGGTCAGCGTGGCATCAAAGATCGAGGAGTGGGCGTCGTGGTTGAAGTCGACCGACACCAGCGGCGCGTCGTTGTAGGCGAGGATACCGGCGAGCGGACCGGCGGCGGCCGCCTGCTGCAGCGCCTTATTCACCTCCTCGACCGAGGTGGCGCGGCGCGCGGTGAAGGTCAGATCTACCAGCGAGACGTTGATGGTCGGCACGCGCACCGCAAACCCGTCCAGCTTGCCCTTCAGCTCCGGCAGCACCAGGCCTACCGCGGCCGCGGCGCCGGTCTTGGTCGGTATCTGCGACATGGTCGCCGAGCGCGCGCGGCGCAGGTCCGAGTGGTATACGTCGGTCAGCACCTGGTCGTTGGTGTAGGCGTGGATGGTAGTCATGATGCCCGCCGCGATGCCCACCTTGTCGTGCAGCACCTTGGCAACCGGGGCCAGGCAGTTGGTAGTGCAGGAGGCGTTCGAGATCACCGTGTGAGTGCTCTTGAGCGTCGCATGGTTCACCCCGTACACGATCGTGGCGTCCACGTCCTCGCCCCCCGGGGCGGAGATCACCACGCGCCGCGCCCCGCCCTTGAGGTGCGCGCTCGCCTTGGCCTTGCTGGTAAAGAGCCCGGTGCACTCGAGCACGTACTCCGCGCCCACCTCCCCCCAGGGCAGCTTGGCCGGGTCGCGCTCGGCGAACACGCGGATGCGGTCGCCGTTCACTACCATGCAATCGCCTTCGACGCGCACCTCCCCGTGGAAGCGGCCATGCACCGTGTCGTGACGCGTCAGGTGGGCGTTGGCCTTGGAGTCGCACAGGTCGTTGAGCGCGACGATCTGCACCTCGCCGGTGCGCTTGCCCTCGTAGAGGGCGCGCAGCACGTTGCGGCCGATGCGTCCGTAACCGTTGATCCCGACCTTGATTGCCATGCCCGTCAACCCTCCAGCAGTGCCCTGATCTGTGCCGCAATATTATCGGCAGTGTAGCCAAAATAGGCTAAGACCTCGGCGCCCTTGCCGGAGGCGCCGAAACGATCGATGCCGAGCACGCGCCCGGTGCTGCCGACATAACGCCACCAGCTCTGTGAAGCCGCCGCCTCCACCGCGAGCCGGCGCGTCACGCCCGACGGCAGCACGCTCTCGCGGTACGCCGCGTCCTGGGCATCGAAGCAGTCCGTGGAGGGCATCGATACCAGGCGCACGCGCCGTCCGGCGCCGTTCAGCGTGTTGACTGCGACCGCCGCCACCCCAACCTCCGAGCCGGTCGCGATCACGATGCACTCCGGCGCCGCCGCGCCCTCGATGAGGACGTAGCCGCCGCGGCGGATGGCGGCGAGCTGCGCGGCAGTGCGCGTCTGCTGCGCCAGGGCCTGGCGGGTCAGCACCAGCGCGGTGGGCGCGCGCCGCTCCAGGGCCAGATTCCAGGCGACGGCGGTCTCGGTGGCATCGCAGGGCCGCCACAGGTGCAGGTAAGGCATCGCCCGCAGACTGGCGAGGTGCTCGACCGGCTGATGCGTGGGTCCGTCCTCGCCCAGGCCCACCGAGTCGTGGGTGTACACGAGGATGACGCGCTGCCCCATCAGGCAGGCGAGGCGTACCGCGTTACGCGCGTAATCGGAGAAGACGAGGAAGGTCCCGCCATAGGGGATGAACCCGCCGTGGACCGCGATGCCGTTCATGACGCCCGTCATGCCGAACTCTCGCACCCCGTAGTGCAGATAGTTGCCGGTGCCCTGCGGACCCGGCGTGAGGGTCTGGGCACCTTTCCATTGCGTGTTGTTCGAGCCGGTGAGATCGGCCGATCCGCCGAACAGCTCCGGCAGCGCCGGCCCGAGGACGTTCAGCGCGGACTGCGAGGACTGGCGGGTCGCCTGCGGGGTGCTCTGGGACAGTGCCCCGTCGAGCACGCGTTGCGCGATCGTGGGCCACTCCGGCGGCAGATCTCCGCGCAGCCGCCGCTCGAGGTCGCGCGCCAGCTGGGGGTGCGCCTGGGCATAGGCTGCGAAGCGCGCGCGCCATTCACGCTCGACCTGCGCGCCGGCCGGGCGATGGTCCCAGGCCGCCCTGATCTCCTCCGGCACCACGAAGGGCGGAAAATTCCAGCCGAGAGTCTGACGCGCGGCGGCCACCTCGTCGGCGCCGAGCGCCTCACCGTGCACGTCCTTGGTGCCCTGCTTGTGCGGGGCGCCGAAGCCGATGATGGTCTTGCAGCAGATGAGCGACGGACGCTCGCGCTCGGCCTGCGCCGCGCGCAGCGCGGCATCCACCGCCGCGGCATCGAGGCCATCGACGTGCGGCACGACGTGCCAGCCGTAGGCCGCGAAGCGGCGCGGGGTGTCGTCGCTGAACCAGCCCTGCACCTTGCCGTCGATCGAGATGCCGTTGTCGTCGTACAGCATGATGAGCTTGCCCAGGCCGAGCGTGCCGGCGAGCGAGCAGGCCTCGTGCGAGATGCCTTCCATGAGGCAGCCGTCGCCACAGAAGACATAGGTGTGGTGATCGATGATCTCGTGGCCGGGACGATTGAACTGCGCACCGAGCAGCCGCTCGGCGAGCGCCATGCCCACCGCATTGGCGATGCCCTGGCCGAGCGGGCCGGTCGTGGTCTCGATGCCCGCCGGCGGATCGTGCTCGGGGTGTCCCGGGGTGCGGCTGTTGAGCTGGCGGAACGCCTTGATGTCATCGAGCGTGAGCGCGTAGCCGGTCAGATACAGCACCGCGTACAACAGCATCGAGCCGTGGCCGTTGGAGAGCACGAAACGGTCCCGGTTCGGCCACTGCGGGTTGGCGGGGTTGTAGCGCAGATGATGCCGCCACAGCACCTCGGCGATGTCCGCCATGCCCATCGGCATGCCGGGGTGACCCGAGTTGGCGCGCTGCACGGCATCCATGGCCAGGGCGCGGACGGCGTTCGCTAGCTCTCGCGGTGTGCTCATGTAGATCTCTTGCGCGGCCGGGGGGCGTGGCGGGGGCCGGGCCGAACCGGTCAGGTGTTGCGGCGCGCCCCGCGGCGCGTCCGCGGACAGGGGCGCGCATTGTCCACCAGTCGCGCCCGGGTCTCAATCGGCCGCGGCCCCCGGCCGCGTGCTCCCCGATGCGTCGCCGCGCGCCGACGCGTGAGCGCCGTTAAGTACGGCCGCAACTTGAGCGGGGCATGCTTCACATTATCCGCGCCGCAAAACGGTATCGCGTCATGACACGGAACGTGTCGCGAGGGGTGCGGGCGACCTGGTTCACTGCAAAGCGCCAAAGTGGCCTGTTAACCTGCCCTCATGAGCGTGGTCCGGCTCCTGCACTTCACCGACCCGCACCTGTACGGCGCGGAGCACGAGACGCTGCGCGGCGTGGCCACGCTGCCCGCGCTGCAGGAGGCGCTCGCGCACGCCCGGGCACGTGACTGGCCGCCGAGCGCCATCCTGGTCACCGGTGACCTGGTGCAGGACGATGCGGGCGGCTATGCCCAGTTCCGGCGTGTGTTCGCCCCGCTCGGACTGCCCGTGTGGTGCCTGCCCGGTAACCATGACGAGCCCGAGGCGATGCGGCGCGAGCTGTCCGGCGCGCCCTTCGTGCTCGGCGGTCATGTCGACCTCGGGCGCTGGCGCATCATCTTGCTCGACAGCTGCATCCCCGGGGCCGCGGGCGGCGCGTTGAGTGCGGCGGCCCTGGAGGGACTCGAGGCGGCGCTCGCCGGCGCCGGCAGCCGGCATTGTCTGGTGTGCCTGCACCATCATCCTGTGCCGATGGCGAGCCGCTGGCTCGATCGGGTCGGCCTGGCCAACGCCGCCGACTTCTTCCGCGTGCTCGAGGCGCACGAGCGGGTGCGCGCCGTGGTGTGGGGCCACGTCCACCAGGCATACGAGGGACTGCGTCAGGGAGTGCGACTGCTGGCCACGCCCTCGACCTGCGCGCAGTTCCTGCCGCACTCGGACGACTTTGCGGTCGACCGGCGCCCGCCGGGCTACCGCACGTTCGAGCTGCGCGCCGACGGTTCGCTGCTGACGGAGGTGGTGTGGGTCGAAGAGCACAGCAATGGCTCCTCGCGCTCGGCCTGCTCGGCGGCCTGAGCGCGCACGCCGCGAGTCCCGTCTGGGCGGTTCGCGGCGCCCATAACACCGTCTATATCGCCGGCTCGATGCATCTGCTGCCGCCGCAGGATGCGACCCTGCCGCCGGGTTTTGAGCGCGCCTATCGCGACTCGGCGCGGCTGGTCATGGAGATGGATCTCGGGGCGCTTGATCCGGGCGCGATGAGCGAGTGGATGATGGCGCACGGCACGCTGCCCGTCGGCACCCAGCTGCGCGGCGTGCTCGGTGACTCGCGCTATGAGCGCGTGCGCACCGCGGCACAGCAGCTCGGCTTCCCGGTGGTGGCGCTGGATCATCTCACTCCGTGGATGGTCGGCATCGAGCTCACCGAGCTGGCCTACGCCAACGCCGGCTATGACTCCGACACCGGAGTCGAGGAGCAGCTGCTGCGCCGGGCGCAGGCGGAGGGCAAGCCGACCGCGGGCCTGGAGACGCTCGAGGAGGAGCTGGGCGGACTCGCGGCGCTCAGTCCCGAGGACCAGGTGCACATGCTCGAGCAGACGCTCGAGGACATCCGCGACATTCAGCCGCAGATGCGCGAGGTGCTCGGTGCCTGGCGCGCCGGCGATGCCGACCGGCTCGGTCAGCTGCTCGCCGATGAGTACCGCTCCTTCCCCTCGCTGTTCGAGCCGCTGGTGACGGTCCGCAACGCGCGCTGGCTGCCGCAGGTCGAGGCGCTGCTGCGTGGCCAGGACAACAGCTTCGTCGTGGTCGGCGCCCTGCACGTCGCCGGCCCCGGCGGACTCCTGGAGCGGCTGCGGCGCGATGGCTTCAGCGTGCGTCAGCTCGATTAGCCGCGCGGCGGCGGTAGAAGCCCCACAGCGGCGGCAGCAGCAGCAGCGTCCAGGCGCACACCAGCCAGCCGACGAAGCCATCGAAGCTGCTCAGCAGGAAGTCGAGCGGCGCCGGGCGACGCGGGTAGGCGAGCTCGTGCACGACGAGCATGACCCACACCCAGCCGGCGTGCAGCCCGATGCAGGCGGCGATGTTGCCCGTGCTGGCGCGCACCAGACTCAGGACCACCCCGACCGCGAACAGCGCCGCGAAGGCATCCACGATCGTCCCCGGCGCGGCGAAGCTGTGGAGCGAGCCGCCGAGCAGCGCCACCCCGCTCCAGGCGTTCACCGCCTCTGGCGCGACGTGGTACTTGGCGAAGAAATGCGTCGCGGCGTAGATGAGCGCGGTCGCCCCGATCGCGGTGGCGGTACCCGCCTCGCGGGCAATGCCACTCTGCAGGGCCCCGCGCAGTAGCGTCTCCTCGATGAATCCCACCGCCAGTCCGCTCGCCAGCCGCAGCACCACGAGCCGCACCAGTGCCGCGCCGTGCGGCGCAGCCGGGGCCGGGGCGAGCAGTCCGAGTGCGGCCATGGCCGCCACCACCAGCAGCATGGTGAGCACGCCCAGTGCCAGGGCGAGGGTGAGCTCACGCACAAATGTCCGGCGTGGGAGCCCGTAACCGAGGCTCGCGCGGTCCGCGAGACCGAGCCGCCGCGCGAACAGCACGAAGCCGCCGGCGAGCGTCACCAAGCCGATGCGCTCGGCGATGCGATGGAAGGGAAAATCGAAGTACGGGTGCAACAGCAGCCAGGCCGGATAGCTTAGGAGCGCCACGGCCGCGAGGGCGCCCAGGAGCAGGATCAGGAACCAGCCTAGGGTGCGCATGGCCGCAAGCCTACGCAACGCCGCGGCCGCCCGGCTCCCCGGCCAGGAGCGTCCGCCACTGCTGCGTGACCGTGCTCAGGCGAAAACGCGCGTCAGGGGCCGCGCGCGGCCGCGCCCCGGCGCGCCAGGCGCGGATGCGGGCGGTGAACTCATCGAACAGGCCCGCGCGGGCGGCCGCCCGAGCCGCCCCGCGCCGCAGCGCCTCCGGCAGCGGACTGGCCAGGCTCTCGTACAGGCGCCAGGTGGGCCGCACGGGCAGGACCTGCGCGGGGTCACCGAGCACCTCGAGCGCCGCGCCGCAATCGACGGTCAGCACGGGGGTGCCGAGCGCGTGCGACTCGGCGAACACCAGACCGAAGGTTTCGGGAATGAGAAAGTTCGGACAGAAGGTGCAGAGCGCGCCGCGCACCTCGGCGTGCACCCGCGCCTGCGGCAGCGGCCCGAGAAACTCCACGCCCGCGCGCCGCTCCGCGCGGTCGGGCTTGTAGCCCGGGTTGCCGACCAGCAGACGCAGCGCCGGGATGGTGCGACGCATGGCCGCAAAGGCATCGAGGGTGAAGCGCAGTCCTTTGTTGGGCGAGGAGAAGAAGACGAGTTTGTCCAGGTCGACGCCGGCCGCCGCAGGCTGCAGCGCCTCGTCGACGGGGTTATAGATCGTCACCGCCCGCACCCGCTCGGCGACGCCCATGTGGCGCAGCGTGTCCTCGACCCCGTGGCGCTGCGCATCCGAGACGCACACCACCGTCACCCCGAGCTCGCGCAGCGCGGCGCCGCAACGCGCCAGACGGCGGCCGCGCTTGGAATGACGGTGCAGTTGGTCGTGTACCCACAGCAGAAAGCGCGCGCGGGGGAACAACGAGCGCACCTGCGGCAGTGCGCGCGCGTCGCGGTTGAGGACCACCGTATCGATCCCTTCGAGCGCCTGCGGCGGCAGGTAGCGGCCACTGGGCTCGGTACGGTTGTGCTGCATGACGTAGGCGCCGAGCGCGTCGGCCACCCGGGTGAGACTGGCCTCGGTGCCACCAGTGGCCTGCTCGAGCAGCGTGCGCGTGTCATAGGGACGTTGACAGACCGGGTCGAAGAACAGGAGCGAACCCATGCGCTATTCTATGCAGGATCGGTCGGCGCGAGCGCTCCCGGACGTGGCGAACACCAACCAGCTGTCGGCCTGCGTGATCACCCTCAACGAAGCGGACCGCATCGAGGGCTGTCTGCGCTCGCTGGAGTTCTGCGACGAGCTGCTGGTGGTGGATGCGCACTCGAGCGACGATACGCGCGAGCGCGCGCGCGCCCTGGGGGCGCGGGTGATCGAGCGCGACTGGCCCGGATACCGCTCGCAGAAACAGTTCGCCGTGGACTCGGCGCGACACGACTGGGTGTTGTGCCTCGATGCCGACGAGCGTCTGAGCGGCGCCTTGCGCGCTGAGATCGAGGCGCTGCGGCGCCGGGGCTTCGGCGACGCCGCTGGCTACTCCGTGCCGCGGATAACCGATTACTTCGGTCGTTTCCTGCGCCACGGCAACGCCTACCCGGACCGCCTGGTGCGCCTCTTCGACCGCCGCCGCGGCGGCTGGACCGGCGAGGAGATCCACGAGAACACCCGGGTGCGCGGCCGCGTCGGCCGGCTGCGTGGCCACCTCGAGCACTTCTCCTATCGCAGCCTGAGCGAGCAGCTGGCGCGCATGCAGCGTTACGCCGACCTGATGGCACAGGCGCGCTTTGAGCGCGGCCGGCGCTGCAGCCTGTGGCCGGTGCTCTTCAATCCGCAATGGCGCTTCGTGCGCGGTTATCTGCTGCGGCTCGGCTTCCTCGACGGCTGGCGCGGCCTGGTCTTCGCGCTCGTCGAGGCCGGTTACGTGCGCCGCAAGTACCTCGCGTTGTACGCCCGCAGCCGTGGGCTGCCGTACTGACCAGGCGACCCCGCCAGGCGCCACAGCGGCGGTGCCTCACCGAACAGCTGCGACCTGTGCCCCCACTGGGGTGCCAGCACCTCAGCCGGGCGGTCCGCCATCCGGCTGGCGACAGCCTGCCGTCACGCGCGTAGCCGCGGCTCGAACTTCGGCGGGAGCTCGCGTTAGCCGCGACCCCGGGTGCGCCACTTCCGCGGCAGGACGTCGGCCGGCGTGGATGAGCACGCCCCGAACGGGCTTCGTTGACGCAGGCGGCGACGCACCCGGCCGAGGTAGCGGGGCTCGAAGCTGCGAGGCGAAGGAGGCTGCCGGCGAAGAGAACGTGTGCGGCCGTTAAAGCCCAGGGGCCGCTCGCACTAAACCGGGCCACGCGCCTGCAGCCGCTCGAGGAGCTTGCCGTGCAGGCCACCGAAGCCGCCGTTGCTCATGATGAGGATGTGATCGCCCGCTTGCGCCACTCCGGCGAGCTCGGCGGCGAGCGCGTCCACCTCGCGCGCCAGGTGACCCCGCGCGCCGAGCTCGGTGGCCACGGCACCCGCATCCCACCCGAGATCGGCCGGTGCGTACAGCCACACGGCATCCGCGGCGGCGAACGCGGCGGCGAGTGTGCCGCGATGTACGCCGAGCCGCATGGTGTGCGAGCGCGGCTCCAGGACCGCCAGGATGCGCTGCGCACCCACGTGGCGGCGCAGGCCATCGAGGGTCGTGGCAATGGCGGTGGGATGGTGGGCGAAGTCGTCATAGATACGCACGCCATGCGCCGTGCCGCGCAGCTGCAGCCGGCGGGCGATGCCCTGGAACTCGCCCAGCGCGGCGATCGCGCGCGCCGGCTCGACTCCGGCGTGGCGCGCCGCGGCGATCGCCGCGAGCGCGTTCTCGGCGTTGTGCGCGCCGAGGAGCGACCAGCGCACCGTGCCGTGCAGCCGCTCACCCTCGTGGACCTCGAAGCTCGATCCATCTCCCGTCAGGCGCGCGCTCCATCGTGCCTCGGGGTGCGGCGCACGCGCAAAGCCCTCGAGCGGCGTCCAGCATCCCATGCGCAGCGTCTCGGCGAGCCGCGTATCGGCGGCGTTCCAGATGATGCGGCCGTTGCGCGGCACGATGCGCACCAGGTGATGGAACTGACGCTGGATGGCATTGAGGTCCGGATAGATGTCGGCGTGGTCGTATTCCAGGTTGTTCAGTACCGCGGTGCGCGGCCGGTAATGCACGAACTTGGCGCGCTTGTCGAAGAAAGCCGTGTCGTACTCGTCGGCCTCGATGACGAAGCAGTGGCCAGTGCCCAGCCGGGCGCTGGTGCCGAAGTTGGTCGGCACTCCGCCGATGAGGAAGCCCGGGGCGTGGCCTGCGTGCTCGAGTATCCAGGCGAGCAGCGAGGCGGTCGTGGTCTTGCCGTGCGTCCCGGCCACCGCGAGTACCCAGCGCCCCGCGAGCACCTGCTGCGAGAGCCACTGGGGACCGGACAGGTAGGGCAGCGCACCATCCAGCAGCGCCTCGATCACCGGCATGCCGCGCGTCATGACGTTGCCCACGATGACCACGTCCGGGGCTGGCTCGAGCTGCGCCGCCTCGAACCCCTGGGTGATCTCGATGCCAAGTGCCTGCAGCTGCGTGCTCATCGGCGGATAGATGTCGCGGTCCGAGCCGGTGACCCGGAATCCGGCGGCACGAGCCAGGGCCGCGACACCGCCCATGAAGGTGCCCGCGATGCCCAGAATGTGCACGTGCATGGCGGCTCAGCCCTCAGGCAGCGCAAAGAGCGCGCGACGCAGCAGCTCGGCGACGACGATCTGCAGGATGACCAGCGCCACGCAGACACTGCCCGACCATTCCAGCGCGGCCTTGAGGATGCGAGCGTTGGCCGCCACGAGCCACACCAGCAGCACGACACCGAACAGCGTGAGCGGCGCACCCCACACCGCGTCCTCCGCCAGGCGCGACCAGAGCCAGCCGGACAGAAACAGCAGTGGCGTTAGCACGATCAGCAGACCGAACACGGCGGTGGTGGTCTGCAGCGTGCGCTCGGGACGACCCGCGAGGCGCAGCAGTACCGCGTACCAGACGTAGGTGAAGAGCGTATCGAGCAATAGCGCGGCCCAGCTGCCGGAGGGTGCGGCGTGGCCGGGCCGGTTGAGCGGCAGGAGCGCACCGAGCAGGACGTTGAGCGCAATATAGAGGAGTACGCTGGGCACCAGCAGCCACAGCGAGGCTGGCAGGTCCTGCGGTCCGCGGCGCAGCAGCGCGATCTGGACGAACAGCCGCAGAACCTCCCGCATCTTTGAAGTACGCTCGCGAGCCTGCGCATAATGCGCAGCTGCGATTGTACACACTCATCCCCGCCCTCCCTTGCAGCAGATCGTCACCTCCGCCGCCGAGCTCGCCGAGCTCAGCGCGTCCTTCGCCGCCCAGCCGCGCCTCGCCCTCGACACCGAGTTCCTGCGCGAGCGCACCTACCGCGCCCAGCTGTGCCTGGTCCAGCTCGCCACTCCGCAGCGCGCGGTCTGCATCGATCCACTGGCGTTCGCGGAACTCCGCGCGCTGACGCAACTCCTGACCGCGCGCGGCGTGCTCAAGGTCATGCACGCCTCACGGCAGGATCTGGAGGTGCTGCTGCCGCTCGCCGCCGGTGTCGGCCCGATCTTCGATACGCAGATCGCCGCCGCGCTGTGCGGCCTGCCGGCCCAGGTCGGCTACGCAGAGCTGGTACGGCGCCTGCTCGGGCACGAGCTGCCGAAATCTCACACCCGCACCGACTGGTCGCGGCGTCCGCTCTCGCCGCAACAGCTCGAGTATGCGCTCGACGACGTGCGCTACCTGCTGCCGCTCGCGGCGGCGCTCGAGGAGCGACTGGCGCAGCTCGGGCGCGGTGGCTGGCTCGCCGAGGAGCTCGCCGCCCTCGAGGATCCCGCCGATCTCACCGTCGCCCCCGAGGAGGCCTGGCGACGCCTGAAAGGATTGCGCGAGCTCGATCCCGCGCGGCAGCGGCTCGCGCGCGAGCTCGCCGCCTGGCGCGAGCGTATGGCGAGCGTCCATGACCGCCCGCGGGGCTGGATCCTCGATGAGGCGCAGCTGCGCGAGATGGTCGCACGCGTGCCGCGCACGACTGCAGAGCTTGCCGCGGCGGGCCTGCCGCCCGGGCTCATCAAGCGACGCGGCGCGGAGCTGCTCGGCTGCGTGGAAGCCGCGGCGGTTCCACAGCCCACACCTCCCCTGCCGGCCCGCGCGCGTCCGGACCCGAAGCGCACCGCACTCATCAAGAGTCTGGCGACGATCACGCAGGGGATCGCGGCGGAGCTCGGCCTCGCGGCGGAGCTTCTCGCCACGCGCCGCGACCTGGAGCGTTTAGCCGAGGGCGATCGCGACGTGGCGGTGCTGCACGGCTGGCGCCGCGCGGTGCTCGGTGAGCGCTTGCTGGCAGTCCTCTAGCGGCGGGCGCGCCCGCGTCCGCGGCGCGCGGCCCCGCGCGCCGGGGACTTGCGACGTGCCGTGCCTGAGCGGCGCGCCGCGTGCCCCGCGCTGGCGCGGCGCGGCTTGGCGGCAGTGCCGCTTTTCTTGCGCGCCGGCTTGCGGGGCGCGGTGAGGCGCACCTTGAGCGCCTGGGACAGCCGCCGGGTCACCGCATCCACGGTGCCGCTTGCGTCGATCGCGCGCAGCAGGCCGCGCGCGCGATAGAAGTCCACCAGCGGCCGGGTCTTCTCCTCGTACACGCGCAGTCGCTCCGCGACCGTGGCCTCATTGTCATCCGGGCGCTGCAACAGCCGGTGGGGCGCGGCGCTCTTCGGACAGACGGCGGCGGCGCCCTTGGGCGGGGAGGTGATGAGATTGAAGACGCGTCCACAGTCCGCGCAGGTGCGCCGGCCGGAGATGCGCCGCACGAGCTCGCCGTAGTCCACCTCGAACTGCACCACGCTGCTGAGCGGTTGGCGCAGCTCCTCGAGCAGATGGTCGAGCGCGTGCGCCTGGGCCAGATTGCGCGGGAAGCCATCGAGGATGAAGCCGCGCCGGGCGTCCGCCTCGCGCAGCCGCTCACGGATCATGCCCAGCACCAGCGAGTCATCCACCAGCCGGCCCCCCTCCATCGCCTCCTTGGCCTGGCGGCCGAGCTCGGTCCCGCGGGCCACCGCGGCGCGCAGCAGGTCGCCGGTGGAGATCTGCGGAATCCGCAGCCGCTCCACCAGACGCTGTGACTGGGTGCCCTTGCCCGAGCCGGGCGGGCCTAACAGGACGATGCGCATGCTGTGTCGTTTCCGGCCGCGGGGGCGGCAAAGGTGCGCCACGTTACCGGCGCCCCCCAAGGAGGTCAAACCAGCTCAGCGCGCCCGCCGCGGCGCGCGCGGGCCGCCTGCGCTATCCTGCCGAACCCGCAACCCGACCCCGATCCGGCCATGAAGACCAAGTCTGCGGCGCCCAATGCCTTCTATGCCCAATCCGGAGGTGTGTCGGCCGTCATCAACGCCACCGCCTGCGGGGTCATCGAGACGGCACAGCGCTCGGCGCGCATCGGCAAGGTGTACGCCGGGCGCCACGGCATCATCGGCGCGCTCACCGAGGACCTGATAGATGTCAGCCGCGAGAGCGCCGCGACCATCCGCGGGCTGAAGTACACCCCCGCCGGGGCCTTCGGCTCGGCCCGTTTCAAGCTGAAGGGCATCGAGCAGAACCGCGCTGAGTACGAGCGCCTGATCGAGGTCTTTCGTGCCCACGGTATCGGCTACTTCTTTTATAACGGCGGCAACGACTCGATGGACACTGCCCTCAAGGTGTCGCAGCTCGGGGCCGCGCTCGGTTTTCCGATCACCTGCGTCGGCGTGCCCAAGACGGTGGATAACGACCTGCCGCACACCGACTGCTGCCCGGGCTTCGGCTCGGTAGCCAAGTACGTCGCGGTCTCCACCCGCGAGGCGGCGCTCGACGTCGCCTCCATGGCGCGCACCTCCACGCGCGTCTTCGTGCTCGAGGTGATGGGGCGTCATGCCGGCTGGATCGCCGCCGCCGCGGGCCTGGCGGGGCGCGGGCCATCCGAGCCGCCGCACATCATTCTGTTTCCGGAAATCCCGTTCGAGCAGCAGAAGTTTCTGGATAAGGTCAAGCAGTCCGTGACGGACTACGGCTATTGCGTGATCGTGGTGTCTGAAGGGGCGGCGTACCCCGACGGGA
>JAFAPI010000144.1 GCA_019247195.1 Gammaproteobacteria bacterium
CCAGCGGCTCCCAGCCGTAATAGTTGCCGAGCCAGGTGATGTGATCCACCGGAGCCGCGGCGTACTGCTCGTAGCGCGCGCGGGTCTGCGCATCCGATTCGTGCTTGGGTATGCCGCTGGCGCAGCCGCTGAGCCCGAGGCCCGCGAGGAGCGCGGAAACGAGCCAGTAACGCATGGGCGTATCTCCGCAGGATCGTGGTGCATTGTGCCGCTCGGCAGAGCAACGCAATAGCGGTCCGGCGGCTGACCCGCCTACTCGTGCACCCCCGTACGCAGCGGTTCCCGTCAGGGCGGCGTCAGCATCAGCACGGCCAGCGGCGGCAGGCTCAGTCGCAGCGACTGCGGATAACCGTGCGCCGCTACGGCTTCAGCCTCGAGCGCCCCGAGGTTGCCGCGGCCGCTGCCGCCGTAGTCGGCGGCGTCGCTGTTGAGCCGCTCGAGCCAGCGTCCGCGCTGGGGCACTCCGAGGCGGTAGTTCTCGCGAGGTACGGGGGTGAAGTTGCATACCACCAGCAACGGCGGGCCTGCGGTCCCGCTGCGCAGGAAAGCGAGCACGCTGGCCTCGGCATCGCTCGCATCGATCCAGCGGAAGCCAGCGGCGGTGAAGTCCAGCGCGTGCAGGGCGGGGGTGGCGCGATACAGGGCATTCAGATCCTGCACCCAGCGCTGCAGGCCGCGGTGCAGCGGATAGCCGAGCACGTGCCACTCGAGACTCTCGTCGTGCTGCCACTCGCGGCGCTGCCCGAATTCACCGCCCATGAAGAGGAGTTTCTTGCCCGGATGACCCCACATGTAGCCGAATAGCAGGCGCAGGTTGGCGAACTGCTGCCACTCGTCGCCGGGCATCTTGCCGAGCAGCGAACCCTTGCCGTGCACGACCTCATCGTGTGACAGCGGCAGCACGAAGTTCTCGCTGAAGGCGTACCACAGACTGAAGGTAAGGCGGCTGTGGTGATACTTGCGGTGCACGGGGTCCTGCTGCAGGTACTTGAGGGTGTCGTGCATCCAGCCCATGTTCCACTTGAGTCCAAAACCGAGTCCGCCGAGCTCGAGTGGCCGCGATACGGCCGGCCAGGCCGTCGACTCCTCGGCGATCGTCTGCGCGTCGGGGTAGTCCCGATAGACGGACTGATTCAGCTGCCGCAGGAACTCCACCGCCTCGAGGTTCTCGCGCCCGCCGAAGCGGTTGGGCACCCATTCCCCGGCGCGGCGGGCGTAATCGAGGTACAGCATCGAGGCCACCGCATCGACCCGCAGCCCATCAACGTGGTAGCGATCGAACCAGAACAGCGCACTGCTGCCGAGGAAATCGCGCACCTCCGCGCGGCCGTAGTTGAAGATCGAGCTGCTCCACTCCGGATGAAAGCCCTGGCGCGGATCCGCGTGCTCGTAGAGGTGTGTGCCATCGAAGAGGGCGAGTCCATGTACGTCGGTCGGGAAATGCGACGGTACCCAGTCGAGGATGACCCCGACGCCGCGGCTGTGCAGGTAATCCACGAAATACATGAAGTCCTGCGGGGTTCCGTAGCGGGCGCTCGGAGCGAAGTAGCCGGTAACCTGATAGCCCCAGGAGCCGTAGAAAGGATGCTCCATGACCGGCAGCAGTTCGACGTGGGTGAAGCCGAGGTCGAGGACATAATCGGCGACCTGGTGCGCAAGCTCGCGGTAGTTGAGAGGCCGGTTCCCCTCCTCGGGTACGCGGCGCCATGAGCCGGCGTGCAGCTCATAGATCGAGCACGGCGCCTCGAGTGAGTTGACCTGGCGACGCTGTGACTGCCAGGCCGCATCCTGCCAATCATAGTCGAGCTCCCACACCACGGACGCCGTGCGGGGCGGCACCTCGGTACGAAATGCGTAGGGATCGGCCTTGTCGGCGGCACTCCCCAGGCGCGACTGCACGTGATACTTGTAGAGCGCTCCGGGCTGCGCAGTGGCAACGGCGCCTTCCCAGATGCCGGATGAGTCTGGGCGTGGAGCGAGGGGCGCGGCGCCTCGCTGCCAGCCATTGAAGTCGCCCACCACGCTGACTGCACTGGCGTTGGGGGCCCACACCGCGAAGTGCGTGCCACGCGCGGGGGCGCCGGCCCCGCGGTGTGGATGGGCGCCAAGCTTCTCGTAGGCCCGGAAGTGACTGCCTTCGCGGAAGTGATAGATGTCGCGTTCCGTGAGCAGCACCGCAAAAGTCTAGCAAGCGCCGCAGCCCTGTGCTGATATGAGGCATGGCCCTTCCCATCGTCATCGCGCACCGCGGGGCGAGCGGCTACGTCCCCGAGCACACCCTGGCCTCCTACTACATCGCCATGCAGTGCGGGGCCGATTTCATCGAGCCAGACCTGGTCATGACCCGGGACGGGGTGCTGATTGCACGCCATGAGAACGAGATCGGCGGCACCACGGACGTGGCCGAGCACCCAGAGTTCGCCGCGCGCCGTACCCGCCGCTGCGTCGACGGGCAGTGGATCGAGGGCTGGTTCAGTGAGGACTTCACCCTCGCCGAGATCAAGGCACTGCGGGCCCGGGAGCGCATCCCGGCGCTGCGGCCGGGCAATGCGCATTTCGATGGCCTGTTCGAGATCCCGACCCTGGCGGAGATCCTTGCGCTGCTAGAGGGTTTTGAGGCGCAGCGCGCGGTGCGCGGGCGCGAACTCACTAGGGTCTCGAGGCCAGTCGGCGTCTATCCCGAGACGAAGCACCCGACCTATTTCGCCGCCCGCGGGCTGGCGCTCGAGCCGGCGCTGGTGGCCACCCTCAGCCAGCACGGCTACCGCGGCCGGGACCCAAGGGTGTGGCTGCAGTCCTTCGAGCCGGGCAGCCTGCAGACGCTCGCGCGGCTGTGCGAGCTGCCACGGGTGCAGCTGCTTGAGTCCGCAGGGGCCCCGTTTGATCTGCGGCACGCTGGCGATGCCCGGACCTTCGCCGACCTCATGACCAACGAGGGTCTGGCCGCGACTGCCGGTTACGCCCAGGCGATTGGCCCTGACAAGACCCTCGTTATCCCGCGCCGACCGGACGGGTCGCTCGGCGCTGCCACGGACCTCACGCAGCGCGCGCACTCCGCCGGGCTGCAGGTGCATCCGTGGACCTTTCGCGCGGAGAACCACTTCCTGCCGACGGAACTGCGCCGCGGTGAAGACGACGCCGGTCGCGGCGACCTGCAGACCGAGCTCCTCGCGTACCTGCGTGCGGGCGTGGACGGATTCTTCACCGACCAGACCGATCTGGGAGTCGCGGCTCGCCGCGCATTCACGCAGGCGCCGCCTGAGACTCAGTCATCCAGCGCGAGATTGAACAGGAGCTGACGGCCGAACTGGGGGATGACCTGGCCGACCGAGGTCAGCCGCAGTCCGGTCGAGTTGGTGAGGTTGGTCATGTCCAGTCGCACGGTCACGGTGCGAGCCGCGCTCCGCACCTCGTAGCGTATGCCTGCATCGAGCAGGGTGAGCGCCGGCAGGTACGTGGCGTCATCGTTGGTGGCCACCCGCCGTGACAGTCGCGTCAGCTGCAGCGAGCCGGCCCAGCCTGCCCCGCGCGGCACGACATAATCGAGGTTGATGTTGAGCAGGGCCGGCACCGGGCCAAGCGGCACCGAGCCGCTGGCTCCGGATGTGGGCTCCACGCGCGTCACGCGCGGCCGCAGCAGCACCGCGCCCGCGATCAGGGTGAGCCCCGCCGCAGAGTAGTGCGCGGACGCCTCGACCCCGCGGTGGCGGATCTCCCCGAGCGCGCGATAGAGGCGCGGCGCCGCGCTCGCGCCGGGCGGCGCCGTCGCCGGGCCATCGTCGAGGTTGAAGTACGGCTTCTTGATTTCGAAGACCCCGAGCAGCAGTGACAGCGCATCCCGCGGTGCATAGCGCAGGCCCGCGTCAAGCTGGTGCGAGCGGGTTGCCGGCGGGGGCTCGCCGCGGTTGGCGGCTTCCGAGGGGGCGAGCGCAGAGTCCTCAAGCCCGGTGATGTAGCTGCCATAGAAGGTCAGCGCGGTCCGCGGAGTGAGCGTGAAGCGCGCGCTCGGCAGCCATGGCGTCGTGGTCGCACTCGTCGGCGCAGCCCCCGGTGCGAGCAGCGTGCGGGTGTAATGACTGCGCAGCAACCCGATCCCAAATGAGCCCCGGCCCGACCAGCGCTCCTCATCCTCGAAGCCCACATCCAGCTGCCGCGTCTGATCGGTAGAGACCGCCGAATTGCTGAACGGCACGACCTGTGTAGGTAGGGGCACATCGATGGAGCGCACGCCGTAATCGATGATCGCGTCCCCGCCGAATTCACGACGCGCGTCGCGGCCGCGCACGGTCAGCCGCAGCGCGCGGACGTGATCCGTAGCGCCCGTGACGCGGCTCAGGCGCCACTCCCCCGAGGTGGAAGCGGACTCGATGCGCGGGACGACGTCGAGCACGTGGTCGGCCGTGCGATCCGGCAGAATCGACAGGTATTGGTCGATGTAGTTGGGCTGATCGCGCTCGATGCCGCGGAACACGCCGCCCGCGAGCGTCCATTCCGGGCTCAGTACCCGGCGTGCAACCAGGCCGTAGATGGTGGTCTGCCAACCGACGCGCGTGTAGTCCTGCGCGCCGAGCGCGCGCGCGCTGAAGCCCGGCGGCGGCAACAGCCCATCCGTGTAGACGACGGGCAACAGTCGGTGCATGCCCCCGTGGATCATCGACCAGAACGGTCGCACGTCGGTCTGCGCATCGGGTTGCCACCGCAGCGACGCGGCCCCGCCACTGTTAGTGGCATCGAAGGCTGCATCGGGCAGGAAGTGTCGATCCCACGTGAAGCAGGCCGATCCGGACAGCCCGCCGCCGAGGGCCCCGCGTCCCTCCAGGAGGGCGCCATGCTGGGCGTAGGAGCCGGAAGTCACGACTGCGTCCACGCCGGCGGCTGCCGCGGCGGTGGAAAGGGTCAGATCGGCTATGCCGCTAGGGGCGGGAAAAGCGTAATTTTGCGCCGCGATGCCGACCCGCATGGTCGTGGCGCTGACCAGGCACGGAGTGACGTAGTTACTCGGATAATCGAAATAGAAGCCCTCGATGCGCAGATTGCCCGCCTGCTGCGGATTGAAGCCGCGTACATCGTTGAGCGTGTACAGGCCGATGGTCTGATAGCCGGTGGAATTGCCGAAGGCGTCCTGCGCATCGACTACCGCGTTCTGCTCCGCGCGCTGCGCCAGAGCCAGACACGGGGCGCAAGCGACGAGCAGCGCGAACCGGCGCCCCCTGCGGCGGCGCGGCGCGTACCCTGTGCCCTCATTCGAGGCGCCTGCGCGCGACATGGGTGATGGTGCCCCCTCACGGGGACACATACCGCTCTGCACCCGTTCTGGCAAGTGCCAGGGTGGCGGCGTGACGCGCGCAGCCGAATCTGTTAGGTCGGTTAGGTCCGGCGCCGGCCGGCGCCGCCGAGAAATACCAGGGCGTCCGAGCCCTCGTGCCAGGGCGCCGAAGCGCCGTGCAACGCAGCCTGAGCGCGTCGTCCGGCGGCCAGGGCTTCCTGCGGGGTGTGCGCGCCCTCGACCGGGTGCGCGACCAGGAAGCCCTGCACGCTGATCGGTCCACAGGCGGCGAGGAACTCGAGCTGGGCCGCGCGTTCGACGCCCTCGGCCACCACCTGCAACCCCAGACCGTGGCAGAGCGCGACGATGGAACGCACGATCGCGGCGGAGCGTGGGTTGGTATCCACCGAGGCAATCAGCATGCGGTCGAGCTTGACGTGGGTCAGGGGCAGGTGCTCGAGCGAGGTGAGCGAGGAGTAGCCGATCCCGAAGTCATCGAGAGCCACCGCGACCCCGAGGGCGCGCAGATGACGCAGCGACTCGATCGTGGTCGGCCCGGTCTGGAACACGGTCTCAGTGATTTCGAGCTGGAGCGCGCTGGGGGGGAGACCGGCCTCCTTCAGCGTCCGGCCCACCTGGGTGACGAAGTCGCTCTCGAAGAACTGCGGGGCGGAGACGTTGATGGCGATACGCGCCTGGGTCCAGCCCTGTGCCCGCCAGGCGGCGGCCGCGGCGATACCGGTCTGCAGGATCCAGTGCGTGAGCTCGTGGATGAGACCGGTCTTCTCCGCCGCCTCGATGAACTCGCTGGCCGTGGCGATACGCCCGTCGGGGCGGTTCCAGCGCAGCAGAGCCTCGACGTCGTTGGCGTGGAAGGTGTCGAGGGAGACCTGCGGCTGGTACATGAGCATGAGCTCGCCCTTTTCCACCGCGCGGCGCAGGGACTGCTCCAGGCGAAAGCGCTGCGCCGCGGCGTCGTACAGCTCCGGGCTGTAGAGAGCAAAGCGGTTGCGACCGAGCTCCTTGGCGCGGAACAGCGCCACATCCGCCGCCCGCAGCAGTCCCTCGGCATCAGCCGCGTGATCCGGGTACAGGCTCGCACCCACGCTGGCGCTGGTAGTGAGGACGCGGCCGTCTATGCTGAGCGGCTGTTGCATCGCGGCCACGATGCGCATGGCATGAGCCTCGACTTCGGCGACCGAGGGCACGTCCTCGAGCAGCAGCGTGAACTCATCGCCGCCGAGGCGGGCAAGCAGGTTCTGCGCTCCACTGGCCGCGCGCAGCCGCTCCGCGATCTGCTGCAGCACCCGATCGCCGAAGCTGTGGCCGAGCGTGTCGTTGATCGTCTTGAAGTTGTCGACGTCCACGAACAGCAGCGCCAGGCGGCGCCCGCCCTCGCTCGAGAGGGCGGCCGCGAGCCGCGCCGAGAGCTTGCGACGATTGGGCAGCTGGGTGAGAGGGTCGTGATAGGCGAGGTGATGCAGCTGGCGGGTGCGCTCGGCGACGTGACGCTCGAGCTCGGCCTGCTGGGCGAGTAACTCTGTTTCGGCGTGCTCGATGCGGTCGGCCATCGCGTTGAAAGATTTCGCCAGCTCGTCGACCTCGGCCGCGCCGCCGCGCGGCGCGCGCGCCGTCCGATCACCACCGGCCAGGCGGCGCGTGGCCGCCGTCAGGCGCCGCACGGGCAAGCTGATGCTCAGAGTCAGCAGCACCGACATCAGCAGGAGCAGTCCCAGTACGCCGACATCGCTCACGCGGCGCGTCTCCGCGGCGGTACGGGCGGCCGTCGAGGCGCGCTCGGCTGCACGGAACAGTGCCGCGCGGGCCGGTCGCTGCAGGTTCTCCTGGATGTCAGCCGCGAGGTTGGCGCTGTCCTCGAGCACGGCGTGCCACTGCGGACCGCTTACCTGGTCCTCGTGAGCCATCTGCTGGCGCAGCTTCACCGCGTCGTCGAAATCCTGCTTGACGAGCCACAGCCAGGCCCGCCCGGGCGAGAGCGCAAGGTCCTCGGCGTGCAGTTGCAGCAGCGCACGGAACTCCTCCTCGTGCCGGGCGATGGTCGGGGCCTTGTCGGAATTGCCGCGCACCGCGTTGATCGCCGACTCGAGCTCGGCGAGCGAGCGCCGGGCGAAGACCTGCGTATTGTCGATGGCCACGCCCGCACCGCCGGCCGCGGCTATGTGCTGGTACACGCGGTTGAGGGCCGCCTGGCGCTCCTCGGCCCATTGCGCCCGCTGGCTGGCGCGATCGGCGAGTGCGCGCGCGGTGGCGATGTGCTCGCTGAGCTCGTCCCGCAACGCGGCGGCGGTCGCATTGCTCTTGCCGCCGGGGACCGTGGCGAAGTAACCGGCGACGGCATCTTCCAGATCCTTGCCCGCGCGCGTGATCGCGTCCTTGTCGACGCCCTCGTGCGCCTGGACGTACTCACCCACCACGCGGTCATAAGCCATCAGCCGATCGAGAATCGAGTTGGCGGCGCTGGCGAGTGGCTCCTGCTCCTGCTGCATGCCGCGTACCGCCTCGAGCGCATCGTGCGTGGTGCGGGTGGCGATCACCTCGCCGGCCACGAAAACCGCAGCTACGGCCGCGAGGCCAAAGGCCAAGCGCCCCGCGATCCCGAGCGGCGGCGGCAGCCAGCCCCGCCGCGTGGCGGGGGCAGCGGGAACCGGGGCAGCGTCGCGTGTTGGTGCGGTAGGCATTTGTCTGCATGCGACATAAGTCGCATAGGGAGACACAGCTCTCAGTCGGTTGGTTAAGGCTCTGCCACATCATGCGCGCCGCTGCGGTGACGCTTCCGTGGCGGCTATCGCATAAAGGACAGGCAGTGAGGTCGCGGCCCGGTGGCAGGGCCTCGCGCTGCTGCCACGACGCGCGGCCGGGGCCGCGGAGGGCGGAAAGGGCCGCGCTATACTAGGGCGAACGAGGCGGGGGCGGCGCGGAAATGACTGAGCTGGCCGATACTTTCGATGCGGCCTTTTCCAAGGCCGTGGATCTGGGTAACCGGATCGCGGACAAGGACAAGGACGCTGACCTGTGGGATATCGCGGATGGGCTCCTCGCCGGGGCGCTGCAGTACTGGCTGTACTCGCGCCAGCCCTGCGGCGATCCGCGCTGTCAGGACTGCATGCCGATCAGCACCGCGCAGGGGCGGATGGCGGAGCTGAAGCGGCTGATCGAGCAACTCGCCTCAGAGAGCGAGTACTTCCACACCCCCACCGACGCCAACGCGGGTCGCGCCTAAGTCAGCTCAGCCGGCCGCCTGGGCGGGCAGGGCACCGCCGGCGACCTCGGCCAGCGCCTCCTCGAAGAGGTGCAGTCCTTCCTTGAGCAGCGCATCACTGATGGTGAGCGGCGCGAGGAAACGAATCACGTTACCGTAGACCCCGCACGACAGGACAATGAGACCGCGGCGCGCGGCGGCCTGCACCAGCGCACGTGTCAGTTCGGCATCAGGCGCATCGGCCC
Organism: Gammaproteobacteria bacterium; assembly: GCA_019247195.1. Classification (GTDB taxonomy): domain Bacteria; phylum Pseudomonadota; class Gammaproteobacteria; order Steroidobacterales; family Steroidobacteraceae; genus 13-2-20CM-66-19. Next base: position 8,732 of record JAFAPI010000144.1, read on the forward strand.
GCGAGTTCTTCACCAGCTCTAGGGCCACCATCGCCCCCAGCGCGCGCACTTCACCGATGGCCGGGAACCGCACCTGCAGGCCCTTCAGCCGCGAGGCCATGAAGCGACCGATTTCCTGGGAGCGCTTGAGCAACTGCTCCTCGCGCATCACCTCCAGCACCGCGAGTCCCGCCGCACACCCAAGCGGTGAGCCGGCGTAGGTGCCACCCAGGCCGCCCGGCGGGGGCGCATCCATGATCTGCGCCTTGCCGATCACGCCCGCGAGCGGCACCCCACCGGCCACGCTCTTGGCGATGGTGATGAGGTCCGGTTCGATCCCGGTGTGCTCGATGGCGAACATGCGCCCGGTGCGGCCGAAACCGGACTGGATCTCATCGATGATGAGCACGATGCCGTGGTTGTCGCACAGGCTGCGCAGGCGACGCAGCAGCTCGGCCGGGGCGGCGTAGAAGCCACCCTCGCCCAGCACCGGCTCGATGATGATGGCCGCCACCCGCGCGGGGTCGACGTCCGCCTTGAACAGCTGCTCGAGCGCTGCCAAGGAGTCTTCCACCGTCACGCCGTGATAGGCCATCGGGAAGGGGACGTGATAGACCTCGGGCAGCATCGGCCCGAAGCCTGCCTTATAGGGCTGTACCTTGCCGGTGAGGCTGATGCAGGCGAGCGTGCGGCCGTGAAAGCCGCCGCTGAAGGCGATGACCGCCGCGCGCTGGGTGTGATAGCGCGCGATCTTGATCGCATTCTCGACCGCCTCCGCGCCGGTCGTGAAGAAAATGGTCTTTTTCGGCGTCGCGCCGGGGGCCAGGGCGTTGAGCTGCTCGGCGAGGGCCACGTAGCTCTCGTAGGGAGTGACCTGGAAGCAGGTATGGGTCAGCTGTTCGAGCTGACGGGCTATCGCCTGCTGTACCTTCGGATGCAGGTGTCCCGTGTTGAGCACCGAGATGCCGCTGGCGAAATCGATGTAGCGCTGCCCCTGCACGTCCCACAGCTCGGCGTTGCGTGCCCGCTCGGCGTACACGGCGAGTGAATTGGACACGCCACGGGGCACGGCCTTCTGGCGGCGGGCATGCAGTTCGGCATTGGTGCTCACGGGAGTTCCTTTACTTGAGTGGGTGGCCTCAGTCACCGCCGCGCAGCTGCGCGGCGCGATGGATCGCGGCACGGATACGCTGATAGGTGCCGCAGCGGCAGATATTGCCCGACATGGCCGCGTCGATGTCGGCATCAGAGGGCCGCGGGTTCTGTGCGAGCAGAGCC
>JAFAPI010000161.1 GCA_019247195.1 Gammaproteobacteria bacterium
TAGTCCTTGAGGAACTTCAGCAGCATGTTGAGCACGCCGAGCACCGCGCCGGTCGGCTCGCCGCGCGAGTTGCTCAGCGGCGGCAGCGCGTGAAAGGCGCGATAGACATAAGACGAGGCGTCGACGAGAACCAGGTCGGGAGTTTGCGTCATGCCGATGTAACCGCCGGGGGGCCGCGAGTATAAACGGCTGCGGCGCGGCGGCGGCGTCAACGCACCCGCCGCTGGCGCGCTACAGCGACCAGGTCCACGCAGAGGTCCGCATGTCGATCGCCGCACCCGCCGCCATCGCCGCCAACCGCTTCGGGCTCGGTGCCCGCCCCGGCGAGCTGGAGCGCATCGGCTCGGCCGGCGCCGACTGGCTGCGCGCACAGCTGCGCGGCGGGCCGCCGCTGCTCGCCGCGGACGAGCTGCAGGAGGCGGCGCAGACCCTGCGCGAGGCGCTCGCGCTGCGCCGCGAGCTGCAGGCCGAGCGCCGCGCCGCCGCCGACGTCGCCGCCGCGCAGCAGCGCCTCGGCGCCTTCCTGCGCCCCATCTACGCCGCCGAAGCCACCGCGCGCCTGCGCGCCGCGGTCGGCAGCGAGCGCCCGTTTCTCGAGCGGCTGGTGCATTTCTGGAGCAACCACTTCGCGGTCTCGGTCGACAAGCAGCTGCTCGCGGGACTGGCGGGCGGCTTCGAGCGCGAGGCCATCCGCCCGCACCTGCTCGGCCCGTTCCGCGAGCTGCTGCGCGCGGTCGAGATGCACCCGGCGATGCTGCTCTACCTCGACAACCACCTGTCGGTCGGCCCGCACTCGCCGGCCGCGCTGCGGCGCGAGCGGCGCGACCCCGCGCACCGCGTCGGGCTGAACGAGAATCTGGCGCGCGAGATCCTCGAGCTGCACACCCTCGGGGTCGGGGGCGGTTACACGCAGAACGACGTCACGCGCTTCGCCGAGGTGCTCACCGGCTGGTCGATCGGCGGCGGCGAAGGCCGCGCGGCCGGCGAGCCCGGTCGGTTCGTGTTCCGCGCCGAGCTGCACGAGCCGGGCGCGCGCGTCGTGCTCAACACGCGCTACGCGGACGCGGGACTCGGGCAGGGCACCGCGGTGCTCGATGACCTGGCGCGCCACCCCGCCACCGCGCACTTCATCGCCACCAAGCTGGCGCGGCACTTCATCGCCGACGAGCCGCCCGAGCCGGCGGTGCGCCGCATCGCCGGCGTCTTCACCGCGACCGAGGGCGACCTGCGCGCCGTGTACGGCGCGCTGCTCGAGGCCCGCGAGGCCTGGGCGCAGCCGCTCGCGAAGTACAAGACCCCGGCCGACTACGTGATCTCCGCCTACCGCGGTCTCGAGATCGCCCCGGAGGCCGGCAAGAACCCGCTCGCGCCCTTCGAGCTGCTCGGCCAGCGCACCTGGCAGCCCGGCTCGCCCGCCGGCTGGCCGGATCGCAGCGCCGACTGGGACGGCGCCTCCGCGCTCCTGAAGCGGGTGCAGTGGGCGGAGGCGCTCGGTGCGCGCCTCGGCAGCTCGCGCGCCGCCGCGACCCTCGCCCCGCAGCTGCTCGGGGCGAACCTCGGCGAGGCGAGCGCGCACGCGATCCAGCACGCCTCGAGCGGCGCACAGGCCGTGACGCTGCTGCTCGCCAGTCCCGAGTTCATGCGCCGCTGAGGAGAGCGTCATGGAAAACCTGCCGCGCCGCCGCTTCCTGCACCTCGCCCTCGCCACCTCGGGACTGCTCGCCACGCGCCTGTCCTTCGCGGGCGGACCGCGCGGCGAGCGCCGCCTGGTGCTGGTGGTGCTGCGCGGCGCACTCGACGGGCTCGCCGCCGTGCCCCCCTACGCCGATCCCGACTATGCCCGGGTGCGCGGGGAGGCCGCGCTCGCGGCGCCCGGCGGCGCGCAGGGCGCGCTGCCACTCGATGGCTTCTTCGGACTGCACCCCGCGCTCGGCTTTCTCGGCCGCTGCTACGCCGCGCGCGAGCTGACGGTGCTGCATGCGCTCGCGACCCCGTACCGCGAGCGCTCGCACTTCGATGGCCAGGACGTGCTCGAGAACGGCAGCCCGCGTCCGCACGCGCTGCAGAGTGGATGGCTGAACCGCGCGCTGGCGAGCCTGCCGGCACCGGGCGCGCGCGCGACGGGTGTGGCGCTCGGTCAGAACGTCCCGCTGGTCATGCGCGGACCGGCCGAGGTCGCCTCCTGGTCCGCGAGTCGCATGGCGGCCCTCGACGAGGAGACGCTGCAGCGCATCACCGATCTCTACGCGTCCGATACGCTGCTCGCCGGGCGCTTCGCCGAGGCCCTGTCCACGCAGGCCCTGGCCGAGACGATGCCGGCGGAGGCCCCGGGCCCGCCGGACTACGCCGCGCGCTACGCCCAGGTGGTGCGCGCCGCGGCCGGGTTCCTGCGCCAGCCCGCCGGGCCGCGCGTCGCGGTGTTCGACACCACCGGCTGGGACACGCACGCCAACGAGGGCGCGGCCGAGGGGCAGCTCGCCGGCCGGCTGCGCGCACTCGACGGGGGCCTCGCCCTGCTGCGCGAGGAGCTCGGCCCGGTGTGGGCCGACACCGCGGTGCTGCTGGTCACCGAGTTCGGGCGCACCGCAGCCGTGAACGGCACGCGCGGCACCGATCACGGCACGGGCGCGGCGGCCTTCCTGGTGGGGGGCGCGGTGGCCGGCGGTCGCGTGGTGGCCGACTGGCCGGGTCTTGCGCCGCGCGCGCTCTACGAGGGACGCGACCTGCGCCCGACGCTCGACCTGCGTGCCGTGCTCAAGGGGCTGCTGGCGGAGGGCCTGGGCGTCAGCCCGCGCGCGCTCGAGTCCGACGTCTTCCCCGACAGCACGGCGGCGCGCGCGCTGCCGGGACTGCTGCGCGGCTGAGCCTCAGCGGCGCTGTCCGTCCGGGTCGTCGTCGGTGCGCGGCGCGGGCGGCGGTGGCGGCGGCGCGGGCGTGCTCGCGGCCGGTGCCGGCACGTTCTCGGCCGGCGCCGGCGTGGTGACGATGCCCGCCCCCTTGTCCGGCAGGTAGAGCGGGCCCTTCTGACCGCAGCCGCTCAGCGTCAGCAGCGGCACGAGCAGCCAGGCGAGCCGTGCGCTCATACGTACATCGGCCGGCGGTCGTGCAGCGCGAGCCAGCCGCGGATCACGCGGTAGGCGATCCAGATGCTGAGCGCGATCCAGCCGAAGATCACCAGCGGGATGCCGACGATCAGGAACACGAGCGGCCAGCCGACGCAGACGATCACCAGCCACCACAGCGCCGCGTACCAGAAGGTGCGGATCTGCCAGCGGAAGTGCGAGGCGAGGAAGGTGCCCTCGGTCGCGGCCCGGCGCGCGTAGTTCATGATGACCGCGACGATCGAGGGCAACCCCATGACGAAGCTGCCGACGATGGTGTGGGCGGTGCTCAGGCCGATCAGCACCGCGAGCGCGTGCAGCGCGTAGATGATGTGGGTGTAGGTGAGCAGGGAGTCGTCCACCTGCGGCGGCGCCGCGAGCGGGGTCAGCGGGGGCACGGGCTCGTTCATGGCGGGACTCCTTCGCGGGGCGGCAGGATGGCGAGCGTGAGGCGCGAGACGCACACCAGCCGCTCGGCTTCGTCGCGGATCTCGATGTGCCACACGTGGCTGCGCCGGCCGAGGTGAAAGGGACGCGCCGTGGCGGTCACGAGACCCTCGCGCACCGCGCGCACGTGGTTGGCGTTGATCTCCTGGCCGAGGCAGGTCTCCCCGGGCCCGACGCACAGCATGGAGGCAATGCTGCCGGCGGTCTCGGCGAGGGCCACCGAGGCGCCGCCGTGCAGCACCCCATAGGGCTGGTGCGTGCGCGGCCCGACCGGCATCGTGGCCTGCAGAAAATCCGCGCCGACCGCGGTGATGCGGATGCCGAGGTGCCCGGCGAGGCTGTGCCGGCCGCGCTCGGTCAGCTCGGCGGGGGAGGGTTCGACGCGCCAGATGCTCATCGCCGAGCTAGTCTAGCCGTTTCACCAGTGGCAATCTTCCCGCCGGTCCCCGCCGCAGGATGCCTCCATGAGCGATTTCGTGTTCGCGCCCGCGCCGCCGCCCAGCGTCGCCGTGGCCGGCAGCCGCGCGCGCTTCCCCGTGCACCGCATCTACTGCGTCGGCCGCAACTACGGCGATCACGTGCGCGAGATGGGGGGCACGCCGCAGGCCGAGCCGCCGGTGTTCTTCAGCAAGCCCGCCGATGCGGTGCAGGAGAACGGCAGCGCGGTGCCCTATCCGCCCGCGACCACCAACCTGCACCACGAGATCGAGCTCGTCGTCGCGCTCGGCGCGGGCGGGCGCAGCCTGGCGCCGGGCGAGGCGCTCGGCTGCGTGTACGGCTACGCGGCCGGCAATGACCTGACGCGCCGCGACCTGCAGGCGGCGGCCAAGGAGCGCGGACAGCCGTGGGATGCCAGCAAGGGTTTCGATGCGTCCGCGCCGCTCGCGCCGCTGCGGCCGGTGGCGGCGGGCCACGTGACGCGCGGGCGCATCTGGCTCAAGGTCAACGGCACGCTGCGCCAGGAATCGGACGTCGCCGAGATGCTGCTGCCGGTGCCGGAGATCCTCGCCGCGCTGTCCCGTCTCTACTGTCTGCGCGCGGGCGATCTCATCTTCACCGGCACGCCGGCCGGGGTGGGGCCGCTCAAGCCGGGGGATCGCATCGAGGGCGGTATCGAGGGCCTCGAGACCTTGCGTCACAGCATCGCGCCGGCGGCCGCCGGGTGACGATGAAGCTCTACGGCTACTTCCGCAGCTCCGCCTCGTACCGGGTGCGCATCGCGCTGCACCTCAAGGACCTCGCCTACGAGGCCGTGCCGGTCGAGCTGCGCGCGCCGGTGAGCGCCCAGCACAGCGCGGCGTTTCTGGCCCTGAACCCGGAAGGACTGGTGCCGGTGCTGAGCGACGGGGCGCACACCCTGCGCCAGTCCCTCGCCATCATCGAGTATCTCGAGGAGGTGCGGCCGGAGCCGCCGCTGCTGCCGCGCGAGCCCGCCGCGCGCGCCGCGGTGCGCGGCCTGACCCTCGCCATCGCCTGCGACATCCACCCGCTCAACAACCTGCGCGTGCTCGACTACCTGCGCGGGCAGTTCCGGGCGGAGCCTGCGGCGGTCGATGCCTGGTACGCGCACTGGGTGGCGCGCGGCTTTCGCGCGCTCGAGACCGAGGTGGCGCAGAGCTCGGCGGACGGGCGCCACATGTACGGCGCCGCGGTGACCCTCGCCGACGTCTGCCTCGTGCCGCAGCTCTACAACGCGCGCCGCTTCCACTGCGACCTCGAGCCCTATCCGCGCCTGCGCGCGATCGGTGCCCACCTGGAGAGCCTGCCGGCCTTCGCGCGCGCGCGCCCGGAGGCGCAGCCCGAGTTCGAGTGAGCTAGCCGAGGAAGGCGACGAAGCCGGCGAGGAACTCGCGCAGCTTCTCCTCGAGCGCCGCATCCTTGAGCAGCCCCGCCTCGTCGAACACCGTGTTGGCGCGCGAGACCATGAGGCGCCCGCCGAACCAGGGCTGGGTGCCGAGCGTGCGCAGCACCGGCAGCCACGCGGCCTGGCTCAGCACCGTGCCGAAGTTGCCGGTCGAGGCGCCGAGCAGCGCCACGCGGCGGCCGCGGAACACGCGCGGCACGTCCGCCGGCGGCCGCGTCAGCCAGTCGATGGCGTTCTTCAGCACTCCCGGCAGGCTGTTGTTGTACTCGGGCGTGACGAGCAGCAGCCCGTCGGCCGCGACGATCGCCGCCTTCAGCTGCGTCACCGTGGCCGGGATCCCCTGCGCCTCGACGTCGCCGTCGTAGAGCGGGATGCCGCGGATCGAGGCGATCTCGAGCGTCGCGCCCTCGGGCATCAGGCGCTGCGCCGCGCGCAGCAGCGCGCTGTTATAGGAGCCGCGGCGCAGGCTGCCGGAGAGGCCGAGCACCTTGCTCATGTGGGTCGTCCTCGGGGTCTTGCCGCAGCGTGCCCTGCGCACGCCGCGCTTGCAACCGCGCGGCTAGCGCTTGAGCTGCGCGGCGATGCGACGGTAGGCGTCGCGAAAAGGGATCCCCTCGCTCGCCGCCAGGCGGTTGGCCGCCTCGGCGGCATGGATCCCCGCATCGAGCCGCACCCGCTCCGGGTGGAAGGTGAGGGCGCCGATCGCCCGCGGCGCGAGGGCGAGGGTCGCCTGCGCCAGGTCGATGCCGCGGAACAGCGGCGCCTTCAGCAGCTGCAGGTCGCGGTGGTAGCCGGAGGTGAGCTTCGCGGTGAGCGCGAGCGCCTCGAGCAGGCACGCCTGCGCGACCGCGCTCTGCCCGCGCAGCAGCTCGTACACGTCGGGGTTGCGCTTCTGCGGCATGATCGAGGAGCCGGTGGTGAAGGCGGCGGCGAGGCTCACGAACCCGAACTCCTGCGTCGCGAACAGCACCACGTCCGCGGCCCAGCGCCCGAGGTCCTGGATCAAGAGCGCGACCTCGAACAGCAGCTGCGCTTCGGCCTTGCCGCGCGAGAGCTGCACGGCCGTCACCGGCTCGTGCACCGCCGCGAAGCCGAGCTCCCGGCGCGTGGCCTCGCGGTCGAGGTCGAGGCCGGGGGTGCCGTAGCCGGCCGCGGAGCCGAGCGGGTTCTTGTCCAGGCGCCGGCCGACCGCCTCGAGGCCGGCCGCATCATCGTCGAGCTCGGCGGCGAAGCCCCGCGCCCACAACGCCACCGAGCTCGGCATCGCCTGCTGCAGGTGGGTGTAGCCGGGCAGGGCGACGCTGCCCTGGCGGGCGGCGAGGGCCTCGAGCGCCGCGGCGCAGTCGCGGGCGCCCTGGGCGAGCCTCACGAGCACGTCCTTGAGGTACAGGCGCAGCGCGGCGAGCACCTGGTCGTTGCGCGAGCGGCCCAGGTGCACGCGCGCCCCGGCCGCGCCGATGCGCGCGGTGAGCCGCTGCTCGAGCGCGGTGTGCACGTCCTCCTCCTCGGGGCCGATCTGCCACGCGCCGCGCGCGTGCTCCGCGCCGAGCGCGCCGAGGCCGGCCTCGATGGCCGCGAGGTCGGCGGCGCCGAGCAGCCGCTGGGCGTGCAGCATGCGCGCGTGCGCGATCGAGGCCCGCACGTCGTAGGGCACGAGGCGCGCATCGAGCGCCGCATCGGCCGCCGCGGTGAAGCGCAGCACCGCCGCATCGCCCGGCTCGCCCGCGTTCCACAGCGTCATGCGCCCGCGGCCTCCGCCGGCGGCAGCGCGTGCGCGTCGGCGACGATGAGGGTGCCGGTGCCCTCGTTGGTGAACACCTCGCCGAGGATCCCCTCGGGCGCACGGTGCGAGACCACGTGCACGCGCCGCACCCCGCCGCGCAGGGCCGCCTCGATGGCGGTGGCCTTCACCAGCATGCCGTCCGCGAGGCAGCCCTCCGCGCGCAGCCGCGCCAGGCCGGCGAGGTCGGTATAGGAGATGAGTGAGCGCGGGTCGGCGCGGTCCTGCAGGATGCCGGGGGCGCCGGTGCAGACGATGAGCTTCTCGGCATCGAGCGCCGCCCCGAGGGCAGCCGCGACCGTGTCGGCGTTGATGTTGAGCAGCGTCCCCTCCGCGTCCGCGGACAGCGGGCTGACCACCGGCATCAGCCCGGCCTCGAGCAGCGTGCGCAGCGGCGCGGGCTCGACGGCGTCGATGTCGCCCACCAGCCCGAAGTCGACGCGCTCGCCGCCGACCGTCTGCGGCGGGCGGCGATGCGCCCGCACCAGCCCGGCGGCGACCCCGCTCACGCCCACCGCATCGATGTTGAGGGCGCGGCAGATGGCGAGCAGGCGCGTGTTGATGAGGCCGTTGAGCACCATGGTGCTGACCTCAATGGCGCGCTCGTCGGTGACGCGCCGTCCCTCGACCCGCCGGGTCGGCACGCCGAGCGCGCGGCCGAGCTCGTCCTGCTGCGGCCCGCCGCCGTGCACCAGCACGACCCGGACGCCGAAATAATGCAGGATCGCGAGCTGCTCGAGCAGGGGGCGCGGGGCGCTGTCCTCGGCGAACAGGCCGCCGCCGGCCTTCACCACGAAGGTCCGCCCCTTGTAGAGGCGGATGTACGGCGCGGCGCCCTTGAGGGCGCGGATGGCGAGAGTGGGATCCAGGCGCGGGCTGATCATGTCGCTCTCCTCAGTGCCGCAGCAGGCGATGCAGGACCGCCATCTGCGCCGGCAGGCGGTTGTGGGCCTCGCGCTGCACCACGCTGCGCGGCCCATCGAGCACGGCGGCGTCGATCGCGACGTTGCGGCGCACCGGGAGGCAGTGCATGACCCGGCACTGCGGCGCCGCGGCGAACCACTCCTCGCGCACGCACCACTCCCGCAAGGGGGCGCGCAACGCGGCGTCCGCGGCGGCATCCCCGTAGGCCGCCGTGGCGCCCCACTCCTTGACGTAGAGGACGTGCGCACCGGCGAGCGCCTCGTGCCGGTCGGCGGTCTCGCGCACCGCGCCGCCGCTGCGCGCGGCGGCCTGGCGCGCGCGCTGCAGGAGCGCGGGCGGCAGCGCGAAGCCCTCCGGGCGCAGCACCACCACCTCCATGCCGCGCAGCGCCGCCATGTGCAGTGCCGCCGCCGGGACGGCGAGCGGCAGGGCGCGCGGGTGGTACGCCCAGCCGAGCACGAAGCGTCCGCCGCGCGGCACCCCGAGGTCATCGAGGGTCTTCCAGTCCGCGAGCGCCTGGCAGGGATGGTTCATCGCCGACTCGAGGTTGATGAGGGGCTTGTCGATGAGCGCGGCCAGGCGGGTGAAGTCGCGCTCGGCGAGGTCGGCGGCGAGATCCTGGCCGGCGGCGAAGAGGCGCACCCCGAGCGCGTCGCAGTAGCCGGCGAGCACCGGCAGACCCTCGCGCACGTGCTCCGCCGCCGCCCCATCCATCACCACCCCGTCACGCCACTCGAGCTGCCAGCTCCCCTGTCCCGGGGTGATGACGAACGAGGTGCCGCCCAGGCGCGCCATCGCCACCTGGCAGGAGGCGAGGGTGCGCAGCGACGGATTGAAGAAGAGCAGGCCGAGCACCCGCCCGGCGAGCGCGTGCGGCTCGGGCTGGCGCTCCAGGTGGCGCGCCAGCTCGAGGAGCGAGAGCACCTCCTCGCGCTCGAGCTCACCGAGATCGACGAAGCGCTTCATGGGCTCAGGTCCACCCGGCCGCCGGGGCCGTGAGACCGCAGGTCTCGGGCAGGCCGAACAGCCGGTTCATCCACTGCAGCGCGCCGCCGGCGGCGCCCTTGGTCAGGTTGTCGATCGCGCACAGCACCGCCACGGTGCCCGCGCCGGTGCGCGCGGCGAGGTGCGCGTAGTTGCTCGCGGCGACGTCCTTGACCCGCGGCGGCTGCGACAGCACCCGCACGAACGGCGCGCCCCGGTAGAACTCCGCGAGGTGCGCAGCCAGCGCCTCCTCGCCGAGGGGACGGCGCAGCCGCGCCTGCAGCGTGAGGTGAATGCCGCGCGCGTAGGGCCCGGAGTGCGGCACGAACTGGCACTCGACGCTCACCCCGGTCAGCGCCTGCAGCAGCGCCACGACCTCGGGCACGTGGCGGTGGGCGAGGGGGTTGTAGGCGTAGAGGTCGCCGTGGCGCAGCGGATGGTGCGTACCCTCGGCGGGGCGCCGGCCCGAGCCGGTGCTGCCGGTGACGCCACTGATGAAGAGCTGCGGCTCGATCAGCTCGCGGGCGATGAGCGGTGCGGCGGCGAGCAGCATGGCCGTCGCGAAGCAGCCGGGATGCGCGACGTGCGGCGCGCGCGGCCGCGCCAGGTGCTCGGGCAGCGCGCAGCAGAACTGAGCTAGCCGCGCGGGCGCGCCGTGCGGCTGGCCGTACACCCGCTCGTACGCGGCCGCGGAGCCGTAGCGGTAGTCGGCGGAGAGGTCGACCGCGCGGATCTCGCGCCCGGCCCGCTCGGCGGCGAGCAGCAGTCGGTCGATGAGCGCGGCGGACACGCCGTGCGGCGCCGCCCCGAACAGCGCGGCGCGCGGCGCCGCGGCGAGCGCGGCGCACGCCTCCGCCTCGGTGCTGAAGCGCGTCGCGGGGTAGGCACAGGCGAGGTGCGGGAAGGCGGTCGCGACCGGCTCGCCGGGTGCCCCGTCCGAGAGCACCGCCGCGAGGCGGAAGTGCGGGTGCGCGGCGAGCAGCCGCAGCAGCTCGCCGGCCACGTAGCCGGTGCCGCCGACCACGACCGCGGGCACGGTATCGCTCACGCGACCGCCGCGGCCTGCAGCTGCAGTGCCTCGATGACCCGGTCGCCGAGCGCGGCGCCGCTGCTGAGGGCATTGAAGGCAGGCACGCCGAGCTGCTCGCGGATGATCTCCACCCCGACCGCGTTGTCGGTGGCCGGCCCGGTGACCGCGCACGGCTCGACGTGGAACCGCTCGCGCAGCAGCCGCACGCCGCCCCAGGCGGCCACCGGATCGTTGGCGGAGAGGATCACCCCGCTCAGGGCGGCGCGGATGTCCGCGCACTCGAGGATGGCGTCGACGCCGTAGGTGCCGAGCAGGCCATCGCCGAGCTCGAACACCACCACGTCCGGCCGCCCCGCGGCGAGCTCGCTCAGCATGGTGCGGGTGAGCGCCGGCCCGTTGGCGCGGGTCGTGGTGACGACGCCCAGGTCGGTGAAGATGGCGCTGCGGCGCGCCCCGGCATCCTCCATCGCCAGGATGTCGCGCCGCAGCGAGACGCCGGTCGCCTTGAAGGCATCCACCGTCAGGCCCCGATGGCGCATGCGCGCGATCACGGCGCAGGCGGCGGCGGTCTTGCCCGCCTCCATGCAGGTACCGGCGAGCGCCACCACCGGCACGCCGCGCGTGTCGAGGCGGGCGGCGGCATCGAGCGGCGCGTGCCCGACGCGGGCGGGCACTCCGATGCGCTCGCCGAGGTAGGGGAAGTGCAGCGCCACGCCGAGCACGCGGCAGTCGAACGGCTTGCCCTTCTCCGGGTTGATCGAGTCGCACACCCCGAGCACCCCGCCCATGTTCAGCATCTGGATGACATCGCCCGGGGCGAGCCGGGGCGGCACGTGGCCCGAGTAGCCGAACAGCGCCCTGCGGTGCCCGAGCGCGCCGGCGATCACGTCGCCCTTGCCGAGCTTGGCCATGCGGCCGCTGGTGAGCTCGAGGGTGTTGTAGGTGGATTTGTTGTTGAGCACCTCGGCCACGACCACCACCCCCTCCTCGGCGGGGATGTCGGTGGCGATGCGCACCTCGTGCGACAGCGCGCACGCCTGCGTCACCGAGGCGAGCTTGTCGACCACCACGCTGCGCACGCTCAGCCCTCCGCGCCGGGGGCGGCGTCGCCGCCGGCACGCGCGTGGAACATCCCCGGCAGCGCGAGGATGCGCGAGAAGCCGAGGGCATCGGCCGCCGACCATTCCCCGGCCGCCTCGCCGTACACCCCGCGCGAGGCCGCCATCAGCGAGTACGGCGAGCTCACCCCCTCGACGAACACCGCCCCGGTGTGCAGCAGCAGCCGCACCTCGCCGCTCACGCGCTGCTGCGAGGACAGCAGCAGCGCCTCGATGTCACGGCACACCGGGTCGAGCAGCTGGCCTTCGTGCACCAGGTCGCCGTAGGGCTGGGCGAGGAGCTCCTTGGTGCGCTGCTGGCGCGCGGTGAGCACCAGCTTCTCCAGCTCGCGGTGCGCGCTCAGCAGCACCTCGGCCGCCGGAGCCTCGAAGGCGACCCGCCCCTTGGTGCCGAGGATGGTGTCCCCGAGGTGGATGCCGCGGCCGATGCCGAACGGCGCCGCGCGCGCCTCGAGCGCCTCGATGAGCTCCACCGGCGAGCGCGCCACCCCGTCGAGGGCGACGGGGCGCCCGGCGGCGAAGCTGAGCACCAGGCGCTCCTCGGGCCGCGCGGCGTCGAAGGCGCCGCGGGTGAGGAGCCAGGCCTCCTCCGGCAGACTGCCGGCGGAGGTGAGGGTCTCGCGCCCGCCGATGGTGACGCCCCACAGGCCGCGGTTGATCGAGTAGCGCGCGCCGCTCGGCGGCACCGGCAGGCCGCGCGCGCGCAGGTACTCGAGCTCCTGCTCGCGCCGCAGCCCCTCGTCGCGCACCGGCGCGAGCACGGTCAGGTCCGGCGCCAGGGTGCGCAGCGCCACCTCGAAGCGCACCTGGTCGTTGCCGGCGGCGGTGCAGCCGTGCGCCACGAGATCACTCCCCAGGGTGCGCGCCATGCGCGCGATGGTCTGCGCCTGCATCACGCGCTCGGCGCCGACGCACAGCGGGTATAGCCCGCCGCGGCGGACGTTGCCCATGATGAGAAAGCGCAGTACCTGCTCGAAGTAGGCGGCGCGCGCGTCGACCTGGTGGTGGGCGAGGGCGCCGAGGGCCAGGGCGCGCTCGCGCAGGGTGCGCGCGGCGGCCGCATCGATGCCGCCCGTGTCCACCGTCACCGTGATGACCGGCCGCCGCTCGCGCTCGGTGAGCCACGGCACCAGGAACGAGGTGTCGAGCCCGCCGGAATAGGCGAGCACGATGGGCGCGACGCCCGCGGCGGGTGCCGGCGGGGCCACGCTCACACCCCGAACAGGGTGCGCAGCCGGCCGAGCAGCTCGCCCTGCTCGCGCGCGCCGGCCGTGGCGATGAAGATCGTGTCATCGCCGGAGAGGGTGCCGGCCACCTCCGGCCACTGCGCGCGGTCGATCGCCACCGCGACGCTCTGCGCCGCGCCGATGGTGGTGCGCAGCACGGTGAGCGAGGGGCCGGCGCTGCGCAGGCCGCGCACGAACTGCGCCAGCGAGCCGAAGTCGCCGTTGGCGCGGCTCACCTCCTCGCCCGGCAGCACGTAGCGGCCGCTCGCCTTGAGCACGCCGAGATCGCGCAGGTCGCGGCTGACCGAGGACTGCGTGACCGCATGGCCGGCGCGCTTCAGCAGCCGCACCAGCTCGGCCTGGCGGCCGACGCGCCCGCCGCGCAGCAGGCGCACGATCGCGGCGCGGCGCTCGAGCTGCTGCGCATCGCTCAGCACCGGCGCAGGACCTTATGCATAAACATGCACAGATTCTGCATTTTAATGCACACGGGGTCAAGGGCCGGCGCCGCGCCCGGCGCGGGCGCGACTCACTTGCTGATGGTGTAGACGAGGTCCGCGCCCTGCGCCTGGCCGACTTCGGCCTTCACGGTCCAGTGATCGCCGAGCGTGTAGCGCAGCTTGAAGGTGTTGAGCTGCTGGGTGAGGCTGATGCCGTAGCTGACGTAGAGGCGCGGCGAGAGGTAGCGGCCGATCACCAGCGAGGTCTCGTTGCTGATGTCCGACTCCAGGCTCACGTCCTGGATGCCAATGCGCGAGCCGAGCTGCTGCGCCAGCAGCGCCGCGCCCTGCGCGGCGGCGACCCCGTAGGCACTGCGGTTCTGCGCGGTCTCGAGCGAGCCGCCGGCGAGGATGAGCGAGACGATCTGCGCCTGCGGCAGCGGCGGATTGGAGAAGAAGAACATGTGCGGGCTGAGCAGGGTGCCGCGCACGTTCACCCCCGCGGTCACGTCGGGGAAGACCTTGACGGCGACGAGCTCGACCCCCGGGTTGTCGATCGGTCCGCCGTTGAACACCAGCCGCCCGCGCTGGATGTCGAGCTTGCGCGCGTAGGCGAGGTACTGGCCCTCCTGGATCGAGAGGTCGCCGGTGGCGCGGGTGATCGCGTCGTAGCCGCTGCGGATCTCGATGCTGCCGGTGAGCCGGCCGGTGAGCCCGAGGGTATCGAGGGTGACCTTGTCGCCGAGGCTCAGGGTGATGTCGCTGTGCACCTCGAGGCGCTTGGCGGGATCCTCCTCCTCGCTGCCGACGATCACCTCATCGTCCGAGGCGCGCACCGCGTTGGTGATGTCCTTGGGCACGATGCGCGCGTAGGGCACCAGCACCTTGCCGGTCACCTCGATGCGCCGCCCCTGCACGACGAAGTCGAGGTCCGGCGAGGCGTCGATCTGCGCCTCGGGGATGTCGGCCACGCGCAGGTTGCTGCCCTGCAGGTGAAACTTGCCGTAGGACTTGAGCTCGTGCCACTCGAGATGGCCGCCGGCGCTGACCGCGCCGGCGCCGACGTGGGCGTCGCCCTTGAAGTCGAGCCCGGCGTCGGAGAGGCGCGCCTCGGCCGCGAGCTGACGCAGCGCGAGATTGACCTGGTAGACGTCGATCGCCCCGTCGCTCACGCGCAGCAGCCCCGCGAGCCGCGGCGCGGCGAGCGTGCCGGCGAGCTGCGCATCGGCGCTGAAGTGCCCCGAGGCCCGGTCGATGTCGGGCACGTAGAGCGAGACCAGGCCGAGCTCGGCGCTCTGCGCGTGCAGCTCCCCGCTCAGGGGGTAGTCCTGCCAGCGCGCCGCACTGCGCTGCAGGTCGAGGCGCGCCTGGAGCGTACCCACCTCCCCGTCGCCGAGGCTGGCGCGGGCCTGGATGTCGCTCGCGGTGGCGATGACGCTGGCCGCGCCCGAGCCGATGCGGGTGTGCTCGATCTTGCGGCTCGCCAGGCGATGGGCGATCTCGGCGTCGGCGAGCTCGGCGCGCAGCGTGCCCTGCAGCGGCGTGCTGGCGTCCCCCGCGAGCCGCGCCAGCGCGTTGATCGTGCCGAGGTACTGCACCGAGGGGGTCATCCCCGCGGTCAGGGTCGCGAGCGGCAGCTCGTTGGTCATCACCGTGCTCGACCACGCCGCGGGCGTCCACTCCCCGTCGGCGCAGACGCTGGCGGGACTGCCACTCAGGCACAGCCACTCGACGCGCAGGTGCGCGGGGTCGAGGAGCAGTCCCACCGGTCGCTCGAGGGTGAGGCGCAGCGCGTCGTTGCCGGCCAGGGACAACGCCGTCAGCTGACCGCGGAAGCGCTCGTGCGCATAGGCGCCGTGGGCCTGGATCGTGCCGTTGATGCCCGGGGCGCTCAGCGTCAGTCGCGCGGTGTAATCCGCCGGCAGGCCGCCGAGGGTGAAGCTCGCCGAGTCCAGGGTGCGGTTGCGCACCGCGACCCCCTGCACGTGCACGGCGACCTTCGAGGCCTTCTGCGCTTCGGCGGGGTCGAAGTCGACGTCCGCGTCCACGTTCTTGATCTTGACCCCCGCGTAGTCGATGCCCCCGCCGTGCGCGGTAGCCACCAGCGCCGGCTCGGCGAAGGTGCCGTGCACCGTTCCGGCGGCGCGCAGCGTGCCGGCCGCATCGGGCGCGAGCAGGCTGAGGTCCTGGGTGCTGAGCGCGAAGCGCAGGTCGAGCCGCTCGCTCACGTGTCCGTCGAGGGCGAGCGTCGTGCCGCCGACGCTGACGCGCACCGCGCTGAAACCCCAGTCCTCGCCCGAGTGGCTGAGCGTGCCCGAGCCGCCGGCCTTCAGGCCCCGCAGCCGCCCGGACAGCTCGCCGAAGGAGGCGGTGAGCGGACTCGTCGGCTCGAAACCCCGCCCCGAGGCGTTGATGAGGAAGTTGAGGCTGCCGGGCAGGTCGGCGCGCAGCACCGAGGGATCGATGCCGCTGGCGCGACCGCTCAGCTGCCAGCTGTCCGTGGGCGACCAGGTGAGTCCCCCGTGCACGCTCGCGTGACCCTTGAGGAGATCCACCTCGGCGCGCTCGGCCGTCACGCCGTCCGCGCCGAGCGTGCCGGCGAGATCCGCGCTCATCACCGGCAGCGTGGCCGCCTGCAGCTCGCCCTGGTAGGTGACGCGGTACGGCAGCACTCCCTCGAGCGTGAAGCGCCCGGTGCGGCTGCGCAGCGCCGGGTCGCGTGAGGGCAGCGGCCAGCGGAAATCGCTCCAGCTGCCGCTTAAGGCGAGGCGCGGGCCGGGATCGGTGAAGGTGAAGGTACCGCTCGCCCGCGCGCTCGCGCCCGAGCCCAGGTGACGCGCCTCCATGCGCTGTGCGTAGAGCACCCGGGCGGCGTAGCGCCCCTCGAAGCTCACCGCGAAAGTCCCCGCGCGCAGGCCCGAGGACTCGAGCGGCCCCGCGGCGCGGAAAGTGTCCGCGTCGCCGCTGCCCTGCACCTCGCCGCGGATGTGGCCGAGGAGCGGCGCGGAGACACCCCACGGGGTGAGGGTGAAGTCCTGCAGCGTCGCGCGCGCCGCCCAGTGGAAGTGCTCGGTGAGATCGAGGAGCTCGCCGCTGACGGCGGCGCTCAGCGGACTCAGCGCCTCGCCGCGCACCTCGAGCCGGTTGAGATTTCCCCTGGCGCTGCCGTCGACGATCCAGGCGGGCTGGCCGGGCAGGCGCCAGTCGATGTGGCCCTCCACCTCCATGCCCAGCGGGTCGGCGGCGATCAGCGTGCCGATGCCACGCAGCTGCGCCGTATCCCACGTGCCCTCGGCCTGGAAGAAACGCAGGGTGTGGGTACGCAGCACCGCCGCGCCGTGCACGGCACGCAGCTGCATGCGAAAGCCGGTGTAGACGCTGAGCGTCGCCTGATCGACGCGCGCGTCCTCGGCGATGATCAGCAGCCAGCGCGGCAGGAAGATGGGCGGGGACGGGGTGGGTGGCTGCGTGCGTTTCTTCACCTCGATCCAGGCGCGCCCGACGCGGGTGTGGGGCGAGCGGATGGTCTGCAGCAGCAGCGGGGCGATCTGCACCGAGCCGTCGATGTCCTCGAAGGTGAGCCGCACCAGCTGGTGCTCGATCGCGACGCGCTCGACGTGCAGCCCGCGCGCGGCGCTGCCGTGCACGCCGGTGATCACCAGGTGGACGCCGCCGAGCTGTGCCGGGATGTGACGCACCACGAAGCGCAGCCCGCTCTCGGTGTAGAGGGCCGCCCAGACGAGGAGCAGCGGGCCGAGGATCAGCGCCGGAATGAGCAGTGCGGCGAGGGCGAGCAGGCTGCGGCGCAGGAGGGTGCCGCGCGTCATAGCTTGGGCGAGAAGTTGATGTGCAGCCGCGGGCTGTGCGGCGCGCAGTTGCTCTGGGTGAAGGGCGCCTGGCAGGGCTCGTAGAGCGGCTCGGCGACGTCGATGCCGAGGGTCAGCACCGGCAGCCGCACCCGCAGCCCCACCCCGACCGAGTAGGCGAGCTTGGTGCCGAAGCGGTCGAAGGCGTTGCCGTAGTCGAAGAAGGTGGCGATGCCGAGGTTGCGCGGCAACTCGCGCACGAACTCGACCGTGCCGGTGATCTCGTCCTTGCCGCCCACCTTGATGTAGGTGTAGGTCGTGCAGCCCCCGCCGGCGGCCGGCACCGCGCACACCGAGGTCTGCTGGGTGGGGGAGAGGTTGTTGTAGGCGAAGCCGCGCACGCTGTTGTCGCCGCCGGCGAAGAAGCGGAACACCGTGGGGAGCTGGCTGAACTGCGAGACGAAGGTGGCGCCGACCTCGCCGCGCAGCAGCAGGTGCCACTTGCGGCCGAGACGGAACACCCGCTCGGCCTGCAGGTGCGCCTGCACCCAGTTGGAGTTCGAGCCGAGCGCCGCCTGCGAGCCCTTGAGCTGGATGAACAGCGGGTGCTCGAAGAGCGGCTCGCCGAGGTAGCCCTTGGGTACGGAGGCGAGATCGAGCTCGGGCACCAGCAGCCGGTCGGTCTCGGTGCCGAGGAGCGATTCGCTGGTGGTGCGCACCGCGTTCACCGCCCACACGTGCTGCCAGCCGCCGGTGACCGCCGTGATGGCCGGCCCGACCGCGAAGGTGCGCGTGGTCACGTCGCCCCAGTCGCGCTGCTCGATGGTGCCGCGCAGGCTGAAGTTCTCCACCGCCGGGTCGCCGATCGGGATCGTGTAGCGGCTCTGCAGGCTGTAGCGGTTGACCTTCGAGGCCTGCAGCTCGACCGAGAGGCTGTGGCCGCGCTCATTCACGCGGCGATCCTCGTAGCCGAAGGACACGCGCGGCCCGGTATCGGTCGCATAGCCCGGGCCGAGCAGGTAGCGGTGGCGGCGCGCCGGGTCCGCCTTGATGCTGACCGGCACGGTGTGCGTGTCCCGGTCGGGGGTGCCGGGCAGCACCTCGAGGTTGGCGAAGTACTGGGCGTCGTCGAGGGCGAACTGCGTGCGCAGCACCTGCGTGAGGTCGAAGGGATCGCCCTCGCGGTAGCGCAGGTAGCGGCGCACCAGGCTCTCGCGCACCACCTCCTGGCTGATGGTCGTCGGCCCGAAGTGGTAGCGCTCGCCGGTGTCGAGCTCGAGGGCAATGTTGGCCTTGTGGTTGGGCGGATCGACCACCAGCTCGTTGCGGATCAGTCGTGCGTCCAGGTAGCCGTAGGTGGCGGCGGTTCGCTGCAGGTCGCTCTTGATGTCCTCGTAGGCGCGGTGGCTCAGCGGCTGCCCCGGCCGCAGCGGCAGGTGGCGCAGGATGCGCTCGAACAGCGGGTCGTGCTCGCCCGGCCCATCGACGCGCACGTCGATGTGCTCGACGCGCACCGGCTCGCCGGGGGTGATGTCGACTCTGACCCGCCAGGTGCCGCTGCCGTCCCGGGTCACGCTCGACTGCACCTGCGGGGCGTACAGCCCGAACGGACGCAGCGCCGCGTCCACCTCCCGCTCGATGCGGTTCTGCAGCCGCTCGACCGTGTCGGCGTTGAGCTCGACGCCGCCCTTGCGGTAGCGCTCGAAGCTCAGGTAGGCGAGCACATTGTCCCGCAGCTCGTCATTGACGCCGTGCACCTCGACGTTGACGGCGTTCGCGCCGTGGGTGAGGGGTGCGACGAGCAGGCACAGCACGACCACCGGGGTCCGCCAGAGCCGTCGACGAACCCGCGGCCGGGGAATGCGCTGCCTCATGCTCGACGTGTGCCCGCAAAAAATACCTGCAAATTCTAGAGCCTGAAGCGCCGGCCCGCCTGTGAGACTCGTGGCGGCGCCTTACGGTTCCAGCGCCGGCCACTCACCGGGGGCGAGCACGTAGCGTCGCTCGCCGAGAGGCACGCCCTGGGCGTCAAAACGCCGCTCGGTGAGGCGCAGTTGACCGGTGGGCTCGAGGCGCAGGACCGTCGAGCAGCGCGTGCCGTACTGCGGGTGCAGCACGAAGGGCGCGGACAGCACCTGCTGCCACTCGGCGGTGAGCCCGGGCACCTCGGGGCGCGCCGGCGCGCTGACCCGGGTGCGGTCGGCGAGGAGCTCGAACAGCGCCTCCTCCGGCGCCTCCTCCTGCGCCAGCCAGGCGGTGAAGCCTGCGCGCACCCGCACGAGTTTGGGCCACGGCGCATCGAGGTGCTCGTTGGAGATGCCGTGCACGCCCGCGGGCAGCGGCCGCGCCGCGGGGCTCGCCCGGTTGCCGACGTACCAGAGCTGCGCCTCATCGGCGAGCAGCAGGTTGAAGCCTGCGTAGGCGGCGGCGCGCGGCGCGAGCGCCTGCGCGTAGTCGGCCGCCCGCGCCGCACCGGCCAGGAACTGCGGGATCAGCCCCCCGCGCGAAGGGGCACCCGGCGGGGTGGCCTGCAGGTCACGGAAGTTGGTGATGACGGCGAAGCGCCGCGCGCGGTCGAGCCCGAGCCAGGTGCCGCCGGCGCTCAGGTCGCGTCCGGCGAGCAGGTCCTGCGGCGGGCCCCAGCGCGCGAGCGGCGCGGCGGGACGCGCGTGGTACTCGTCGCGATTTGCGGCGACCACCAGGCGATAGCGCGGGTGGGCCTGCCAGGCGAGCACGAGCAGGCACACGCGCTCAGCTCGCGCCCTGCAGCCAGGCCTCGATCAACCGCCACGAGATCGATTGCGAGGGCGGCACCAGAGCTGCGCCGCTCTCCAGTTCCGCGCGCGAGAACCAGCGCGCGTCCTCGAGCTCACCGCCGACTGCGACAGCCGCGCCCGCGGCGGCGCGGGCAAAGAATCCGAGCATGAGCGAGGCGGGGAACGGCCAGGGCTGCGAGGAGTGATAGCGCACATCGTGCACCGCGACGCCGGTCTCCTCGCGCACCTCGCGCCGCACGGCATCCTCGAGGCTCTCGCCGGGCTCGACGAACCCGGCGATGGTCGAGTAACGCCGCGCCGGCCAGCTCGCCTGCCGGCCCAGCAGGGCGCGCTCCCCGTCGCTCACCAGCACGATGATCGCGGGGTCGAGACGGGGGAAGAATTCCTGCGCACACTCGGGGTTGCTGCACACCAGACAGTGGCCGGCCTGCACCGCCGCGGTGGGTGCACCGCACGCGCCGCAGTGGCGCTGACGTGCGCGCCAGCCACTGAGCGCACGCGCATAGGCGAGCAGTCCCGCCTCGTCAGACCCGAGCAGCGGGGCGAGCGGGCGCAGCTCCTGCAGCTGCGTGTCAGGCGGCAGCGGGAAGGTCTCCTGCGCCGGCAGGTCGATGAACACCAGGCGCGCGGCGCCGCGCCAGCCGAGGAGCACCCAGTTAGCCGGGTGCACCTGCTGCACCAGCGCGGAGCTGTTGTCGAGCAGGGCAATGCGCGGCGCGTGCACGTGCAGCAGCTGCAGACTCCCCTGGCCGATCAGATAGCGCGTCGCCGGGTCGGCGCGCGCCGCCTCACTCCAGTCCTCCTGCGTGCGCGCCTCGGCCCGCCGGTCGAGGTCGTGCCCGGCGAAGAAGTTGGGCCGTTCCTCTGGCATGCGTGGCTCGGCGGCTGCGGGCCGACGATTCTAGCAGCGCCAGTGCGGCCAGCCCCCGCTACGGGGTGGGTGCGGTGGCCGCGCGCTGGGCGCGCCGGTAGATGAGCACGGCGACCGCATTCATGAGCAGGGGCAGGGCGGCGACCTTGAGCGCATAGCGCCGTGGATCCGCGACGGCCACCACCGGCACGAAGGAGAACACCACGGCGAGGAGGGTCACGGCCGCTCCGCACACGCAGCCGGCGCGCAGAAGCGCCGAGGGCGTGGCCGCGAAACGCCTGCCGGCGGCGAGCGGCACGGCGAACATGAAGAGGTAGTTGATGCAATAGCAGACGTTGGCGCTGGTGACGATGACCTGGAAGGCCTCCTGGGCGCCCGCATCCGCCGAGGAGAGGAGCGCGACCGCGAGCGCGAGGCCGACGATGACCGTCAGCGAGCGCGTCGGCGTGCGGTAGCGCGGGTGCAGCCGCATGAAGGCCGCCGGCAGCAGCCGGTCCCAGGCCGCGACCAGCGGCAACCGGGCGGTCTCGGCCACGATGACCGCGTACTGCGCCACGGTCGCACTCGCCAGCAACAGGATGGCGGCACGGCCCAGCCAGACCGCCGCGGGCGCTGCGCCGCCGGTAAAGGCAGCCGCCAGCAGCTGCGGGATGGGGCCGTTGAGGTCGATCTGCGCCGCGGGGGTGTAGGCGAGGAGCGCGCCGGTGGTGAGGATGTACATGAGGGCCACGAGCGGCGCGGCGATCCACGCGGAGCTGAGAATGCTGCGGGCCGGGTCGCGCGTCTCGCCGGCGAACACCGCGACCTGCTCGAGCCCGGTGAGACCATTGAAGGTCAGCTTGGCGAAGAGGTTGAGACTGAGCGCGGTGAGCGCCGGCCAGGCGAGCGCAAAAGGTCGCTGCGCCCCAACGGGCGGGTGGCCCTGCCGCGCGGCGGGATGCACGACGAGCAGCACCACCACGAGCGCGACGACCAGGAGGGTCACCGCGGTGCCGAAATGTCCGACCCAGCGGCCGATGCCCAGGCCCCGCACGTTCACCAGCAGGATCAGCCCGAAGATGAGCAGGTTCAGCACCGCGATGAGCCAGGTGCTCTCGGCCATCCACGCCGCGGGCGGACCGAGCGCGTAGCTCAGGCTCGTGGCCGTGATCAAGCCGAGGCTCGCCACGACCAGCAGGGCCCACAGGCCGAAGTTCCAGGCGGCGAGAAAACCGGGCAATGGCCCGAGCGCGTGCCGGGTCCATTGGTAGACGCCCCCCTCGAGGGGCCAGATGCGGCTGCAGTACTGCACCACGCCGGCCACCGGCAACAGCAGCAGCAGGATCCCGGCGAGCCAGAAGACCATGTGCGCGCTGCCCTGGCGTGCGGCGAGCCCCGCCCAGGTCACTCCGTACACGAGGAGCACCTGCATCAGCACCAGGTCACGCCGCCCCAGCTGGCGGCGCAGCGCATGCCCGGCGGCGGGCGCGTCCGATGCCGCATGCGTCACTGCATCACCTGCTCCCGGGTTGCGCGGCACGTCGTCGGCCGCGCAGGCGACCTGTGGCGCGACTCTAACACGCACTCCGCGGCCTTCAGGCCCGCAGCGGGGTCGTGGTGCAGAAGGGGCAGCGCAGCGCGCGCAGCGCGATCGGCTCGGTCACGACCAGCCCGCCGCACAGCCCGCACCAGCCGATGCGCAGCCGCTCTCCGCGCGCAAGCACGGCGGCGAGGAAGACGGTGTGCTCGAAGGAGATCTGCGCGTGCGGGTGCGCGAGGCGGTGGGCCTCGAAGGCCTGGCAGAGGAGGGTGCCGCGCTCGAGCGTCACCGGCGCCGGCGCCGGCGCCTGCAGCGCCCCGAGCACCCACAGCCGGCTCGCCAGCGCCACGGTCTCCTCGATGAGCCGCGTCGAGCGGCTGAAGTAGGCGATCTGATGCGGGCTCTTGCCGCGATGCCGCGTCAGCGCGCCGCGCAGCGGGCCGTAATAGGACCGGTACAGCTTGCGGATCCGGTCATCGCTCAGTCCGGTCCAGGCGCGGATCGTCTGCGTGCGCGCCTCGTGGCGCAGGAAGCGCAGCGCCACCTCCATGCGGCTGCGCTCGCGGTGGTAGCGGTCATCAGAGATGCGCATCGGGCTCACCCGCGGCGGACGGTCAGGCCCGGGCATTGTGCGGCGGCCCGCGCCACAAGGCCATCGCGCAAAATTGGGTGAAAAACACCAATTTTGAACGGGCCCGTCCGTGGCGCTGAGCTAGGATAGTGAACCCTCGGGAGCGAGTGCCGTGCTGCTGCAGTGTGAGACCGAAGCGGACCCCGGCGACACCGGCTGGCTGTCGGCGGCCACCCTCGCCTCGCTCGCGGAGTTGAACGAGGAGGGTCTGGAGCTGCTCGCGGCGCAGGCGGAGCTCTCTGCCGCCGATCTGCCGCTGCAGCAGCTCGCGGCGCGCTGGCGCACGCTCGAGCCGGCTGCGCGGCGCCGCGCGGGCGCATGTCCCTACCTGCTGCTCGACGCCGACTTCGCCGCGCCGGAGCGCTGGGATCTGAGGGCGCACGAACCGCTGCATCCCTTCTTCACCGTCGCCGCGGCGCGCCCGCTGACCCAGGCGATCTTCGCCTTCGCTTGGCACCTGAGCCGCTGTCAGCCCGCCGCCGCGGCTTTGCTGCTGGCGCTCGCGCCCGCCGGCACCGCGCGTCTCGCGGCCTGTACCTGGCGCGAGGCACGTGCGCTCGCCGCCAGCCAGACGGGGCGGTTGCGGCCGCGCTGGTGGCAGCGCCCGGGATTCTGGCGCGCGCTGCTCGCCGCGGCGGCCGCCACGGAGTTTCAGACCCTCGAGCGCGTGCGGGCACACGGGCAGATCCTCTTCGCCGCGAGCCTGCATCGCGCGCCCGCGAGGGCGCCCGCGCCGCTGCGGCGCCCGGCCGGCGTGCCGGCCGCGCAGGCCCCCTCGGCCCCCAGCGCCGCTTAAACCTTTCCGCTCCCGCGCTGCTCCATCCATCGGGGCCCAGCGGTCCCCCGCGGCCATTTGATGGCCGTTTTTGCCCTATTGAAGTCGCAACAACGCTGGAACAAGGCTATATCTCTGCATCAACATCAGGCCGAATATAAACGGGAGAGACGTATGAAGCAGGCGCTGATCGTCATCGACGTGCAGGAGTCGTTCCGCAGTCGTCCCTATTTCACCGCCGAAGAGGTGCCGGGCTTCCTGCGCAACGTGCAGTCGCTCATCAACCGCTGCGCCGCGCGCGGCATCGCGGTCGTACAGGTGTTTCACTGCGAGGGCGGCGATGCCGCCAACCCCTTCACGCTCGCCTCCGGCCAGGTGCGCGCCATGGCCGAGCTGGCGCTGCAGCCCGACCTGGTGGTGCACAAGTCGGTGCACTCCGCGCTCCTCGGCCGCACCGCCGAGGGCGAGACGCTCGAGGCCTGGCTGCGCGCGCGGGGCATCGGCGAGCTGCTGATCAGCGGGATCCGCACCGAGCAGTGCTGCGAGACGACCGCGCGGCACGCTTCCGACCTCGGCTTCAAGGTGCGCTACGTCACGGATGCGACGCTCACCTTCCCGATGCACACGCGCGGGGGGCGGCGCGTGTCGCCGGCGGAGATCCGCGAGCGCACGGAAATGGTCCTCGACGAGCGATTCGCCACGATCGTCTCGACCGCGGGCGCGCTCGCCTGATGGGGGCGGGGGGCACCCGCGAGGTCCTCTTTGTCCTGCAGCCGCAGCTGGTGCTGCTGGACCTGGCCGGTCCGGCCGATGCGTTCCGCAATGCCAACCAGCAGCAGCCCGGCAGCTACCGGCTGCGCTTCGTGGCCGCGCAGCGCGAGCTCACCGCGGCCGGCGGTCTGACTCTCGCCGCCCTCGAGCCGCTGCCGGCGCGCGTCGGTGCCGAATGCATCCTGGTGCTGCACGGGCTGGTCGGCGAGCCCGTCGACCCGACCCGCCCCGGGACGCGCGAGGTGATCGACTGGCTGCGCTCGGCTGCGGTGCGGCCCGGTACCCTCATGTGCGTATGCGCCGGGAGCGTACTCGCGGCACACGCCGGCCTGCTGGCGCGCCGCACCTGCACCACCCATCACGTGCACCTCGAGGAGCTGCGCCGCGTCGAGCCGAGCGCGCAGGTGCTCGCGAACCGCATCTTCGTCGAGGACGGCCCGGTGTTCACCAGCGCCGGGGTGACGGCCGGGCTGGATCTCGCGCTGCACCTCATCGGCGTGCAGCTCGGCGCCCGCATCGCCGCCGACATCGCCCGCGACCTGGTCGTCTACCTGCGCCGCTCCGGCACCGACCCGGCCCTCTCGCCGTGGGTGATGCACCGCAACCACCTGCACCCGGCCGTGCACCGCGTCCAGGACGCGGTGACGCGCGATCCCGCTGCACGCTGGAATGCCGCCGCGCTCGCCGCGGTTGCCTGCACCAGCCAGCGCAACCTGACGCGCCTGTTCGCCGAGCACGCGCGCTGCAGCCCGCTCGATTACGTGCAGCTGATCCGCTTCGCGCTGGCGCGGCAGCTGGTCACGCAGAGCCGCCTGGACCTGGAGCGCGTGGCGCTCAGCGCGGGGTTCCACTCGGCGCAGCACCTGCGGCGGGTATGGGCGCGCTGGGAGGCGCGGCCGCCGAGCGCCCTGCGACCGCCGCGGGCCTAACGGCGGGTCAGGGTCTCAGTAGATGGCGATGTCGCGGCGGCCGTTCGAGTCGCGCGCGCCACGGAACATCCCCTCGGTGCTGAAATCCATGACGATGCGCCCGGCGTGGTCGAGCGCGATCAGCCCGCCGTCGCCGCCGAGCGCGGGCAGCACCTGGTGCAGCAGCTCCGCCACCGCCGCCTCGAGCGTCAGGCCGCGGTGCTCTACCGCGGCGCAGACGTGGTGCGCCGCCACGGCACGGATGAAGTACTCGCCGTGGCCGGTGGCCGAGACCGCGCAGACGCCATTCTTCGCGTAGGTGCCCGCGCCGATGATCGGCGAGTCGCCGACGCGCCCGGGGCGCTTGTTGGTCATGCCGCCGGTCGAGGTGGCGGCGGCGAGATTACCGGCCGCATCGCGCGCCACCGCTCCGACCGTGCCCTGCGCGGCCGGCGGCACGAGGTCCGACACGCGCGTACCGCGCTGCTCGGCGTCGAGCTGCTCGAGCCGCTCGGCGGTGCGGAAGTACTGGTTGGGCACGAGCGTGAGGCCCTGCTCGAGCGCGAATTCCTCCGCGCCGGCACCCACCAGCAGCACGTGGCGCGACTTCTCCATCACGTGCCGGGCCAGCTCGATCGGGTTCTTCACGTGCCGTAGCGAGGCGACCGCGCCGGCGCGCATCTGCCGCCCGTCCATGATCGCCGCGTCGAGCTCCGCCGCGCCGTCGCGCGTGAGCGCCGCGCCGTGGCCCGCATTGAAGCTGGCATCGTCCTCGAGCAGCCGTACCGCGGCGCACACCGCATCCAGCGCGCTGCCGCCTGCCTCGAGCAGCGCGTAACCCGCATCGAGCGCGCGCTCGAGACCCGCGCGGTAGCGTGCCTCGCGCTCCGCCGCGAGGCTCGCACGCGGCACGGCGCCCGCTCCGCCGTGGATGGCGATGGCGTGCATCAGGGCGTCTCGCGCGCGGCGCTCGTCTGCGGCGCGAGCGGCGGCTCGGCGCCGCACGCGACGGCCCACGGAGACGTTATCGCGAGCCAGCTGCGGCGCGACATGTCACCCTCCAAAGCGGCTATGATCGCCACGCCGTTTCCGCGCGGGCTCCCGCGCCGGCGCGGCCCCCCGACACGACGGTGCATCTTAAAGTGAATCCCGCCCACCCGCAGCGGATCCGCAGCCTGCTGGTCGCCAACCGCGGCGAGATCGCCATCCGGGTGCTGCGCGCGGCGAGCGAGCTCGGGCTGCGCACCGTCGCGGTGTACTCGCACGAGGACCGCTTCTCGCTGCACCGGACCAAGGCCGACGAGGCTTACCCGGTCGGCGCGGGGCGCGGGCCGATCGAGGCCTACCTCGACGTGCCGGACCTGCTGCGTATCGCCCACGCGGCGCAGGTCGATGCGGTGCACCCCGGCTACGGCTTCCTCGCCGAGCACCCGGAGTTCGCCGCCGCCTGCGAGGCGGCCGGGCTGATCTTCGTCGGCCCGAGCCCGCAGACCCTGCGCGTGCTGGGCAACAAGGTGAGCGCGCGCGCGCTCGCGGCGGGAGCCGGCGTGGCGGTGATGCCGGCGACCGGACCCCTGCCGGCGGACCCGGCGGCCGTCGCCCGCCTCGCGGCCGCCATCGGCTACCCGCTGATGCTCAAGGCGAGCTGGGGCGGGGGCGGGCGCGGCATGCGTCGCATCGAGGACGCGGCGCAGCTCGAGGAGCTGCTGCCGCTCGCGCGGCGCGAGGCGCGCGCCGCCTTCGGCAACGACTAGGTGTACCTCGAGAAGCTGGTGGGCCGGGCGCGGCACGTGGAAGTGCAGATCCTCGGCGATGCGCACGGCAACCTCGTGCACCTTTTCGAGCGCGACTGCACGGTGCAGCGCCGCAACCAGAAGGTGGTCGAGCGCGCCCCCGCGCTCTTTCTCAGCGAGGCGCAGCGCGCCGAGCTGTGCGCGGCGGCGCTGGCGATCGGCCGCGCCGCCGAGTACCGCAACGCCGGCACCGTCGAGTTCCTGCAGGACGCCGACAGCGGCCGCTGCTACTTCATCGAGGTGAATCCGCGCATCCAGGTCGAGCACACGGTCACCGAGTGCGCGACCGGCATCGACCTGGTGAAGGCGCAGCTGCGCATCGCGGGCGGGGCGCGCCTCGGCAGCGCCGCCAGCGGCGTGCCGGAGCAGGCGCAGATCCGCCTCCACGCCCACGCCCTGCAGTGCCGCATCACCACCGAGGACCCGGAAGACAACTTCGTCCCCGACTACGGTCGCATCAGCGCCTACCGCAGCCCGGCAGGCTTCGGCATCCGGCTCGACGCCGGCACCGCCTACACCGGCGCGATCATCACCCGCTCCTACGACTCGCTGCTGGTGAAGGTGACGGCCTGGGCGCCGGAGGCGGAGGAGACCATCGCGCGCATGCACCGGGCGCTCGCCGAGTTCCGCATCCGCGGCGTCATGACCAACCTGCGTTTCCTCGACCAGCTGATCACGCACCCACGCTTCGCCGCCGCCGACTACACCACGCGCTTCATCGAGGAGACGCCCGAGTTGCTGCGCGCGCCGCGCAAGCGCGACCGCGCCACGCGCATCCTCACCTTCATCGCCGACACCATCGTCAACGGCAACGCCGAGCTGCGCGGCCGGCCGCGGCCGGCGCCGACCGAGGTGCGCCTGCCGCCCGGGGCGCTGGCGGCGCCCGCGCCCGGTACGCGCCAGCGCCTCGAGGCGCTCGGGCCGGAGGGCTTCGCGCGCTGGATGCTCGCCGAGGAGCGGGTGCTGGTCACCGACACGACGCTGCGCGATGCGCACCAGTCCCTGCTCGCCACGCGCCTGCGCACCCGCGACATGCTGGCGATCGCCCCCTACTACGCGGCGCGGCTGCCGCAGCTGTTCTCGCTCGAGTGCTGGGGCGGAGCCACCTTCGACGTGGCGCTGCGCTACCTGCGCGAGGATCCCTGGCAGCGCCTCGTGGCGCTGCGCGCGGCGGTGCCGAACCTGCTGCTGCAGATGCTGCTGCGCTCGGCCAACGCGGTGGGCTACACCAACTACCCGGACAACGTCGTGCGCTTCTTCGTGGCGCGCGCCGCGGCCAACGGCATCGACCTGTTCCGGATCTTCGACTCGCTCAACTGGGTGGAGAACATGCGCGTCGCGATCGAGGCGGTGCGCGAGTCGGGCAAGCTCGCCGAGGGGGCGCTCTGCTACACGGGGAACCTGAGCGATCCGCGCGAGCGCAAGTACACCCTCGACTACTACGTGCGCCTGGGGCGCGAGCTCAAGGCCGCCGGTGTGCACCTGCTCGGCATCAAGGACATGGCGGGCCTGTGCCGACCGCGCGCCGCCTATGAGCTGGTGCGCGCGCTCAAGCAGGAGACGGGCCTGCCGGTGCACTTTCACACCCATGACACCTCCGGGATCGGCGCGGCGAGCGTGCTGGCGGCGGTCGCCGCCGGGGCGGACGCGGTCGATGCCGCGATGGATGCCCTGAGCGGGCTCACCTCGCAACCGAACCTCGGCTCGCTCATCGAGGCGCTGCGCTTCTCGCCGCGCGACACGCAGCTCGACCCTGACGCGGTGCGCGCCCTCTCCGCCTACTGGGAGCAGGTGCGGCGCCAGTACGCGGCCTTCGAGAGCGAGATGCGCGCCGGGGCCTCCGAGGTCTACGTCCATGGCATGCCGGGCGGTCAGTACACCAACCTGCGCGAGCAGGCGCGTGCCCTCGGCATCGAGGCCGCGCGCTGGCCGGAGGTCGCGGCCGCCTACGCGACGGTGAACGAGCTGCTGGGCGACCTCATCAAGGTGACGCCGACCTCGAAGATGGTCGGCGATCTGGCCCTGCTCATGGTGAGCGCCGGCCTGACGCGCGAGCAGCTGCTCGACCCGCACACCCCGGTGGCATTCCCGGCTTCGGTGGTGCAGTTCTTCCGCGGCGATCTCGGCCAGCCGCACGGCGGCTTCCCGCAGGCGCTGGCCCGCAAGGTGCTGCAGGGCGAGGAGCCGAGCCGTGCGCGTCCGGGGGCGCGGCTCGCGCCGGTCGACCTCGCCGCCGAGCGCACCCGCATCCAGGCCGAGCTGCCGCGCCCGGTGAGCGATGAGGATCTCGCCTCGCACCTCATGTACCCGCGCGTCTGGCAGAGCTACGCGCGCGAGCGCGCCCGCCACGGCGACCCGAGCATCCTGCCGACGCCGGTGTTCTTCTACGGCATGGAGCCCGGCCAGGAGATCGCGGTCGATCTCGAGCGCGGCAAGACCCTCATCGTGCGCTACCTCGCCAGCAGCGAGCCGCACGAGGACGGCACGCGCACGGTGTTCTTCGAGCTGAACGGACAGCCGCGCTCGGTGCGCACCGCGGACCGCAGCATCGCGCCGCGGGCGGCACCGCCGCGTGCGGCCACCGATAACCCCGCGCACGTCGGCGCGCCGATGCCGGGGGTGGTGGCGAGCGTGGCCGTCCAGGCCGGCGCCGCGGTGGCGCCCGGCACGCTGCTCGTCACGCTCGAGGCGATGAAGATGGAGACCGCGGTGCGCGCCGAGCGCGCCGGCACGGTCGAGGAGGTGCTGGTGCGGGCCGGGCAGACGGTGGAGGCGCGGGACCTGCTGCTGCGACTCGCTACGCCCGCGCCGCCTCCCTGAGAGGTACCGCCGGGTCGGCGAGCCGCGTCGCATCGACGCGCGCATGCGCGGCGATGAGCTTGCGCGCCGCGAGCTGCTCGCGCGGACTGTTGACGGTATCGATGGCGATCAGCTCGTCCCCGCGCAGGTAGCAGGCGCAGAAGCTGCGCGTCGCCGGGTCCCCGCGCAGCACCAGGCGGTCATAGCCGGCGTTGACCCCCACGATGATGAGCTTCAGGTCGTACTGATCCGACCAGAACCAGGGCACCTTCTCGTGCGGCGTCGGCGTGCCGAGCAGGTTGAGGGCGACCGTGGTGCCCTGCTCGAAGGCGTTGTCGACCGACTCGAGCCGCAGGTGCCGCCCGTACTGGCGGTTGAGATGGTTGGCGCAGTCGCCGGCGGCGTACACGTCGGGAGCGGAGCTGCGACAGTGCGCATCCGTTACCACGCCGTTCTCGCACTCGAGCCCCGCCGCGCGCGCGAGCTCGTCCGCGGGGGCGACCCCGACGGCGAGCAGGACCAGGTCGGCCGGGTACTCACCCCCGTCGCGGGTGAGGACGATGCGCACGCGCCCGCTGCGCGCATCGGCGTGCAGCGCCGCCACCTGCGCGCCGCAGTGGATGCGCACCCCCGCGCGCCGGTGCTCGGCCTCGTAGAACGCGGACACCTCCGGGCACGT
The DNA here is from genome assembly GCA_019247195.1 of Gammaproteobacteria bacterium. GTDB lineage: Bacteria > Pseudomonadota > Gammaproteobacteria > Steroidobacterales > Steroidobacteraceae > 13-2-20CM-66-19. The sequence continues at coordinate 30,244 of JAFAPI010000161.1, forward strand.
CACCCGCCCCATGACCCGCTCGGCCATCTCGAGCACGTCGACCTCGAGGCCCAGCTCGCGCACGGTGGCCGCCACCTCGAGCCCGATGTACCCCCCGCCCAGGACCACCAGGCGCGCGCCCGGACGGCACTCGGCGCGGATGCGATCGACGTCCGCGATGCTGCGCAGGCTGTACACGCCGGGCAGGTCGATGCCCGGCACCGGGAGCGAGCGCGGCCGGCTGCCGGTGGCGAGCAGCAGCGCATCGAAGGACAACGCCGCCTCGTCCTCGAGCCGCACCTGCCGCTCGCGCGGGTCGATCGCGCTCACGCGCCGCCCGAGGAGCGTCGTGACCTTGTGCTCGGTATAGAAGTGCGCCGGGCGGATCAGCAGCCGCTCGCGCTCGAGGCTGCCGGCCAGGTACTTCTTAGAGAGCGGCGGACGCTGGTAGGGAAGCCACGGCTCCTCGCCGACGAGCGTGAGCGAGCCGGTGAAGCCGCGCCGCCGCAGCGTGTCGATGGCCTGCACCGCGACCTGACCGGCGCCGACGATCACGATGTGCCCGAGCATGACCGAAGGATAGCCCGCGCGCACCAGCACTGGGCAGCCCGCGCCGCGCTGGTGCAGCCTGGGCCGCGACGCGGCCGCAGGCACGCCCGCCAACGTCTCGCCAGCGTGGCACGAAAACTGCAAAATGCCCCGCCGTGCCCCGCCGGAGAGCGCCATGAAACTCGTCACCGCGATCATCAAACCCTTCAAGCTCGATGACGTGCGGGCGGCACTGTCCGACATCGGGGTGTCGGGCATGACGGTCACCGAGGTGAAGGGCTTCGGCCGCCAGCGCGGCCACACCGAGCTCTACCGCGGCGCCGAGTACGTGGTCGACTTCGTGCCCAAGACCCGCATCGAGGTGGCGGTGCGCGGCGATCTCGTCGACCAGGTCATCGAGGCCATCATCCGCGCTGCCAAGACCGGCAAGGTCGGCGACGGCAAGATCTTCATCACCGACATCGAGCGTGTCATCCGCATCCGCACCGGCGAGACCGACGACGCCGCGCTCTAGGGCTGCCATGTCGCGCGCCATCCGCTTCCACAAGACCGGCGGCCCCGAGGTGCTCACCCTGGAGGAGCTCGAGGTCGGCCCGCCGGGCCCCGGCGAGGTGCAGATCCGTCACACCGCGATCGGCCTCAACTACATCGACGTCTACGACCGCACCGGCCTCTACCCGGTGGCCTCGCTCCCGAGCGGCCTGGGCCGCGAGGCCGCGGGGGTGGTGAGCGCGCTCGGCCGCGGGGTGCGCACGCTGCGGGTCGGCGAGCGCGTCGCCTACGTCTGGCCGGTGCCGGGCGCCTACTGCGAGGTGCGCAACGTGCCCGCCGAGCGCGTGGTGCGCGTGCCGCGCGGCATCGCCGACGAGCAGGCGGCGGCGCTGATGCTGAAGGGCCTGACCGCGCACTTCCTGCTGCGGCGCACGCACCGCGTGGCCCGCGGCGAGACGCTGCTGGTGCACGCCGCGGCCGGCGGGGTCGGACTGCTGCTGTGCCAGTGGGCGCGCGCGCTCGGCGCGCGGGTCATCGGTGTCGTCGGCAGCGAGGCGAAGGCCGAGCTCGCCCGCCGCCACGGCTGCCGCCACGTGCTCATCTCGGGGCGCGACGAGCTCGCCCCCTCGGTGCGCGCGCTCACCAAGGGTCAGGGGGTGCGCGTGGTCTACGACGCGGTCGGCAAGGACACCTTCATGGAGTCCCTCGACTGCCTGCAGAAGCTCGGCCTGATGGTGAGTTACGGCAACGCCTCCGGCGCCCCGCCGGCCATCAGCCCGCTCGAGCTCTCGCGCCGCGGCTCGCTGTTCCTCACCCGGCCGACGCTCTTTCACTACACCGGCACGCGTCCCGAACTCGAGCGCGCCGCGCGCGAGCTCTTCGCGGTGGTGCGCGCGGGCAAGGTGAAGGTGCTGATCGGCCAGCGCTATCCGCTCGCCCAGGCCGCGGACGCCCAGCGCGACCTGGAGGGCCGGCGCACCACCGGCGCCACGGTGCTGCTGCCCTAGCCCTCGCCCGCCCCGCGCGCGGGCTCGGGGCGCGGGGCCCGCGCCCGCAGCGGACGGGCACTGCGGCTGAGGCCGAGCGCGCCGCTGCGCACCACCTCGAGCAGCTGCGCGCGCCGCCCGAGCTCCTCGAGGAACGCGTCGATCTCCGCCTCGCTCGCCGTGAGCTCGACGATGAAGCCCTCGAGCGCCGGGTCGAGCACCCGGCCGCCGCTGCGCACCACCTGGCCGCGCACCGCATCCGTCTGCCCCGCCTCCACCTTGAGCTTGAGCAGGATGAGCTCGCGCTCGACGTGCTCCCCGCGCGTCATGTCGAGCACGTTGACCACGTCGATGAGCTTGTTGAGCTGGTTGAGGATCTGCTGGATGACGGCATCGGAGCCGGAGGTCACCAGGGTGAGGCGCGAGACGGTGGGATCATCCGTCGGCGCCACCGACAGCGACTCGATGTTGTAGCCGCGGGTGGAGAAAAGACCCGCCACGCGGTTGAGCGCGCCGGCCTCGTTCTGCAGCAGGATGGCGATGATATGGCGCATGAAATTCGTTAAGGAGCGGGTAAGGAAGCGCCTGCAGAATAAGGGATCGGCTCAAGTTTGCACCATCAGGGCAAGCTGCTAGGCTCGATGGTTCCGGTGCGTTCCGCCCCGGTGAGCTCACCGACGACACTGGGTTCCCGATGACCGATTCCCTCACTCAGCCACGCCCCGGGGGCCACCCGCTCGCCGGTCAGCGCATGAGCGGCGCCAGCATGATCATGCAGGTGCTGGCGGATGAGGGCGTGACCGCCATCTTCGGCTACAGCGGC
>JAFAPI010000165.1 GCA_019247195.1 Gammaproteobacteria bacterium
CGACAGCGACTTCGAGGGACAGCAGTGCGGCTTCTAGGAGCTGGCGGTTGTGCACCAGCTGGCCGTACCATGCGGTCGAGAATCCGCCCCACACGTTCACCAGTGGCGAGGCGTTGAAGGAGTAGCCGATCAGCACCAGGATCGGCAGGTACAAGAGCGCAATGCCGGCGAACAGCACCGTCTGCAGCGCGAACGGAGAACGGCGTGCCATCGGCGGCTAGGTCTCGAGCTGACGCACGTTGTAGTACTGGTAGATGGCGATCGGCCCGACCAGCAGCAGCAGAAACGCGATGGCGACCGCGGCGGCGACGGGCCAGTCGTGATTACCAAAGAACTCATCCCACAGCACGCGCCCGATCATCAGGTTGTTAGGGCCGCCAAGCAGCGAGGGAATCACAAATTCGCCGACCGCGGGAATGAACACCAGCATCGAACCTGCCACCATGCCGGGGACGGAGAGGGGCAGGGTGATGTCCAAGAAGGCGCGCCGCGGCGTGCTGCCCAGGTCGCCCGCGGCCTCGAGCAGCGTGGGGTCGAGCTTCTCCAGGGTGGCAAACAGCGGCAGCACCATGAACGGCAAGTAGGAATAGACGATGCCGATGTATACCGCCAGGCTCGTGCGCATGATGTGCAGCGGATGGTGGATCAGACCGAGGTGCAGCAGCACCGTGTTCAGAAAGCCGTTATCGCGGATGATGCCCTCGAGGGCGTAGACGCGCAGCAGGAACGAGGTCCAGAACGGTAGCATGATGATGAGCAGCAGCACGTTCTGGCTGGACTTCGGGCTGCGCGCGATCGCATAGGCCATCGGATAGCCGATGAGCAGACAAATCAGGGTCGACAAGAAGGCCGTGCGCAGCGAGTACAGGTAGGCGACCCCGTAAACCTCGTCGGTGAGCAGGTAGCGGTAGTTGCCGAGGTGGACCGCGAGCCGCAAATGATGCTCGGGGGTGAAGGAGATCACGTCGGTGAAGGGCGGTACACGCGGCACCGCCTCCGCGAAGCTGATCTTGAAGGCGAAAAGGAATGGGATCAGGAAAAAGACCAGCAGGAACAGCAGCGGCGGCAGAATGATCAGCCAGCGGCCCGGTCGCCAGTTTAAATGCATGCGGTCTGCCGCATCTGTGCCCCCCGGCCTATTGTGCGCGATAAACTCCGGTACAGTGTAGACCCGCGCACCGTAGCGTCGGTGGCCTCGAGGTCCGGGTAACGTGCGCGCGCAACGCAGCTCCAAGGTCGATTCCTCGCCGGGCAACGGTTCGCGCACCCGTCAGCGCCAGCGCCAGCGGCTCATCGAGGCGTGCATTTCGGCGCTGCACATCTACGGGCCTTCGCGTACCACGGTCGAGAAGGTAGTGGCACTGGCCGACCTGTCGCCGGGGATCGTGCGCTTTTACTTCACTTCGAAGGCGGCCATGCTGGTGGCCTCGCTGGCCTACCTGGCCGCCGAGTTCGACGAACGCGTCCTCAAGCCGGTCGCGCAGTTGCGGGAGGCGCCAGTGCAGGCTCTGCGCCTGCTGGTGGATCTGTATCTCGATGCGGATATCGCCAGCCCGCGCAAGGTTTCGGTGTGGTATGCATTCTGGGGCGAGGCTAGCTCGCGGCAAGAATACTACGACATTTGCGGCAAGAAGGACGATGACTTCGCCGAGCTGGTGCGCGATCTCATCAGCCGGCTCATCGGCAGCAGCGGTGCGCGGCATCTAGATGCCGACGCGGTGGCATTGGGCCTCATCGGCGTACTCGAGGTCCTGTGGCAGGGTTTTGCCTTCCAGAGTGAAGCGAACATCGACCGAGCGGCTGCGGTGCAGCGCTCGCTCGCTTACTTGCGCTCTGTCTTTCCGACCGAATTCCGCGACGCCGTGGTGCCGGTGCCGGCCAGCGTTGCACTACCCACCGATGGCGCCCGGTTGGCCGCCGCGGCGTATGCCAGCCCACCTCTCCTGGCCGCGGAACGTGAGCGGTTGCTGCGCTCGGCTTGGCAGATGATCGGGCACGAGGGCGAGCTGCGCCGGGCCGGGGACTATCTGACCGGGGATCTGGGCGGTGAGCGCGTGTTGGTGGTGCGGGCCGAGCGCGCGCGCCTCCACGCCTTCCGCAATACCTGTCGACGCAGCCCACACGCGCTGCTTAGCGAGCGGCGTGGCCACCTGCAGAGCGCGATTCGCTGCGCCGCCCACGACCTTACATACACCTTCGATGGACACCTCGTGGAAGGCCGGACCAGCGGCGACCTGCTGGCACTACCGCTGCGTTGCGAGGACGGCCTGATCTTCGCGCGTGCCGAGGGGGGAGCCGCGGCTGCGGCGCTGTCCCCCGCGTGGCGTGAGGTGGGAGCTCTGCGCCCTGGGCCGGTGAGTGATTTCGACGTGGGCGCCGATTGGAAGGTGTTGATCGAACAGTGGCTCGAACGCAGCCTGCCGAACTGCGATTTCCTGCCACCCAACCAATTGCTGCAGCGCGAGGGCGACGCCGCGGTAGTCCTGCAGGTCATGCCGCTCGCGCCCGGCAGTGCACGCGTCCGCCGTTTCGAACTGACCCCCAGCGGGCGTGCTGCCGGTACCCGCACCGCGTGGCAGCGCCGACTCGATCACTGGCTGAGGAGCGAGCTGGCGCTGGCTACTTCGACCCAAGCCGGACTGCTGAGTGGCGCGCCCGCCGAGGAAGCGGGCCCGGTAGGCAGCGCGCTCGTCGAGTTTCGCCGCTCGATCGCGGCCTTGCTGCGCGCCGTCAGTTGAAGCGTGCCGGCGCCGTGGCCAGTCGCGCTTCCGGAATGCGCTCGCGCAGCAGGTTGTGGAACTCAAGCATCCAGTGCTCGATTGAGGACAGCGGCCCGGGCTCGTAGCTGTCGGAGGCCAGCCCCTGCTGCACTCGCTCGCACAGGAACTGATCCTCGCGCTGGACCTGACGGTTGATACGCCCTCCGAGGTAGCGCGCGATGCGCATCTCCCGTCTCGTATCGGGCAGACCGTAGACCGCTCCACGCACGGTGCATTTTCCCGGGCCGCGGGGCAGGACCTGAAAGTAGTCCATTTGCTCCGGGAAAACGTCGATGCCAAGGTTCGGCAATACGCTGTAGAAGCTCCAGCGACGGCGTTCGCGCTCCGGCAGGTGCGTAGCCACACTCCCGATCAGCTGTTGGTACATGCGCTCGGTCCAGCGGCTGGAGGGCTGTGCGCGCAGCCAGCTCGCGCCGCGCGCGACTCCGCTGTGCAGGCGGCGCTGATCGTCATAGTCCGGCGTGAAGGTGCGGTATAGCCCGGGGTGCCCGATCGGAACGTGGTAGGACTCGAGGTAATTGTCGATAGCAACCTTCCAGTCACACTCCCAGTGCTCCACGTATTCACTGAGCAGCTCCATCTCCTCGAAACGGAACGGCAGGAACTCTTCGGCAACCTCGGCTAGCACCTGGTCAATCGGCGGCGGTGTGCCGGCGACACAGACGAAGACGAAGCCGAGGAAGATCTGCAAGCGCACCGGTTTGAGGCCGAGCTGCGCGCGCTCCAGCGGCGGGAAAGTGTCGCGGGCGGGAATGCCCAACAAATCACCGCTGTGGCGGTACGACCAGCCGTGATAGGGGCACGTGATCGCACCTGGACAGTTACCGTGGCCAGCGAGAAGGCGCGCGCCGCGGTGGCGGCAGACGTTATGAAAGGCGCGGACTTCGCCGTGCGAGTCGCGGACCGCGACGATGCTGTCGCGGCCCATGTCGAGCGTCACGAAATCCCCCGCGCGGCGCAGCTGACTCAGGTGGCATACGACCTGCCAACTGGGCTTGAGGATGCGCTCGTACTCCAGGCGCGCCATCTCGGGGTGGTTGTAGACCCAGGCTGGCAGGGCACGCGCCATCGCGGGGGCGGGGGGCTCAACCGGACGGACGAGGGGTGAGCTCATAGCAGAGCCTCCGCGTGGGGTATATGAACATATAATTCTAGCCGAAAAAATTATATGATCATATAGACTGTACCCGGGAGCGATGGTAACTTGGCGCCGTCGTTACCTTTTTTTTTCGGAGATCACCATGGCCCGCACCCTCACGCGCAATCGAGAGCATTTTCGGCGGGCCCTGCAGCGTCTGCCGCTCGGTGTCGCGTCCAATTTCCGATTCTGGGGTGAGGATCGCACCATTTATGTGAAACACGGGCGCGGCGCACGGGTCACCGACCTTGATGGCAACGTGTACGTGGACTACCGCATGGGGTACGGGCCGTCGATCCTCGGCTATGCCGATCCGCGCGTGGACGCCGCGGCGCGCGCCGGGATGGAGGTGGGCGGTGTCTTCGCGCTCTCCACCGAGCGCGAGCTGAGCGTGGCCGAACGCATTTCGCAGATGGTGCCGGCAGCGGAACTGGTGCGGTTTTCGAACTCGGGCACCGAAGCGGTGATGGCGGCGCTGCGCCTGGCACGCGCCTACACCGGCCGCGACAATTACGTGATTCTCGAGGGCAGCTATCACGGCCTGTTTGACGCCGCCATGTGGTACACGCCGATGGAGAAGTGGGCCGAGGTGGGCGACCCGGTCGTCTACCCCTACAGCGAGGGCGTGCCGCTCGCCACGCGCAACTTCGCGCATTTCGTGCAGGCCAACGATGCCAACCAGCTCGAGGACGTCCTGAAGCGCCACGGCCACAACATCGCGTGCCTGCTCATCGAGCCCATCATGGGCAACTGCCTGGGGATCGCCGCAGAACCAGCGTACGTGCGAGCTGCGCGTGAGCTATGTGACCGGTACGGCGTGGTTATGATCATCGATGAGGTCAAGACCGGCTTCCGCGTGGCACGCGGCGGCGTGCAGGAGCTCTACGGCGTGCGAGCCGACCTCTGCACCTTCGCCAAGGCGGTGGCGAATGGTTATCCGATCTCGGTCCTGGCGGGTCGTGAGGAGATCATGCGCAAACTCGGTAAGGGTGTCGCCCACGGCGGTACCTACACTGCGCATCCGGTGTCGCTCGCGGCCGCGGAGAAGACCCTGCAGATCCTGGCGGAGACCGATGCCCTCGAGCGCCTGGCTGCTTATGGTACGCGGCTGCGCCAGGGCAAGAGCGCGATTCTCAAGGCGCGGGGCATTGCACACAGTTTCGTCGGCCATCCCTCCATGAGCGGGCTGTATTTCGCACATGAGCCGCCCCGCACCTACCGGGATTGGAAGCGCAGCGACTACACGTTCTACGACGCCGTCGCCAGAGTGCTGCACGACGAGTGCATACTGTGCGAACCAGACTCGCGCGAGCCTTGGTTCATGTCAGCTGCGCACGACGATGCCTGCCTGCGGGACACCCTGAGCGCTTTCGAGATCGCGGTCGACCGCACGCTCGACGCGCTCGGTAGCACCCGTCGGGTTCCGGCCTGACGCGCGCAGGCGCTACCGCGCACATGAGTTCCACCGGTCGCAGCCGCTACGACGCCATCGTCATCGGGGCCGGCCACAACGGCCTGGTCAACGCCTGTTATCTGGCGCGCGCCGGACTGCAGGTACTGGTACTCGAGCGCAATACCTTCGTCGGTGGCGCCGCCGTCAGCCGCAAGCTCTACGACGGCTTCACCTATTCGAATTGCTCGTATGTGTGCAGCCTGCTGCGCACCGAGATCATCCGTGCGCTGGAGTTACCGCGCTTTGGCCTGCAAATCATTCCCTACGAAGGCGGTTGTACTCTCATGCGGAATGGCGAGCACCTCGCCATATACGACAATCACGACGCACTGCGCCGCGAAATCGCCCGTCACTCGCGTCACGATGCCGAGGCATACGAGCGTTACGTACGCGACATGCTGCGGCACTGCCGCTTCATCAAGCCGTTGCTGATGCGCGAGCCGCCCGATCCGACCTCATTCAGGCCGCGGGACATCCGCGAGTTGCTGTTCCTCGCCCGTCATTTCCACGGCCTGGGGGAGGCGCGGATGTACGACACGCTGCGCTTCTACACCATGAGCTGCGCCGACATGCTCGAGGAGTATTTCGAAAGCGAGATCGTAAAGGCGCACCTGGCTGGCAGCTCGATCATCGGCACCGCGCTCGGACCGCGCTCGCCGGGTTCGGCCTACGTCCTGCTGCACCACTACATGGGCAGCATCGACGGTGCGGTGGGAGCATGGGGCTTCGCCCGGGGCGGGATGGGTGCGATCACCCAGGCGCTGGCGAGCTCCCTGCAGGCGAGCGGTGGCGAGATCAGGACGGGCGCCCCGGTCGAAGAGGTGCGAGTGCAAAGCGGCCGTGCCACCGGCGTCGTGCTCGAAAGCGGGGAGGAAATTACAGCGCGTGTGGTGGTCTCCAATCTCGACGTGAAACGCACCTTTCTCAAGACGGTGGCAGCGGCGCACCTGCCGCCTGAGTTCCTCGACAGGGTACGCAAGTTCAAGATCCGCGGCTCCTCCGGCAAGCTCAACATCGCGCTCGACGGGCTGCCGCAGTTTCCGGCCATTCCGCAGGGCTCGCCCGCCACCCGCGGCGACATGCACATCACGGATACGCTCGAGATGGTTGAGCGCGCTTACGATGACTGGAAGGAAGGGCGCTGGTCGAGCGCTCCGTACGTCGACATGCTGATTCCGACGCAGATCGATCCGACCATGACACCGGATGGAAAACACTACATGTCGGTGTTCGTGCAGTACTGCCCCTACCAGCTCGCCGATGGCGATTGGACCGCCGCCAAGCGCGAGGCCTTCGGCGCCACCGTCATCGACGCCATTGCCCGGCACAGCCCGGACTTCAAGGAGCTGATACTGCACGCGGAGATTCGCACGCCGCGCGAAATCGAGGCCGAGGTGGGCCTTACGGAGGGCAACATCTTTCAGGGCGAGCTGACCTTCGATCAACTCCTTTTCAACCGCCCGCTCCCTGGCTACGCGCAGTACCGCGCTCCGGTACGCGGCATGTACATGTGCGGCTCCAGCACTCACCCTGGCGGCGGAGTCATGGGTGCACCGGGTGCCAACGCCGCCGCCGCAATCCTGCGCGACCTCGGGCGTACGTGAGCGCCGCCGCCGCTTACGACTGTGTGGTGGTCGGTGGCGGCCACAACGGCCTCGTGTGCGCCACTTACCTGGCACGGGCGGGCCGTTCCGTCCTGGTACTGGAGGCGGCACCGTCGCTCGGAGGAGCCGCCATTACGCGCGAATTTGCTCCCGGATTCAGGGTCTCTGCCTGTGCGCACCTGTTGCACCTCATGCCACCGGCGCTCATGCGCGAGTTGCAGCTTGAGCGCCATGGCTTGGCCTGGGCCGCGCGCGAGGTCGGCACGCTGGCGCTCGACCCTTCCGGCTCACCGCTGCACCTGGCGCAGGGCACTCTCACCGAGCTGTCATCCGGAGCACCGGCGCCGGACAGCGCGGCATTTCAGGAGTGGCGTGCGCTGCTGCGCCGTTTTACCGCGGCACTGCACCCGGTACTCAACCAGACGCCGCCGCGGCTAGGGACTGGTGCGTGGCGTGACCGCGGTGCTCTCCTCAGCCTCGCCTTGCGCATCCGGCGTCTGGGGCGCACCGATCTGCGCGAGCTGCTGCGCATCGGCGGCATCTGCATCCACGACGTGCTCGAGGAGCGCTTCGCATCGCCGCTGCTCAAGGGCGCGCTCGCGCTCGATGCGGTGCTTGGCACGAATTACGGCCCGCGCTCACCGGGTACCGTGCTGTCGCTGCTGTACCGCAGCGCCGCCGGCGCGGGGGCAGAGCGGCTTGCGCTGCCGCGCGGCGGCATGGGCAGCTTGACCCAAGCGCTGGCCGAAGCGGCCAGGGCTGCCGGGGTAAGGCTGCGCACCGATGCGACGGTGGAACGGATCCTGGTGCATGAGGACCGCGTGCAGGCAGTGACGCTGGCGGGCGGGGAGACGGTGCGGGCACGAGCCGTGATCTCCAGTGCGGATCCGAAGACGACGCTCCTGCAGCTGCTCGGCAGCGAGCACCTGGATGCCGGCTTTACGCGCCGTGTGGCGCAGCTGCGCACGCGCGGGCTGGCAGGGAAACTGCACCTTGCCCTCGATGGCCTGCCGGTCTTTCGCGGTGTGCCGGCCTCGTGCTTGCGGGACCGGCTGTTGCTGGCGCCCTCGGCCGATTACATCGAGCGGGCCTACAACCATACGAAATACCGTGAGTACTCGGCTGCTCCGATGATGGAGGTCACCGTGCCCAGCGTGGCCGATCCGTCGCTGGCTCCGTCCGGTCAGCACGTGCTGTCTGCCATCGTGCAGTACCTGCCGTACGAGGTCGCGGGTGGCTGGGAGGAGCAGCGGCCGCGCCTGCTACAGACCCTGCTGAGCACGCTCGCGGCCTATGCGCCCGACCTGCCGCAGCGGGTGCGCGCCGCCGAGTTGCTGGCACCGCCGGACATCGAGCGCGAGTTCCGCATCGGTGGGGGTCACTGGCATCACGCCGAGCTCGCGCTCGACCAGTTCTTCCTGGTGCGCCCGGTACCGGGGGCCACGCAGTACCGAGCCCCGGTGGCCGGCCTCTATCTGTGCGGCGCCGGCTGCCATCCGGGAGGCGGTGTCATGGGGCTCGCCGGGCGCAACGCCGCGCGCGAAGTGCTGCGGGAGGCTGCCTGATGCTCACCGAGAGCGCACCGCACTACCGGCAACCCCTGCTGAAGACTCCGTTCCATGAGCGCGCACGCGAGTGGAGTCAGCTGGATAGCTTCGTGCCATGGAGCGGTTACAGCACGGTCGACGTTTTTACCAGCGTCGAGCAGGAATACTTCGCCATCCGCAACGCTAGCTCGCTCTACGATCTCACGCCGATGGTGAAGTACCGCATCTGCGGGACGGACGCACTGCGCTTTCTCAACCGACTCGTCACGCGCGACCTGAGCAAGCTCGGGCCGGGCAAGGTCGCCTACGTCGTATGGTGCGATGATGCAGGTCAGCTCATCGATGACGGCACCGTGTTCTGCATTGGTGCGCAGGAGTACCGGCTGTGTACTGGCGAGCGGCAGCTCGACTGGCTGCGGGCTTCGGCCATCGGCTTCGCGGTCGAGATCCAGGAGATCACCGAGGACATCGCAGCGCTGGCGGTGCAGGGTCCCACCTCGTGTGCACTGCTGCTGCGTGCGGGGCTGACCGGCATCGAACGGCTGCGTCCGTTCGAGCACGGCGAGTTCACGCTGACCCGCGCCGGCCGCGAGCCGATGAGCTTGATGGTCTCGCGCACGGGTTTCACTGGCGATCTGGGTTACGAGTTGTGGTTGCGCCCGGCGGATGCCGAACCGGTGTGGGACGTGCTGCTGGAGGAGGGCAGTCCCCGGGCCGTGCGGCCGGTCGGCTCGCGCGCCCTCAACATGGCGCGCATCGAAGCGGGTTTCCTGCTGCCTAACGTCGATTTCATCTCGGCGGCCCATACCCTGTACGTCGGTACCGAACGCTCGCCCCTGGAGTTGGGACTGGGCTGGCTGGTGGACTTCGGCAAGGGCCACTTCACCGGACGCCGGGCGCTGCTCGCCGAACAAGAGCGCGGGCCGCGGCGACAGCTGGTTGGTCTTGACGTGGACGGCAACAAGCCCGCCCACAACGCGCTCCTCTACAGCGATCGAAGCGCGCGACGCGAAGTGGGCAGCGTCAGCTCCGCAACCTGGTCCCCGACCTGCAAGCGCAATCTCGCCCTGGCCATGGTCGAGGCGGCCTACGTGTCCGTCGGCAGTACCGTGTGGGCAGAGATTTATCTCAATCGCGAGCTCACTTGGCAGCGACGCGTGGTGCGCGCGCGCGTAGTCGAGCGTCCATTCTTCGCGCCGGCTCGCCGGCGCAGCACACCGCCTGCGCTCTACTGACGCATAATCCCGCGCGCATGATCGCCTCACAGCTCAAGCCTCTCGCGGATCGCCCCTGGCTCGACCCGACGGCGCAGCCGCAGATCCGCATCGAGGCGGTGAGCAAGAGCTACGGGACGCAGGTGGCGGTCGACGCGGTGACGCTGCACATCTACAAGGGCGAGATGTTCGCTCTGGTCGGTGCGTCAGGTTGTGGCAAGACGACGCTGCTGCGTATGCTGGCCGGGTTCGCGCACCCCACCAGCGGGCGGCTGTTCATCGATGAACTGGAGCTTGGGCCGGTGCCCCCGCACGAGCGGCCGGTCAACATGATGTTCCAGTCTTACGCGCTTTTTCCCCACATGACGGTAGCCGACAATGTCGGCTATGGTCTGCGCCGCCTGTCTCTGCCGGCCGCCACCAAGCGGCAGCGTGTGCAGGAGGCGCTCGACATGGTGCAGCTCGGGGCGCTCGGCGGGCGCAAGCCCCACCAGCTCTCGGGCGGTCAACGCCAGCGCGTGGCACTGGCGCGGGCGCTCATACGTCGCCCGAAGGTACTGCTGCTCGATGAGCCGCTGTCGGCTCTCGACAAGAAGCTGCGTGAGCAGACGCAGTTCGAACTCATGGACCTGCAATACAAGCTCGGAATCACCTTTATCGTGGTCACGCATGACCAGGATGAGGCCATGGCGCTCGCGACCCGCATCGCGGTGATGAATCAGGGGCAGGTGGTGCAGGTGGGTACGCCGGCGGAGATCTACGAGTTTCCACGCAGCCGCTTCATCGCCGACTTTGTCGGTACCACAAATCTGTTCGAGGGCACAGTGTGTGCCTGTGAGCCCGGGCTGATACGCGTGCAGTGCAGCGAAACCGGTGGCGAGCTGCTGGTGGATGAGACCGGCGTATTCAATGTGGGGCAGCGGGTGTGGGTCGCGCTGCGCCCAGAGAAGGTGCGACTCGCCAAGGAGCCGCGGGACGGGAACCGCATCAATCAGCTGCGTGGCACGGTATGGGAACTCGGCTATCTCGGCAACCGTTCCACTTACCGCGTCCGCACCACGAGCGGCAAGCTGGTGACGGTGTTCGCGCAGAACGAGCGTCGCACCTCCGAGGCCACGATCGACTGGAGCGATGAAGTCTTCGTCAGCTGGAGTGCCGACGCGGCTGTGCTGCTGCAGTCCTGAGGCACGGCCGGGACAAAGGGGAGAAAAATGGCTATCTGGATCGCGAGGGGATTGGGCGGGAAGCGTGTCATGGCGGCGGCTCTGCTATGCGCCGCGGCGGCCCACGAGCCGCTGTTCGCGCAGCAGGCCACGGAGGCGGGCGCGAGCGCCGCGGAGGCGAACCGCGGCGGACTGCAGGAAGTGGTGGTGACTGCCACGCGGCACGAGGAAGCATTGAGCCGCGTGCCGGTCAGCGTCACGGCGCTGACCCAGGAGTCGATGGACCAGCTCGGCATCAAGGACTTCCAGGACGTCGCGCGCTTCACCCCCGGCGTCAACATCGACACCTCGGGCACCAATGCGATCTCGATCCGCGGCATCTCCTCCTCTGGTGGCGCCGGGACCACCGGCATCTATATCGACGACACGCCTATCCAGATGCGCTCGGTGGGTTTCAACCCTGACGATACCTTGCCCAAGACCTTCGACCTGCAGCGGGTGGAGATCCTGCGCGGCCCGCAGGGGACGTTGTTCGGCGCGGGCTCCGAGGGCGGGGCGGTGCGCTATATCCTGACGCCACCCTCCGCGACCACCGTGGACACGTACATCCGCACCGAGGGCTCCTACACCCAGTACGGTCAGCCTAACGCCGAGTTCGGCATCGCGCGCGGGCAGCCGCTGGTCGACGGAGTGTTCGGGGTGCGCGGCAGCCTCTGGTACCGCTATGACGGGGGCTGGGTGAACCGCGTCGATCCGACCACCGGTGCAATGGTGGAACGCAACATCAACTTCTCCAACTCGGTCATGGCCCGACTGGCGGGGGTGTGGCAGCCGACGGGCAATTTCAGCGTGACACCGAGCGTTCTCTATCAGAAGCAGGACAAGCACGACGATTCCACCTTCTGGCCGGCGTACTCCGATCCGGCCCGCGGGCGCTTCAATACGGCGACCCCGGAGCGCGTCGGCGGCCCCGATGACTATGTGTTGCCGGCGCTGAAGGTGCAGTGGGATCTGGGGGGAAGTCAGATCATCTCCAATACTTCTTACTTCCATCGCAAGCAGATCACCGCCTACCAGGGCACGGTTTACGATCTGGCTTACTACCAGGGCCTATCGGGGTGCACCTCGAGCCAGGACCCGGGGTGTGCGTGGTTTCCGCTGCTGGACGCCAACGGCATACACCTGCCGGCTGGATTTACCAATTTCCAGACGCCGAACACGATGACCAACCGCCAGCAGAGCTACACGCAGGAGGTGCGCTGGCAGTCCAGCAATGAGGATGCGAAGTGGCGCTGGACGGCGGGCCTGTTCTGGCAGCTGGCCAAGGAGGGCAGCATCGAGGAATTGAAGGACACGCAGATCGAGCAATTCTTCTCGACGGTGCTCGGCTTCACGCCCGAGAGCTACTACGGCGGTGTGTTTTATTCGTGCCCCACCAACGCCGCTTATCCCGCCATTCCGGCCTGCGACATCTACTACAACAACAACACGACCTTCGACCGGCAGATCGCCGCGTTCGGCGAACTCAGTTACGCCCCGGTGGACTGGTTCCGCCTCACAATCGGCGAGCGCGTGGCGCGCACCTCGTTCACGCTCTCGCACTATGCGGACGGGTACGAGAACTTCGGACCGAGCCCGGCCCAGGCCAGTCAGAAGGAGACTCCAAACACGCCCAAACTCACGCTGGCCTTCCAGGTGGATCCGCGCGACCTCTACTACTTCACCTACGCGAAGGGCTTCCGGGTCGGCGGCGGCAATGCCCCGCTGCCACCGTTCTGCAACGCGGACCTGGCGGCGGCCGGGTACCCGAACGGCGCGCCGCTCACTTACCGTTCCGACTCGACGCAGAACTTTGAGGTCGGCTCCAAGAACGCCTTCGGCAGCTGGCTCAAGCTCGCCCTGAGCGTCTATTACATCAAGTGGAACGATATCCAGCAGAGCTTGTACGTTGCCGGCAACTGCGGGCTGCAGTTCACCGACAACCTCGGTACGGCGGTTGCCAAGGGATTTGACCTGCAAGCGCAGATGCAATTCGATGCTCTGCACATCGATCTGGCGGGTGGCTATACCAGCGCGCGTTACACCAAAGACTCTCCGAGTGGCTGCGAGACCCAGGTAGGGATCCCGGTCATTCCCTGCAAGAGCAGCGACGGTGACGCCATTTCGGGCCAGGCGGCGATCGACTACGCACCGGGCAGCATCGCGCCGTGGACTACGGCGCTCGGCGTGGAATACGCGTTGCGCCTCGGCCAGCGCGATGCTTTCGTGCGCGCCGACTGGGAATACGAGAGCCGCAATCCCTGGCTGGCCGCGGTGCAGGACCCGCACAACCAGGCGGTGTACAACCCCTACAGCTACACCCCCAGCGCCAACAGCTTTGTGTCGCTGCGCGCCGGCGTGAACCTCGGCGACTGGCTGGTGAGCGCTTTCATGGACAACGTCTTCGATTCGCACACGGTGCTCAACTACGCCCTCGTGCAGCCCACGCCGGGGGTGCTGCCGCAGCAGAATCAGTACACGTTCCGGCCGCGCACGATCGGCATCACCGCCACCTGGCACGCGCACTGACTCGCGCGTCGCGGCTGCGGGTGGTAGCGTGACGGCCCGATGTCAGAGGGCGAGACAGCGGCGGCGACGGCCGCCACGGCACAGCAGCGTGCCGCGCGGCTAAACACGCGCGCCGCAGGCGTTGTCGGCCTCGCGGTGCTGTGCAGCCGCGTGCTGGGATTGGCGCGCGAGCAGATCTTCGCGGCTATCTTCGGGGGCGGACGCGTGATGGATGCGTTCACCATCGCCTTCCGCATCCCCAACCTGCTCCGTGACCTGTTCGCCGAGGGCGCACTCTCCACTGCTTTCGTGACGGTATTCACCCGCACCGCCACCGCGGCAGATGCGGCGGCCGCCTGGCGCCTCGCCAACAAGGTGGTGACCCTGACCCTCGTTACCCTCAGCGCCATCACCCTCGCCGGTATTCTTACCGCCCCGTGGCTGGTGCACGCGCTCGCGCCGGGATTCGACCCGGCGAAGGCACAGCTGACCGTGACCCTCACCCGCATCATGTGGCCCTTTATCCTGCTGGTATCCCTCGCCGCGCTCGTCATGGGGGTACTGAACGCGCGCAACGTGTTCGGGGTGCCGGCGATGGCCTCGAGCTTCTTCAACCTCGGGTCGATCGTCGCCGGCGCCGCACTCGGCTACTGGCTCGATCCGCACTTCGGCTCGCGTGCCATCCTCGGTCTCGCCGTGGGGACGCTGGTGGGCGGCGCGCTGCAGCTGCTGGTGCAGCTGCCGAGCCTGCATCGCGCGGGGTATCGCTTCCGCGCCGACTGGCAGTGGCGCGATTCGGGCGTGCGCGCGCTGCTGCTGCTGATGGGCCCTTCGGTGATTGCCGCCAGCACCACCCAGGTGAACGTGCTCATCAACTCCGTTTTTGCCTCCGAGCTCGGCGACGGCCCGACCTTCTGGCTCACCGTGGCCTTCCGTCTCATGCAGCTGCCGCTCGGCGTATTCGGCGTGGCGTTGAGTACGGTGGCCCTGCCGCTGCTGGCGCGTATGGCGGCGCTCGGAGAGTTGGCGGCCTTCCGCCGCGAGCTCGCGCACGGGCTGCGCCTGACGCTCATCATGACCATTCCCGCCAGCGTCGGGCTCATGGTGCTCGCCGAACCGATCATCTCGGTGCTCTACCAGCACGGTCGTTTCGGCGCCTACGAGACCGGCCAGTCCGCTGCTGCCCTGCGGCTCTATGCCATCGGACTTTGCGGTTACGCCGCGCTCAAGATCCTGGTGAACGCCTTCTACGCCCTCGAGCGCCGCAAGACCCCTATGGTGGTCAGCTTCACCGCGGTGGGTCTCAACCTGCTGCTGAACCTGCTCTTTACCCGCTACCTCGGCTGGGGACATCGCGGGCTCGCGTTCTCGACCGCGTGCGTGGCAACCAGCAACTTTGTGTTGCTGTACTTACTCATGCGCGCGCACCTGGGAGGACTCGAATCGCGGCTGATGCTCGGTCTGCTGGGGCGCCTGACAGTCGCCTCCGGCGTGCTGTACCTCATCGCCGCAGCCGGTGCCCGCTGGCTGCTCAGCGACTGGGCCGTGCAGGATTTCTGGCCCAAATGCGTCAGCCTGCTGCTGGTTATCGCGGTCGCGGGAAGCGCTTTCTTCGTGACCGCTCGCGCCCTAGGCATTGCCGAGGTGCGCGAACTCGGGGCCGGGGTGGCGCGACGGTTGCGCCGCCCTTGAGGCGCCCCGTCAGGAGTCGCGCGCGAAGCGCAGGCACGCCTCGAGCACCCGCTCCAGGAGCAGCTGCAGCGGCCGGGCGAAATCAGCGTCCCAGGGGCACGGCCAGTTTTCCGGATCGAGCTCACCGCTGGGCTCGCGCAGGTAGCCGCGGCAGGCAAGCTCCATCTGCAGCGCGTGGACACCGTGCGCCGGCCGACCGTAGTGCCGCGTGGTGTAGCCACCCTTGAAGCGGCCATCGGTGACGCGCGTGTAGCCCGGCGCGTCGCACACCGCCTCGACGGCCCGCGTCAGGCGCGCATCGCAGCTCGCCCCGGAGTATGTCCCGATGTTGAAGTGCGGCAGCAGGCCGGGGAACAGCCGCGGCACCCGCGAACGGATCGAGTGACAGTCATACAGCACCACGCGCGGATACGAGCTCCGCAGCCGCTCGAGCTCGGCTGCCACCGCGGCATGGTAAGGCCGGAAGTATGCAGCGCGGCGCGCCTCGATGTCGGCGGCCGCAGGCGCCTGCCCGCTGCGATACAAGGGTTCGCCGTCGAAGGTGGTGGTCGGGCACAGCTCGGTCGTCGTCTGCCCGGGGTAGAGTGAGGCGCCGCTCGGGTCGCGGTTCGGGTCGATCACGGTTCGCGAGATGCGCGTGCGCACCACGCTCGCCCCGAGCCCTTGGGCGGATTCGTAAAGGCGCTCGACGTACCAGTCGGTGT
Source organism: Gammaproteobacteria bacterium (assembly GCA_019247195.1). Lineage (GTDB taxonomy): Bacteria > Pseudomonadota > Gammaproteobacteria > Steroidobacterales > Steroidobacteraceae > 13-2-20CM-66-19. Next base: position 15,843 of record JAFAPI010000165.1, read on the forward strand.
CCTTGCGTGCGCGCCATCCGGAGGCGAGCGCCGGCTCGCAGTGGAGCGGAATCTCGGTACCGGTATGCGGCATGCACAGCAACAACGGCGCGTTGCGCGCTTGCACCTCCAGCCACGGGGGGCGGGATCCTGAGCTCATCGCCGGAACACCTCACCGGCTGCGCCCGACGCAGCGATCATCAATAATGTAGTGTATGACGATGTGGTTCGAGTGGGCGCTACTGCCGCAAGGTTGGGCCGCCCACGTGCGTATAAGCTCCGCGCAGGGCCGTATCGTGGCAGTGGAGACGGGGGTACCCCCCGCGGCGACGGACGAGCGCCATGCCAACGCGCTGCCGGGGCTGCCCAATCTGCACAGCCACGCCTTCCAGCGGGGTCTGGCGGGGCGTACCGAGCAACGCGGTTCGCAGGCGGACAGCTTCTGGAGCTGGCGCGGGCTCATGTACCGCTTCGTCGAGCGGCTTGACCCGGACAGCTTCGAAGCGCTGACCGCCTTTGCCTTCGCCGAGATGCTCGAGGCGGGATACACCCGCGTGGGCGAATTTCATTATCTGCATCGCGACGAGCGCGGGCAGTCCTATACCGATCCCGCGGAACTGTGCGCGCGGGTTGCGGCCGCGGCCAGTGACAGCGGAATTGCCCTCACGCTGCTGCCCGTCTTCTACGCGCACGCCGGTTTTGGCGGTCTGGCGCCGAGCGAGCGGCAGCGCCGCTTCATCACCGACCCCGAGGGCTTCGCCGTTGTGCTGGACGGGGCGCGCCAGGCGCTGCACACCCTGGCCGGGGCGGTCCTGGGCGTGGCGCCGCACAGCCTGCGCGCAGTGACCGCCGCGGAACTGCGCGCGGTGCTCGAGCTGGTCCCCGACGGGCCGGTGCACGTGCACATCGCCGAGCAGATGCAGGAGGTCACGGAGTGCGTCGCCTGGTGCGGGCGCCGGCCGATCGAGTGGCTGCTCGCCGAGGCTCAGGTCGGTGAGCGCTGGTGCCTCGTGCACGCCACTCACGCGACGGCCGCCGAGCTCGCCGGGATCGCCCGCAGCCGCGCGGTGGTCGGCCTTTGTCCGAGCACCGAAGCCAACCTGGGTGACGGAATTTTTCCGGCGGCCGAGTTCAGCGCGTTGGCGGGGCGCTACGGGGTCGGCAGCGACTCGAACGTGCGCCTGGACGCGGCGGAGGAGCTGCGGCTGCTCGAGTACTCGCAGCGTCTCGCCGTCCGCTGCCGCAACGTCCTCGCCGCGCCCGGTGCGTCTACCGGACGCAGCCTCTTCGATGCCGCGCTGCGCGGTGGCACGCAGGCGCTGCGCGGAGCCGGCGTTCCGGCGGGACTGCAGGTGGGCGCTCCCTGCGACCTGCTCACGCTGCGCTCCCTCGATGGAGTCGCGGGGAGGGGCGATGAGCTCCTCGATGGTTGGATCTTCAATGGCGGCCGCGCGGCGGTGGACAGCGTATGGTGCGCCGGGGTAAAGGTCGTGAGCGGCGGGCGTCACTACGCCCGCGAGCGGTTGCAGGCCCGCTACGCCAAAGCCCTGCGCCAGCTGAGCGGTTGAAGGGAAAGGCATGCGCGCCAGAATCCTCGGGATAGGGCTCGCGCTGCTGGGCGCGGCGGCAGTGGCGGTCATAGCGTTATCGCGCCGCGAGCCCGTCAATGCGCTGTGGTTCGTGACCGCGGCGGTGTGTACCTACCTGCTCGGCTATCGCTTCTACGCGGCGTGGATCGCCGCGCGGGTGCTGTGCGTCGACCCCACGCGCGCCACGCCCGCCGAGCGGCTCAACAACGGCCGCGACTTCGTGCCCACTCACCGCGCTATCGTCTTCGGCCACCACTTCGCGGCGATCGCAGGTCCGGGGCCGTTGGTCGGTCCGACGCTGGCCGCGCAGTTCGGCTATCTGCCCGGCACGCTGTGGATCTTGGTCGGCGCGGTGTGCGGCGGCTGCGTACAGGACATGACGATCCTGCTGTTATCGACGCGCCGCGATGGGCGCAGCCTGGGCCAGATGGCGCGCGAGGAGCTCGGACCGCTCGGCGGCGCCGCGGCGCTCCTCGGCACCCTGCTGATCATGGTGATTCTGAGCGCGGTGCTCGGCTTGGTGGTCGTGAACGTCATGAAGCACAGCCCGTGGGCGACCTCCACCGTGCTGGCGACCATTCCGGCGGCGGTGCTGGTCGGCCTGTACCTGCGCTGGTGGCGTCCCGGCCGCGTGCTAGAGGCGACGCTGCTCGGGGTACTGCTGGTATTGGCGGCGCTCCTCGGGGGCGGCTGGATTGATCATCAGCCAGTGCTGCGGACGTGGTTCGACTACGCGGCGCTGCCACTCGCCGGGCTCATCATCCTCTACGGGTTTGGGGCGGCGATCCTGCCGGTGTGGCTGCTGCTCGCGCCGCGGGACTACCTCTCCACCTTCCTCAAGCTCGGCACCGTCTTGCTCCTGGCCCTCGCCATCGTACTCACCCACCCACAGATCAAGATGCCGGCCATCACCCCGTTTGTGGCGGGCAACGGGCCGCTCTTCGGCGGCAAGGTATTTCCGTTCGTCTTCATCACCATCGCCTGCGGGGCCGTGTCGGGCTTTCACGCGCTGATCGCGAGCGGGACGACGCCAAAGCTGATCAGCAACGAGCTCGACGTACGGCTGGTGGGCTACGGCAGCATGGCGCTCGAGTCATTCGTGGCCATCATGGCCATGATCGCCGCGACGCTGCTCGACCCCGGGGTGTTCTTTGCCATCAACAGCGCGGCCGGCGTGGTCGGCGCCACGCCGGAGGCCGCGGTGCGCACCATCAGCGGCTGGGGTTTTCCGGTCAGTGTCGAGCAGATGCGCGCACTGGCGCAGGCCATGGGCGAGCAGACCCTGTTCGCGCGCACCGGTGGCGCTCCGTCGCTCGCGGTCGGCATGGCGAGCATCTTCGGCTCGACCTTCGGGCGGGGGCTGCTGGCCCTCTGGTACCACTTCGCCATCATGTTCGAGGCAGTGTTCCTGCTGGCGACACTCGACGCCGGCACCCGCGTCGGACGCTTCATGGTGCAGGACGTGCTGGCGCGGCTCTGGCCGCCGCTCGGCCGCACCTCATGGTATCCGTCGGTGCTGCTGGCAAGCGCACTCATCGTCGGCGCCTGGGGTTATTTCCTTTACATCGGCGTCATCGACCCCAATGGCGGCGTCAACATCCTCTGGCCGCTGTTTGGTATCGCCAACCAGATGCTCGCAGCCATCGCCCTCTCGATCGCGACCGGGATCATCATCAAGTCGGGCCGGCGGCGCTACGCCCTCGTCACCCTGGTGCCGCTCGCCTGGCTGGCGGTGGTGACGACTACTGCCGCGTGGCAGAAGGTGACGAGCGGGGATGTGCGCATCGGCCTGTTCGCGGCCGCCAACGACATGGCAGCCAAACTCGCCGCGGGACTGTTGCCCGCGGAGCGCGCGGCGGTCGCTCCACAACTCATCTTCAATCAGCGTCTCGACGGCTGGCTCACCATCCTGCTCACCGCCATCCTCTGGCTGGTGATTCTGGACATGGCGCGGATCTGCCACCGCCGTCTGCGCGGCCTGCCGCTGCCGGCCAGCTCGGAGGCGCGCCACCACCCGACGCGCCTGCGTGCCGTACGGGCCGAGCCATGAGGGCCGGGCCGTTCATAGCGTCGCAGGCCTTGGTGCGCGCGTGGGCTTGGTTGCGCACACTCGCGGGCGATGATGCCTACGAGCGGTACCTCCACCATCGTGCGCTGCGTCATCCCGGTGAGCCCACGCTCGGGCGCGCCGCGTTCTGCGCCGCCGAAGTGCGCCGCAAGTGGGAAGGCGTCAATCGCTGCTGTTGAGCGTGCTAAACTTGCCGGCTTTTCCGCTCCGGGCGATGTCCCGCGCGCGAGGGCAAGAGGACGGCTATGGCACTTAAGATCATGATCCTGGGCGCGAACGGCTTCATCGGCAGCGCTCTCACCAGCGCGATCCTGCGCGAGCGCGACTGGGAGGTGTACGGCATCGACCTTGCCGACAATAAGCTCGGCGCCCTGCCGCAGAACCGTCGCTTCCACTTCGTCGAGGGCGACATCACCATCAATAAGGAGTGGGTCGAGTATCACGTCAAGAAGTGCGACGTGGTGGTCCCGCTGGTGGCCATCGCCAACCCCGCGCAGTACGTGACGCATCCGCTGCGGGTGTTCGAGCTCGACTTCGAGGCCAACATCGACGTCGTGCGTCACTGCGTGAAGTATCAGAAGCGGCTGGTGTTCCCCTCCACCTCGGAGATCTACGGCATGTCGCCGGACGCGGTGCTGGACGAGGAGAACAGTCCGCTGGTGTACGGGCCCATCAACAAGCAGCGCTGGATATACGCAGCCTCCAAGCAGCTGTTGGATCGGGTCATCTATGCCTACGGCGTCCGCGACCACCTCGATTACACCCTGTTCCGACCGTTCAACTTCATCGGTCCCAACCTCGACAACGTCGAGGAACCGAAAGAGGGCAGCTCGCGCGTCTTCACGCAGTTTCTGTCAAACGTGCTGTACCGCCGTCCCATCAAGCTCGTCGACGGCGGCAGTCAGAAGCGCTCCTTCACCTACATCGACGATGCCATCGAGTGCCTGCTGACGATCCTGGAGAACAAGAACGGCTGCGCCACGCGGCGCATCTTCAACATCGGTAATCCGGGCAACTGCATCTCGATCCGCGACCTGGCTGAGCGCACCATCCGCATCGCCCAGGAATTTCCCGTGCTGCGCGAGGCGGCGCAGGCCACCGAGATCGTGGACATCTCGGCCGGCGAGTACTACGGCAAGTACTATCAGGACATCCAGGTGCGCGTGCCCAACATCGAGGCGGCGCGGCGCGATCTCGGCTGGCAACCCCGCACCCAGATGGACACGGCCATCCGCCGCACCATCGAGTTCTACGTCAACCAGGAAGGCTTCGGCACGCGCGCCGCGGCGCAGGCGCCGCTCTAGGACCGCGCGGCTTGACGCTGGGTAACGCTGCCGGGCGCACCGCGACCGCGCTCGGCGCGGCGGGCTGGCTGCTGCTCGCGCTCGCCTGGTTCGCCACCACGCCGCTGCGCGCGTTGCTGGACCCGGACGAGGGCCGCTACGCGGAGATCCCGCGCGAGATGCTGCAGAGCGGTGATTGGGTGACGCCGCGCCTGAACGGCCTTCTGTACTTCGAGAAGCCACCGCTGCAGTACTGGGCGACCGCCGCGGCGTATCGGCTGTTCGGCACGCATCCGTGGAGCTCGCGCCTGTGGGCGTTCGCGCTCGCCTTCCTTTGCCTGGCGCTGGTGGCAGCCTGCGCGCGACGCCTGTACGGGCCGGGCGCCGCGCTCGCCGCCGTGCTCGCCCTCGCCACCAGCCCTTTTTTCGTCCTGGTCGGTCACCTCGACCTCCTGGATCAGGGCTTCACGCTGTGGCTGTGCACCGCAGTGCTCGGCTTTGCCTGTGCGCAGGGCTTGGCACCAGCGGCGCAGCGGCGCGTGATGCTTTTCGTGTGGGGCGCGGCTGCGCTCGCGGTGCTGTCCAAGGGCATCGTGGTCGGGGTGCTGGGCGGCGCCACGCTGTTGCTGTATTCGCTGCTGGAGCGTGACTGGCGTCCGTGGCAACGCCTGCACCCGGTCGCCGGTGTGGCCATTTTCCTGCTGCTGAGCGCGCCCTGGTTTGTGCTGGTGTCGTGGCGCAACCCCAGCTTCCCCGCGTTCTTCTTTGTGCACGAGCACTTCGCCCGCTTCCTCACGACGGTGCACCAGCGCTACGAGCCGTGGTACTACTTTCTGCCGCTGCTGGTGCTCGCGGTTCTCCCGTGGAGCGCGGCGCTCGCCCGCGGTGTGCGGCGGGCCTGGCGCGAGCCGGCCGGCGCGGGTGAGTTCCGACCGGCTCGGTTTCTGCTGCTGTTCGCCGCGGTCACGCTGCTGTTCTTCTCCGCTTCCGGCTCGAAACTGGCCCCTTATATCCTGCCGATGCTGCCACCTCTGGCGGTGCTCGCGGCCGCGGCCACCGACCCTGCGCGGCTGGCTCGCGGGACCGCGCGCATCGGTGCGCTGCTCGTGCTGCTGGTGGCGGTTGGCCTGTTGCTCTACAGCGCACGCCGCAACAGTTATGTTCCGCACGCTGCGCTCTGGTGGAGCAGCGGGGCGGTGGCCGCAGCGCTGCTGGCCGTGCCGTTGAGCGCGGTGCGGCCGGTGCGGCTTGCGGCCTTGGCCGCCGCGCTCGGCGGCATCCTCGCATGGCAGTGCCTGCTGTGCGCGTACAGCGTCATTCCGCCGGCTCGCTCGGCGGCCGGACTCGCGGCTGCGCTGCGGCCGTTTGTCGCTGCGCAGACGCGCCTGTACAGTGTCGGACAGTACCGCGAGACGCTTTCCCCCTACCTCGGCCGGACGCTGCAGCTGGTCGATTTCGAGGGGGAGCTGCAGTTTGGGCTGACGCAGGAGCCGCAGGAAAGGATGAGCTTGCAGCAGTTCTTGGCGCACTGGCGTCGCGAGCCCGGTGCCATCGCCTTTGTCGATCCCCGCCGTTGGGAGCAGCTGCGTCAGGCGGGCATGCGCGGCACGGTGCTGGCGGCGGACGACGACACCGCGGCGGTGATGGCGCCGTGAAGCTGGCCGACTTCCTCATCCTCTGCACCGGCGTGCTGCTGAATGCGCTCGCGCAGCTGGGTCTGAAGGCAGCCACCCGCGTGAGCGGGCCGCTCACCGCCGGCGGCGCGCATCTGTGGCAGCGCAGCCTCGAGTTACTCACCGTGCCGGCGCTATGGGCCGCGGTGCTCGCCTATGGCGTGAGCCTGATCGTCTGGCTGGGCGGCCTGTCGCGGGTGCCGGTCAGTCAGGCCTATCCCTTGCTCTCGCTCGGCTATGTCATCAACATCGCCCTTGCCTGGTGGCTGCTCGGGGAAGTGCCCAACCTGCAGCGCGTCGCCGGCATCGGAGTCATCGTGATAGGTGTCGTACTGGTGGCGCGCTCATGAATGCCCTGCACAAACACACCCCACCCCTGCTGCCGTTCACCCGTCCGCTGATCGACGAGGAGACCATCCAGGCGGTGGCCGAAGTGCTGCGCTCGGGCTGGCTTGCGAGCGGCCCCAAGGTGGCCCAGCTCGAGGCGGAGTTGTCGCGTTACTGTGGCGGCCGGCCGGTACGGGTCGAGACCTCGGCGACCGCGGGATTGGAGATGGCGCTGCTCGCCTGTGGCATCGGCGCCGGCGACGAGGTAATCACCCCGGCACTGAGCTTCGTCGCGACCGCCAACGTCATCCGCCGCGTCGGCGCGCATCCGGTGTTCGTCGACGTCGGGCTGGACTCGCGCAACATCGACCTGCAGGCCGCGGCGGCGGCCATCACGCCGCGCACGCGCGCCATCCTGCCGGTGCACTTCGCCGGTCTGCCGTGCGACATGGACGCCTTGTACGCGCTGGCTTCGCGCCACAGGCTACGCGTGATCGAGGACGCTGCGCACGCCATCGGCTCGAGCTGGCGCGGTCGGCGCATCGGCAGTTTCGGCGACCTGGTGGTGTTCAGCTTCCACCCCAACAAGAACATGACCACCATCGAGGGCGGGGCCATCTGCGGCGGCTCCGCCGAGGAGCTCAAGCTCATCGAGCTGCATCGCTGGCATGGTCTGGTCAAGTCCGGACCGGACGCATTCGATGCCCTCCTGCCCGGGGGCAAGTCGAACCTGTCCGACGTGGCCGCCGCGGTCGGCCTCGGGCAGCTGCGCCGGCTGGAGGAGTTCAACGCCAAGCGCCGCGAGCTGGTCGCCCGCTACTACGAGTGCTGGGGGACGGAGGCGCCGGTGCGGCTGCCTGAGCGCGGTGACGCTGGACACAGCTGGCACGTATTCACGCCGCTGTTGCCGCTCGAGGAGCTGCGCATCTCCCGTTTCGAGTTCATGGAAGCCATGAAGGAGCGGGGGATCGGCGTCGGGGTGCACTATCCGGCTATCCATCTCTACAGCGCCTACCGCGCCCTGGGCTACCGCGCGGGGCAGTTTCCCAACGCCGAGCGCATCGGGCGCGAGACGGTCACGCTGCCACTCTTCCCGGCCATGCAGCTGAGCGACGTCGAGCGCGTGGTGAGCGCCGTCGAGGCAGTGTTACGCGGAGCACGCCGATGACACCGGACGTCTCGGTGGTAGTGCCCGTCTACAACGAGGAGGAGGGGCTGCCGCTGCTGTTCGACCGGCTGTACCCGGCGCTCGACGCGCTGCAGCGCCCCTACGAGGTCGTGTTTGTCGATGATGGCAGCAGCGATCGCTCGGTAGCCGAGCTGCGCGCGCAGTTTCAGCGGCGGCCGGACGTGACGCGCGTCATCGTGCTGGCGCGCAACGCCGGGCAGCACATGGCCATCCTCGCCGCCTTCGCGCAGACCCGCGGCACCTACGTCATCACGCTCGATGCGGATCTGCAGAACCCGCCGGAGGAGATCGCGCGCCTGGTGGCGGCCATGGACGCCGGTGCGGACTATGTAGGCACGATCCGCCTGCGCCGCCAGGACGTGTTCTGGCGCAAGGCGGCCTCGCGTCTCATGAACCGGGTGCGCGAGCGCACCACCTCGATCCGCATCACCGACCAGGGCTGCATGCTGCGCGGCTACCACCGCAGCGTGATCGACGCGGTGAACGACTGCACCGAGGTGAGTACCTACGTGCCCGCGCTCGCCTATACCTTCGCCCGCAACCCGGTCGAGATCGAGGTCGCGCATGCCGAGCGCACGGTCGGGCAGTCCAAGTACTCGCTCTATCATCTCATCCGCCTCAACTTCGACCTGATGACCGGTTTCTCGGTGGTGCCGCTGCAGTTCTTCTCCATGGCTGGCGCCGGCATCGCACTCATCTCGCTGGTGCTGGTGGTGGTACTGGCGGTGCGACGCTTCATCGTGGGCCCTGAGGCTGAGGGCCTGTTCACCCTTTTCGCTATCGCATTCTTCCTGATCGGCGTGGCGCTGCTTGGTCTCGGGGTGGTGGGCGAGTACGTGGGGCGCATCTATGAACAGGTGCGACAGCGCCCGCGCTACACCGTCGCCGCCATCCTGCAGCAGCCGGAGGGAGGGCGTGAGCGCGGCGCCGGGGCGGCCAGCCGCCTGTCGCTGCCACAGGCGACCGGAGCGCATGAGTGAGCCGCGCGCGCGCGGTCGTCTTCGCCTATCACGATGTCGGAGTGCGCTGCCTGAAGGTGCTGCTGTCGGGCGGGGTCGAGGTACCCCTCGTCGTCACGGTGGCCGATGACCCGCACGAGCAGCGCTGGTTCGAGAGCGTCGCCGCGACCGCGGCGGACTACGGCCTGCCCTGTATCGCGCCGGCGTCTGCCGATGATGCGGCGCTCATCGATGAAGTTCGGCGATTGCGACCGGACTTCGTGTTCTCCTTTTATTACCGCGCGCTCCTCGGCGCACCGCTCCTGGGCGCCGCCACGCGCGGCGCGCTCAACATGCACGGCTCGCTGCTGCCGCGCTTTCGCGGCCGCGCCCCGACCAACTGGGCGATTCTCAAGGGCGCGCGCGAGAGCGGGGCGACGCTGCATTACATGGTCGCGCGCGCGGATGCCGGCGACATCGTCGACCAGCAGGCGGTGCCGATTCTCGAAGACGATGATGCGCGCGAGGTCTACCGTAAGGTGACCGTCGCGGCGGAGATCGTGCTGGCCCGTTCGCTGCCGGCGCTGCTCGAGGGGCGGCCGCCACGGCGCCCGCAGCCACTGCTGCCGGGTGAGTACTTCGGGCGACGTCGACCGGAGGACGGCCGCATCGACTGGCGCTGCGCTGCCCGTGAGATCCACGACCTGGTGCGGGCGGTGGCCCCCCCCTTTCCCGGAGCGTTCGCCGCGGTCGGCGGCGAGCGCTGGGACATCCACCGCACGCGCCTGGGCGGTCCCACGCCACCACCCGGGGCCGGACCGCGCCTCTTCGGCCGCGACGGCGCGGTCTACGCCGCGTGCGGCGACGGTTCGGTGCTGCGCCTGCTGCGGGCGCAGCGCGCCGGCGCAGAGCTGGATCTCGCCGCGGCGGCTGCGGCTCTCGAGAAGCAGCCGGTCACGCTCGCCTGAGCATGCCCCTCGTCGCGCTCAAGGTCGACGTCGACACCCTGCGCGGCACGCAGGAAGGCACGCCACGCCTGGCGGCGCTCCTGGAGCGGCTCGCCGCGCGCGCCACGTTCCTCTTCAGCCTCGGGCCCGATCACACCGGCCGGGCGCTGAAGCGCATCTTTCGGCGCGGCTTTCTCGGCAAGGTTCGTCGCACCTCGGTGCTCAAGCACTACGGCCTGCGGACCCTGCTCTATGGGGTAGTGCTGCCGGGACCGCACATCGGACGACGCGCCGCGCGGGCGATGCAGCAGGTCGCGGCCGCCGGCTTTGAGGTAGGTGTGCATACCTGGGATCACGTGCGCTGGCAGGACCACGTGGCGGCGGCGGACGACGCCTGGACGCGGCGCGAGCTCACCTTGGCGCGCGACCAGTTCGCAGAGGTGTTCGGTCGCATGCCGCAGGTGCACGGCGCGGCCGGGTGGCAGATGAACGACTATGTGCCCGGCCTGGAGGCGCAGCTCGGTTTCCGCTATGCCTCCGACACGCGAGGCACGGGGCCCTTTCTGCCCCAACTGGCGATGGGCGTCGCGGGGGTGCCGCAGCTGCCCACGACGCTGCCGACCCTCGACGAGCTGATCGGCCGCGAGGACCTGCAGGGTGAGGATCCTGTGGATCACCTGCTGCGTCTGTGTGCCCTCAACCCCGGAGATCAGGTTTTCACCCTGCACGCAGAGCTCGAGGGCGGGGCGTACCTGCCGGCGTTCGAGCGGCTGCTGGCGGGCTGGCGCGCTCGGGGCTACGAGCTGACCGACCTTGGCAGCTACGCGCAGCGGCTGCATCTGAAGAGTCTGCGGCCGGCGCGCATCGCGCGCGGAACGGTACCGGGCCGCTCCGGAACTCTCGCCGTACAGGCGCCGTAGCCGTGCCGCGCTAGAATTCCGGACGATGTCCGCCTCCGGCCTGTTCGTCTTCTTCGCCGTCTACGCGCTCGCGGTCGCCACGCCGGGCCCGGCGGTGGCCGCGGTGATCGCGCGGGCCCTGGCCCGGGGTGCGCACGGGGCGCCGGCCTTCATCGCCGGCTTCATCCTCGGCGATCTGGCGTGGTTCGCTTGCGCGGCGCTCGGCCTGGCCGTGCTGGCCCAGCGCGCCTACGCCGTGTTCCTGGTCGTGCGCTATGCCGGCGCGCTTTACCTCCTCTACGTCGCGTGGCGGCTGTGGCGCACACCGGTGCGCGCGCCCGGTGCGGACGGTACGCGACGCGAGGGGCGGCTGCAGGTCTTCGCCGGCTCACTCGCCCTCTCCCTCGGCAACCCGAAAACGATGATCTTTTTCCTCGCCGTGCTGCCGACGGTGGTGGATCTGCGCCATCTCACAGCGGGCGGCTTCGCGCTCGTGGCCGCGGTGATTCTCGGTGTGCTGCCGCTCGTCATGGGCACCTACACGCTCTGCGCGGCACGCGCCCGCGGTTCACTGGCGCATCCGCGTGCGACGCGCTGGCTACAGCGCGGCACCGGCGCGTTGATGGCGGGCGCCGCGCTCGCGGTCGCCACGCGCTGATCCGCGCGGTTGACGTCCCCGGCCACGGCACTCACCATCCGCCCATGACTGAGGCGGCGAGCATGATGGCGATCGAGATCCGCGAACCGGGCCCGCCGCAGGTGCTGCGCCCGGTGCAGCGGCCGATGCCGCGGCCAGGGCCCGGCGAGGTCCGCATCCGGGTCGTCGCCGCCGGCGTCAACCGCCCGGATGTCCTGCAGCGCAAGGGCGCATACCCGCCGCCGGCGGGCGCGAGTGACATCCCGGGGCTCGAAGTGGCGGGCGAGGTCGTCGAGCTCGGCAGCGGCGTCTCGCAGCCGGCACAGGGGGCGCAGGTCTGCGCCCTGGTCTCAGGCGGCGGTTACGCGCAGTACGTGACTGTCCCGGCGGTGCAGTGCCTGCCGGTCCCGGCGGGGCTTGCGGTCGCGGACGCGGCCGCGCTGCCGGAGACCTTCTTCACCGTGTGGCTGAATATCTTCGAACGCGCGCGGTTGCAGAGGGGCGAGACCTTGCTGGTGCACGGCGGCTCGAGCGGCATCGGCACCACGGCGATTCTGCTCGGCAAGACGTTCGGGGCCCGGGTACTGGTCACCTGCGGCAGCACGGCGAAGTGCGCCGCGTGTCGCGAGCTCGGCGCCGAGGTCGCGATCAACTACCACGAGATGGATTTCGTGGAAGCCACGCTGCGCGCCACGGACGGGCGCGGCGCCGACGTGATCCTGGACATGGTGGGTGGGGACTACCTGGCGCGCAACGTTGCGGCGGCGGCACTCGAGGGACGCATCGCCCTCATCGCCACGCAGGGCGGCACGCAGTCTGAGCTCGACCTGCGCCCCATCCTCGGCAAGCGCCTCACGCTCAGCGGCTGCCTGTTGCGCCCGCAGACGGTTGCGACCAAGGGGCGACTCGCGGCCGCGCTGCAGGAGAAGGTGTGGCCCCTCTTTGCGCAGGGCCTGCGGCCGGTGATCCACGCGAGATTCCCGCTCGCCGACGCTGCGGGCGCGCACCGGCTGATGGAGTCCGGCGCGCACATCGGCAAGATTCTCCTCACTACCTGAGCGCGGTCGCGGCGCGCCCGGTGCGCGTTCTACAATCCGCCCGCCCCCGGGCGCACAAAGGAAGTCGGGCATGTCCTTCTCGCCGAACGGTCTGATCCCGCTGCCCTGGTGGGGCTACGTGCTGGTCACCTTCGGCACCATCCAGAGCATGTTTCTGGGCATCACGCTTTACCTCCACCGCGACCAGTCGCATGGGGGCCTGATCCTGCATCCGGTCCTGCGCCACCTGTTCCGCTTCTGGCTGTGGTTCAGCTCGGCCTCGGTCACCCGCGAATGGGTCGCCGTGCACCGCCGCCATCACGCCCACGCCGATCAGGAGGGGGACCCGCACAGTCCCGTCATCTTCGGCCTGCGGCGCGTGCTCTTGGAGGGTTACGAGCTTTATGGGGCCGCGGCCCGCGACCCGCACACGCTGCGCACCTTCGGCCGCGGCACGCCCGATGACTGGCTCGAGCGCCGCGTCTACGCCGCGCACCCGTACCTGGGCATCGTGGGTTTTGTGGCTGCGCACCTCGTCCTCTTTGGCGTCGCCGGCATCATCATGGTGGCCGTGCACCTCGCTGCGCAGCCGTTCTTCGCGGGCGGGGTCATCAATGGCCTCGGCCACGCGCTCGGTTACCGCAGCTTCGAGATGCCCTCGCGGGCCACCAACCTCCTGCCCTGGGGCCTGCTGTTGGGCGGCGAGGAACTGCACAACAACCACCACGCTTTTCCGCGCTCGGCACGCTTTGCCGTGCAGCGCTGGGAGCTCGACGTCGGCTGGTTGTGGATCCGACTGTTCGTCGCGCTGCGCCTGGCGCGGGTGCGGTGGGTGGCCCCCCGGCCGCGCTACGCGGTCCATCCGGGGCCGCTCGACGCCGCCACCCTGGACGCGCTGTTCGTGCAACGCGTGCACGTCCTGCGCGCCTACGCGCGCGGGGTGGTCGTGCCGGTATGCCGCGAGCTGGCGCGGCTCGAGCCGCGGGCGCTACCGCGCGGCACGGCGCGACTGCTCATCCGCCATCCGGCCTTGCTCGCCGACGAAGCGCGGCGCCGCCTGCGGGAGCTGCTCGAGCGCCACGAGGCGCTGCGGCGGGTGATCGATTCACGCGAGGCGCTGCAGCAGCTGTGGAACGAGGCGGCCGCCAACCGCGGCCGTGCACTACAGCTGCTGCGGGACTGGTGCGCCCGCGCCGAGGGCAGCGGCATCGCCGCGCTGCGTGAGTTTGCGCAGCGGCTGCCGGCTTACGCGCGCTGAGCGGGCGCGGCACGCATCGGCAACGCACCCGCGCGCGTCACGGTGCGCATGGCGAAGCTCGAATGCACCCGCGCCACGCTCGGCAGCCGCGTCAGGTGCTGGCTGTGGATGCGCTCAAAGTCCCCCATGTCCGCCACTACCAGGCGCAGCAGGTAATCGTGCTCACCGGTCATGAGATAACACTCCATCACCTCCGGCACCTGACGCACGGCACTCTCGAAAGCCTCCAGGCCCGCCTGACTCTGCCGATCGAGCGTAATGCTCACGAAGACATTCACCGGGTACCCCGCCTGCTGCTGATCGATGAGGGCGGTGTAGCCCTGGATCAGCCCACTCTCCTCGAGTGCGCGTACCCGTCGCAGGCAGGCGGACTCTGAGAGGCTGACCTTCGCCGCGAGCGCGGTATTGGTGATGCGGGCGTCCTTCTGGAGCAGGCGGATGATGGCGTGATCGAAGCGGTCAAGGTCCATCGGCGCATGATTCCATTGTGAAAGCCGAAGATCAGGCAAGATTCTGCCACAAGGGGGCGTACCCCGGGTCATTTCGCAAGCCGGCGCCGCGGCGCGCGCCCTAGGCTGTCCCTCCCAGCGGAGAAGAAGAACATGCGTATCGGCGTACCACGCGAAATCAAGGTCCACGAGTACCGCGTCGGGCTCGTGCCCGCGGGCGTGCGCGAGCTGGTGGCCGCGGGCCACGAGGTGCTGATCGAGACCCAGGCGGGGCAGGGCATCGGGGTCGCCGATGCGGAGTACACCGCCGCCGGCGCGGCCATCGTCGCAAACGCCGCCGAGGTGTTCGCCCGCGCCGAGATGGTCGTGAAGGTGAAGGAACCGCAGCCCGCCGAGTGCGCCATGCTGCGCGAGGGACAGCTGCTCTTCACCTACCTGCACCTCGCCGCCGATCCCGTCCAGGCGCAGGGGCTGATGCGCTCGGGGGCCACCGCCATTGCCTACGAGACGGTGACGGCGCCCAACGGTTCACTGCCGCTGCTGACGCCGATGAGCGAGGTGGCGGGCCGCATGTCGATCCAGGTCGGTGCCGCCAGCCTGCAGAAGGCGAACGGCGGGTTTGGGGTGCTACTCGGCGGGGTGCCGGGCGTGCCGCCGGCGAAGGTCGTCATCCTCGGCGGCGGCGTGTCGGGCACGCACGCTGCGGAGATGGCCGTCGGCATGCGGGCGGACGTGACCATCGTCGACCGCTCGGTCAACCGGCTGCGCGAGCTCTCCGGCCTGTTCGGCCCGGCGCTGCGCACCAGCTACTCGACCACCGAGACCATCGAGCGCCTGGTGCGCGATGCCGACCTGGTCGTCGGCGCGGTGTTGGTGGCGGGAGCTGCTGCACCCAAGCTGGTGACGCGGGCCATGGTGAAGACCATGAAGCCCGGCGCGGTACTGGTGGATATCTCGATCGATCAGGGTGGCTGCTTCGAGACGAGCCACCCGACCACCCACGCGGAGCCGACCTTCGTGGTCGACGGGGTGATCCATTATTGCGTCGCGAACATGCCCGGCGCCGTGCCGCGAACCTCAACGCTGGCGCTGACCAATGCGACGCTGCCGTACGTGCGCGCGTTGGCGGATCTGGGCTGGCAGGCCGCCTGCCGCCGCGATCCGGGCCTCGCCGCCGGGCTCAACGTGCACGAGGGTGCGATTACGCACGGGGTGGTGGCCGATGCGCTCGGTCTGCCGGCGAAGCCGTTCCGCTTCGAGGGCGCGGCTGCCCACAAAGGTAGGTGACCGCCGCCCGGCGGGGCGGCTAGGCTACGTCCCCCTCAATCGGAGAATTGTCCATGACGAAGATCCTGCTGTTGCCGCTCCTGGCCGGGCTCGCGGGAGCCGCGCTCGCCGCGCCCGCCACCTATCAGATCGACCCGGCACACACGTTCCCCAGCTTCGAGGCCGACCACTTCGGTGGCCTGTCGGTGTGGCGGGGGCGCTTCGACCACACCTCCGGCACGATCGTCCTGGACGCGGACGCGAAGAGCGGCAGCGTGGAGGTGAGCGTGGACACCGCCACGGTCGATTTTGGCAATCCCAAGCTCAACGAGCACGTCAAATCCGCCGAGATGTTCGACGTCGCACAGTATCCGACCGCGACCTACAAGGGGACCCTCGCCAACTTCAAGGATGGCGCGCCGACCGAGGCCCACGGCCAGTTCACGCTCCACGGCGTTACCCACCCCCTGGATCTCACCATCCGCTCCTTCAAGTGCATCGTGAACCCGATGAGCAAGAAGCAGGTGTGTGGCGCGGACGTGACGGGCGTCTTGAATCGCGCCGATTACGGCATCAGCTACGGCGAGAAGTTGGGCTTCAAGATGGACGTGAAGCTGCTCATCCAGGTGGAGGCGATCCGCGCCGAGTAAGCGCGCCCGCGCCGCGGGCGGCCGCCGTGGGCGGCTGCCCGGTTCCCCCGCTAGAATGCGCCGCGCGGAGGCGCCGTGGGCGAAGTCCTGTACCGTCTCGAGGGGCACGTCGCCGTGCTCACCCTCTCCAATCCCCCGGTCAACGCGCTCAGCCACCCGGTACGGGCGGCGCTGCGCTCGGCACTGGAGCGCGCCGCGGCCGATCCCGCGGTGCGCGCGCTCGTGCTCGCGGGCGCGGGCGGCACGTTCGTCGCCGGGGCGGACATCAAGGAGATCGTCTCGGGGGCAGTGCTCGAGTCACCGATCACCCGCGAGCTGCAGGCGCAGCTCGAGGCCCTGCACAAGCCGGTGGTCGCCGCGCTCGAGGGCGTCGCGCTCGGCGGCGGTCTGGAGCTCGCGCTCGCCTGTCACTGGCGCATCGCCGGCGCGCACTGTCAGCTTGGCTTGCCGGAAGTGAAGCTCGGGCTCATTCCGGGGGCGGGCGGCACCCTGCGCTTTCCGCGCCTGGCCGGCGCGGCGGCGGCGCTCGAGCTTATCCCCACCGGGACCCTGCTCGGCGCGGAGCGCGCCCTCACCCTCGGCCTGGTGGATGCGATCGCCGATCCGGTGCTGCCGGCCGCGCTGCGCCACGCCGCCGAGGCGGCCGCCGCCGGCTGGCCGCTGCGGCGGGCGAGTGAGCTCACCACGCGCATCGCCAATACCAGCCCGGAGCTGTTCGCGGAGTTTCGGCGCAAGCTGAAGCTGAAGATGCGCGGCCAGCTGGCTCCCGGCCGCGCGGTGGATGCGATCGAGGCCGCGTGCCTGGGTGAGAAGGAGGAGGCGCTGCGGCTCGAGCGGCAGTTCTTCCTCGAGTGTCGGGCGAGCCCGCAGCATCGCGCGCTGGTGCACGTGTTCTTCGCCGAGCGTGAGGCGCGGCGCATACCCGATGTGCCGGCTGAGTTGACAGCGCGGCCCGTGCGCCGCGCCGGTGTGGTGGGCGCGGGCACGATGGGCAGCGGCATCGCGACCTGCTTCGCCCGCGCCGGCATCCCGGTGGTGCTCCTCGACGCCTCCGCGTCGGCTCTGGCGCGCGGACTCGAGACGCTGCGGCGCAATCTTGAGTCCGCCGCCGCGCGCGGCACGCTCGCGGCCGGGGAGGTCGCGTCCGCCCTCGAGCGGGTACGCCCCGCGCACGGCCCCGAGGCGCTCGCCGAGGCCGACCTGATCGTGGAGGCGGTCGTCGAGGATCTGGCGGTGAAGCGCGAGGTATTCGCCCGCGCCGACGCCTGCGCCGCCCCGCACGCCATCCTCGCGAGCAACACCTCGACGCTCGATATCGATGCGCTGGCGGCGAGCACCCGCCGCCCGCAGCAAGTGCTCGGCCTGCACTTCTTCAGCCCCGCGCACGTCATGCGGCTGCTGGAGGTGGTGCGCGGAGCACAGACCGCGCCCGCGACGCTCGCCACGGCGATGGCGCTCGGCCGCACCCTGGGCAAGGTGACGGTGCTGGCCGGCAACTGCGACGGCTTCATCGGCAACCGCATGCTCGGCTACTACGGGCGCGAAGCCGAGTACCTGCTGGAGGAGGGGGCCACTCCCGCGCAGATCGACCGGGTGATCGAGGCATTCGGCTTCGCGATGGGGCCGCTGGCCGTGCGCGACCTTGCCGGCAACGACGTCGGCTGGGCGATTCGGCAGCAGCGGCGCCTGCCGAGCGGCGAGCGCTACTCGCCGATCCTCGAGCGGCTGGTGCAGCAGGGCCGTCTTGGCCAGAAATCCGGCCGCGGCTTCTACCGCTACGAGGGGCGCGCCCGACAGGAGGATCCGCAGGTGATGGAGCTCATCGAGTCGGTCTCGCGTGAGCTCGGCATCGCGCGCCGCCCGATCCCCGATGAGGAGATCCTCGATCGACTGCTGCATCCGCTGGTCAACGAGGGCGCGCGGGTGCTGGAAGAGGGCGTCGCCCTGCGCAGCGGCGACATCGATGTCGTCTACGTGAACGGTTACGGCTTTCCCGCCTGGCGCGGCGGCCCGATGTACTGGGCCGCGCAGCAGGGACTCGAGCGCGTGGTGCGCACAACCGAGGCGCTGGCGCGCACCCACGGCGCGCGCTGGGGGCCCGCCCCGCTCTTGCTGCGCAGCGCCGCCGGCGGCAAAGGGTGGGCGCTGTGAGGCCCCGCGGGACGGCCTGGGCCGCGCTGGGCGTCGCCCTGCTCGCCGCGGGCGCGCCTGCGGCGCCGCTGCAGATGCCGTCGCTCCCGGACTCCGTCGCCGCCTGGGCGGGGGGTGCGCAGCTTTTCGGCGGCCTTGGCGACTATCACCGTGCGGTCACGACCTCCTCGCCAGCGGCGCAGCAGTTCTTCGATCAGGGTATGCGGCTGCTGTGGGCGTTCAATCACGATGAGTCCACGCGCTCCTTCGCCGCGGCGACGCAGCGCGATCCGCGGTGCGCCGCCTGCTTCTGGGGCGTTGCCCTCACCGTCGGTCCCAACTACAACCTGCCCAGTGCCGCCGCGCCCCGTGCCCGGGTGGCGTGGGAGGCGCTGCAGCGCGCGCGGCAGCTCGCGCCGCAGGCAAGCCCCGTCGAACGCGCGCTGATCGATGCGCTCGCGCACCGCTACCCCACGCCGGACGCCCCGGCGAGTGCGGACCTGGAGACCATCCTGTCTGACTATGCCACGGCGATGGGCGAGGTCGCGGACCGCTTCGCGGGGGATCTGGACGTGCAGGTACTGACCGCGGAAGCGCAGATGACCGTGCACGCCTGGAAGCTCTGGACGCCCGCCGGCGAGCCGGTCCCGGGCACCGCCGCCATCGTGGCGCGGCTCGAGTCGGTGCTGCGCCGGGATCCACAGCATCCGGGCGCCAATCACTACTACATCCACGTCATGGAGGCCTCGCCGAGGCCGCAGCAGGCGCTCGCCGCGGCCGAGCGGCTGCCGGGGCTCATGCCCGCGGCCGGGCATCTGGAACACATGCCCGCGCACATCATGCAGCGGGTGGGCCGCTACGAGTCCGCGGCGGAGGCGAACCGCCGGGGTATCCAGGCCGACCGGGCTTACCTCGCGGCCACGACCGCGCCGGACTATTACCCCGCCATGTACTTCGCGCACAACCAGGCCTTCCTGGCCTACTCGGCGGCGATGGAGGGGCGCAAAGCCGAGACCTTGAGCGCGGTGCACGAGCTCGGGGAGGCGGTTCCGCTGCCGATGCTCCTCGCGATGGGGGACTCCGGCTGGGCCCTCAGTCCGCAATACGCGGCGCTGCTGCGCTTTGGACTGTGGGATGAGATGCTGGGTGTGCCGCCACCCCCCGCTGGCGCCCCCGGTCTCACCGCCGGCTATCTCTACGGGCGCGGGGTCGCCCTCGCCGCCCGGGGCAGGGTGAGCGAGGCGCGCGAGGTCGAGCAGGCACTCACGCAGCTCGGTGAGCGCACTCCCGCCGAGGCGGCGGCCGGCTACAACCGCCTACGGGACGTCATCGACGTCGCGCGCGGGGTGGTTGCCGCGCGCATCGCTGCGACGGAGCACCGCATGGATGCGGCGGTCGCGGCGCTGCGCACCGCGGTTGCCGCCGAGGACCGCCTCGCCTACGACGAGCCCGCCGACTGGTTCTTTCCCGTCCGGCAGCTGCTCGGGGCGCAACTGCTCATCGCGCACCGGCCGGCCGCCGCGGCGGCGGTATTTGCAGAGGACCTGCGGCGCAATCCGGAGAACGGCTGGTCGCTCGAGGGCCTGGTACGCGCCGCCCAGGCCCAGGGGCAGCTGCGCACGGCGGCGCGCTGGGCCGAGCGGCAGCGGCGCGCCTGGCGGCACGCCGACGTGCGCCTGCCGGGCGCCGCTTACTGGTTCTCCGGCGCGGACAGCGCGGCCTGCGAATGCCAGCACCTGGCTGCGCTCACAACGGCAGGCGGGTCGTGAATTTCTTGGTTCGCAGCACGAAGCTCGTGTTGACGGAGCGGACCGCGCCGAGCTGCAGCAGCTGCGTCGAGAGGAAATGCTCGTACGCCTCCATGCTCGCGGCGACGATGCGAAGCAGGTAGTCGTTGGTGCCGCTGACCGCGTGGCACTCGAGCACCTCGGGCCGCGCGCTCACCAGCCGGTCAAACTGCGCCACCGATTGCGGAAGATGGTTCTCCAGCGACACGAGCGCGTAGGCGAGGATCGGCAAGCCGATCGCCGCGCCACGCAGCAGGGTCGCGTAGCCGGCGATGTAGCCGCGTTGCTCGAGGCGGCGCAGCCGCCGCCAGCAGGGCGCAGGCGACAGCCCCACCCGCTTGGCGAGCTCCTGGTTCGAGATGCGGGCATCGGCCTGCAGCTCCTCGAGAATGCGCCGGTCGAGCCGGTCGAGAGTCTCGGCCATGAGCCCTCCATTCGGCAATATTATTGCCAACTATGGCCATTGCCGTGGCACCACGCAAGGAAATTGCCCTCCGGCGCGCATAGACTGTGCCGACCAGTGCCGCAGGATGACCGATGTCCGGAATGGCGGAAGCGCGAACCCGTCGCGCGAAGCACACCCAGGTCGATTGGGAACGCGCCGCCCGGCTTGCCCTGGAGTCGCGCGCCCTCGATGAGCTCGAGGAGACGCGCCTGCTGCCGGAGCGGCAGATCCTCTATCAGTTCTCCGCGCGCGGCCACGAGCTGGCGCAGGTGCTGCTCGGCCAGCAGCTCACCGACCCGCACGATGCCGTGGGGGTCTATTACCGCTCGCGGCCGCTGCTGCTCGCCCTCGGGACGCCGCTCGAGGATCTCGCGTCCGGTCCCCTGGCCCGCACGGGGGCCTTCAGCGGCGGACGTGACATCGGCGTGGTCTTCAACCGGCCCGGGGACGGTGGCGCGAGCGTGCTGCCCGCCTGCGGCGGGGTAGGCGCACAGTACACCCCGAGCGCCGGCTGGGCGCAGGCGCTGCGCTACCGCCACGAGGTCCTCGGCGATCCAAGCTACGCTCGCTCGATCGCGGTGGCGCACGGGGGCGATGCCTCGACCGCGACCAATGGCTTCTGGTCGGCACTCAACATCGCGACCACGCTGCGCCTGCCGCTGCTCTTCTACATCGAGGACAACGGATTCGGCATCTCCGTCCCCGCGCAGCTGCAGACGCCCGGCGGCAACATCGCCGCGAACCTGCGCGCCTTTGGCGGCCTGGCACTCCTCGAGGGTGACGGCACCGAGCCCGACGCCGCGGCGGCACTGATCGGCGAGGCTGTCGCGCGCGTGCGCAGCGAGCGCGCACCCGTGCTGCTGCGGCTCACCATGCCAAGGCTCTCCGGACACTCCGGCCAGGACACCCAGACCTACAAGACACCCGCCCAGGTCCAAGACGAGCAGGCGCGCGACCCCCTGGCGCGCCTGCGCAGTTACCTCGTGCCCGGATTGTGCACTGAAGCGCGCTGGCAGCAGCTCCGCCGGGCGGCAGAGGCCGCGGTCGGCACCGCGGTTCAGGGCGCGCTCGCCCGTTCGCAACCCGACCCCGCGACCCTGACGGAGCATGTGTTCGGATCCCGGCAGCCGCAGCAGCAGGGCGGACTCCTGCCCGAAGGTGTGCACTGGCCCGCACCCGCGGAGACTGCCGCGAGGGCCGGTCCGCGCATCAACATGCTCACCGCCATCCGGCGCACGCTCGATGTCGAGCTGGCGCGCGAGCCGCGCCTGCTCGTGTTCGGCGAGGACGTGGGGCCCAAGGGTGGAGTTCACGGCGCGACCCTCGGCCTGCAGGCGAAATACGGTGTGGCGCGGGTCTTCGACACGAGCCTGTCCGAAGAGGGGATCATCGGCCGCGCGGTAGGCATGGCGCTCGCCGGGCTGCTGCCGGTCGCGGAGATCCAGTTCCGCAAATACGCAGATCCGGCGGCGGAGCAGCTGAATGACTGCGGTACGCTGCGCTGGCGCACCGCCAACCGCTTCGCGGCGCCGCTCGTGGTGCGCATGCCCGGCGGCTTCTTCAAGTGCGGCGACCCCTGGCACAGCCAGACCAACGAAGTCGCCTGGGTACACGGCACCGGCTGGCGGGTGGCGGTGCCCTCGAATGCGGCGGATGCGGCCGGCCTGCTGCGCGCCGCAGTGCGCGGCAACGATCCGGTCATCTTTTTCGAGCATCGCGCCATGCTCGACGGCGCCTGGGCACGGCGCCCGTATCCGGGCGATGATTACCTGCTGCCTTTTGGGCGCGCGCACCTCGTGCGGGCCGGCAGCGAGGTGAGCGTCATTACCTGGGGCGCAATGGTCGAGCGTTGCGAGCAGGCGGCGGTCCACTCGCAGATCGACGCCGAAGTGCTCGATCTGCGCACCCTGTCGCCCTGGGATCAGGAGGCCGTCGTGCGCTCGGTGCAGAAAACGCGCCGCTGTCTCATCGTTCACGAGGACACGCTGACCGGTGGCTTCGGGGCGGAGATCGCCGCCACGCTTGGGCGCGACTGCTTCTTCAGCCTCGACGCGCCGATTGAGCGGCTCACCATGCCGGACATCCCGAGTCCCCACAGCCCGGTGCTGCTCGAGGCGGCCGTGCCGAGCGTGGCGCGCATCAGCGCGGCGCTGCGTGCGCTCGCGAGCGTCTGACCATGCCGACCATCGACATCATCGCGCCGACGGAACAGACCGAGGGGACCCGCTCGCAGCTGCTGCGCTGGCTGAAGCGGGAGGGCGAGAGCGTGGAGCACGACGAGCCGCTGGTGGAGCTGGAGACCGACAAAGTCACGGTCGAAGTCGCCGCGCCGGCAGCGGGCGTGCTGCGCGAGATCTTCAAGCAGGAACAGGAGGAGGTCGCCCCGGGCGAGCGGCTCGGAAGCATCGAGGCCCGGGCGGCCGATGCGAGGCCGCCACCCGCTCAGGTGGCGCCCGCGCCCGTCGCTGCCCCCGCGCCCGGCCCGAGCGGCAGCCACGCTGCCCTGAGTCCCGCCGTGCGCCGCCTCCTGGCCGAGCGGGGCCTCACGGCCGCGCAGGTGTCCGGAAGCGGTCCGGGCGGACGTCTTACCGTCGATGACGTGCTGAGCGCGGCGCGCCCCGCCGCAGCAGCCGCGCCGGTCCGCACGCAGGCTGCGGCGAGCGAGTCGGACCTGCCGGGCCGCCGTATCCCGCATACACCGGTACGCAAGCGGATCGCCGCGCACATGGTGCAGAGCCTGCTGCACACCGCGCCGCACGTCACGACGCTGTTCGAGGCGGATCTGGGCGCGGTGCTCGAGCACCGCGACCGCGAGCGCGAGTCCTTCGCGCGGGAAGGCGTGACGCTCACGCTCACCGCCTATTTCGTGCAGGCCTGTGTGACCGCGCTGCAGGCCGTGCCGGAGGCCAACAGCCGCTGGAGCGAGGATGAGCTGACGGTGTATGACGTCATGCACATCGGCATCGCGACCGCCGTCGAGGGCACCGGGCTGATCGTGCCGGTGCTGCGCGATGCCCAGAGCCTCGATCTGCGCGCCACTGCGCGCGCACTGGAGGACCTGACCACGCGCGCGCGGAACGGACGGCTCACCCCGGCCGAAGTGCGCGGCGGCACCTTCACCCTCTCCAACCACGGGGTCAGCGGCAGCCTGTGGGCCGCGCCCATCATCATCAACCAGCCGCAGTCCGCCATCCTCGGCGTGGGCAAGCTCGAGCGCCGTCCGGTCGTGCGCGGGGAGGGGGCCGCGGAGTGCGTCGTGGCGCGTCCGCGCTGCTATCTCACCCTGACGCTGGACCATCGCGTGATGGACGGGCACCGCGCCAACCGCTTCATGAGCACCCTTGTCGAGCGCCTCGAGCACTGGTCCTGAGCGGCGCTAACCTGGCGCGAGCCTGACGAGGCTGTCGATGAGCGCATCGGGTTGCGCCGTGCGCAAGCCTTCGCCGCCATAGCCGTAGGTGACGCCGACCACGCGGCACCCGGCAGCGCGCGCGGCTTGCACATCGAGCGCGGAGTCACCGACGTACAGGAGCTCGGCCGGCATGAGGCCGAGCCGTTCGCAGGCGCGCCGCAGCAGGGCGGGGCTCGGCTTGCGCTCGGCGGGCGCGCCAGGGCTGAGGAGCAGGGCAAAGTGGGCGCGCAGTCCGGCGCGCTGCAGCAGGCTCTCGGCGTAGTCGTCCAGCTTGTTGGTCAGGCAGCACAGGAGGAGACGGCGCGCCTGCAGCGCGCGCAGGCCGGTCCGCACCCCCGGGTACACCCGACTGCGCTCGAAGAGCTGGGCGGCATAGGCACGGCGGAAATGCTGCCGTGCCGTGCGGCGTTGTGCGTCCGCGGGTGCGTGGCCGCCGCTGTCCTGCAGCGCGTCATCCATCAGCGCGTCCATCCCACGCCCGATGAACTGCAGGATGCGGCTCGCCGGCAGCTCGGGCAGCCCCACCTCGCGCAGCGCCGCGTTGGCCGCGGCGGCGAGGTCCGGGGCGCTGTCGATCAAGGTGCCGTCCAGGTCAAACCCCACGGCGCGCGCCCCTGCCAGCATCTCTTCCGCAGGGAGCATCAGCGTCGCGTGCCGCGCACCCGCGGGCGCCGCGGAGCGTTGCCGAAGCGGTAGCGCGCGCCGAGCGCGGCGGGCGGCAGCGGCCGGCGCAGCCGTCGGCCGTGCTCGCCGAGGTAGCGCTCCGCGGGTCGGTAGAGGCGCGCATACAACCGCGCCGCGAGATCGAAGGCGCGGCCGCCCACCCAGGGGCTCGGCAGCAGCCGCGCGGGCAGCTGCGGATCCTGCAGATGGATCTTGCGGTACTCGTGGACCAGGAGCGTCCGCACGATGAAGGCGGTGCGCGACGGCACCGCGCCACGCGAGAGCGCGCGCTCGACCGCTCCGAAGCGCCGCAGGAAACGCCGGTAGCGCAGCGTCAGCTCGCGCAGACTCCAACCGCGGGCCACCAGGCGCCGCTCGGTGGTCGCGGCGCCGGTGGCCCGCAGCAGCAGCGCCCCGTGTGCCCTCGCCAGCCGCGCCAGCGAGGCCTCGTCCTCGAGCGCGGGATGCGCCCACAAGCGGGGCTGGATCGCTCCGAAGCCGCGCCAGCGCAGCTCGGTGCGCAGCGTCGCGCTCACCGCGCCGCGCGCGGGCAGCACGAGCAGCGTCCACGCGCTTTCGGCCCCGGCGGGCGGGCCGCGGCCATAGATCTGCCGGGTGGCCTCGCGAAAACGCTGTCGACCGCCTGCGGTCAAACGGTATTCGCTGCGTCGTCCGGCGCGCCGCGTGGCGAACCACCCGAGCTGCGCGAGGCGCGCGGCCGAGGTGCGCACCAGGCGCTCGCCGACCCCGAAGGGAGCACACAGACGGATGAGACTGCCGAGGGTAGCGGCACCGCCGCGCGGCGCGATGGCATCGCCGAACACGGTCACCAACAGCGAGCCGGCGCGCAGCGGCCGCTGGCGGCGCAGCGCGCGCAGCAGGGCTCGAACCGCCGCGGGTAGCGAGGCGTCCGTCGACCGTCGCATCGGGGGATTGTGACACAGAACCAACGACTTATATGGTATTCTTGTGTCACGAACAGGAGGCCACGCGCATGTACACGCAGGCGCTCGACAGTCACGGCAAGGAGCCCGTCCCGGCGCCGACGGAGCCGGCGGCCGCGCACTTCCAGGCGCGCATCGACGCGGATGAGAAGATAGAACCCAAGGACTGGATGCCGGATGCCTACCGTCACACCTTGGTGCGGCAGATCTCTCAGCATGCGCACTCGGAGATCGTCGGCATGCTGCCCGAAGGCAACTGGATCACCCGGGCCCCGAGCCTGCGTCGCAAGGCCGTGCTGATCGCCAAGGTGCAGGACGAGGGTGGCCACGGCATGTACTTGTACGGCGCCGCGGAGACCCTCGGCGTAGAGCGTGCCGAGCTCATCGAGCAGCTGCTCGCGGGCACCGCGAAGTACTCCAGTATCTTCAATTATCCGACCCTGACCTGGGCCGACGTGGGCGCTATCGGCTGGTTGGTCGATGGCGCGGCGATCATGAATCAGATACCGATCTGCCGCTGCTCCTACGGACCGTACGCGCGCGCCATGGTGCGCATCTGCAAGGAGGAAAGCTTCCACCAGCGCCAGGGCTTTGAAATCATGCTCACGCTGGCGCGCGGCAGCGCCGCGCAGCAGGCGATGGCACAAGACGCGCTCGACCGCTGGTGGTGGCCCTCGCTGATGATGTTCGGCCCGAGCGATGCGGACTCCAAACACACCGCGCAGTCGATGCGCTGGAAGATCAAGCGCTTCAGCAACGACGAGCTGCGCCAGAAGTTCGTCGACATCACCGTGCCGCAGGCGCAGTTCCTCGGACTCACGATTCCGGATCCGGCGCTGCGCTGGAACGAGGGGGCGCAGCACTTCGAGACTGGCCCGATCGACTGGCGCGAGTTTCAGGCGGTGCTGCAGGGCAACGGCCCCTGCAACCGCGAGCGCCTTGCGGCACGCCGCGCGGCGCACGAAGCCGGCCAATGGGTGCGCGAAGCCGCCGCCGCCCACGCCGACAAGGCGCGGCGCCGCGCCGCCTGAGCAGGAGCACCCCGTGTCAACTCCCGTGCCACGCCAGGACTGGCCGCTCTATGAGGTATTCATCCGCTCGCGGGCGGGACTTGAGCACAAGCACGTCGGCAGCGTACACGCGGCGGACGCGCGCATGGCGCTTGAGCATGCGCGCGATGTCTACACGCGTCGCATGGAGGGGGTCAGCATCTGGGTCGTTCCGGCCGTCCAGATCGTCGCCTCCGACCCGGCGGAGGCCGATGCGCTCTTCGAGCCTGCGCGCGACAAGGTCTACCGGCACCCGACCTTCTACGCGATCCCGGACGAAGTGAAGAACCTGTGAGCGCCGCAGCCGCTGCCGCACCGGCCGAGGCGCTCGAAGCGGCGCGGCTGCAGTTCGTGCTGTGCCTCGCCGACACGAGCCTGGTCCTGGCGCAACGCCTGGGTGCCTGGGTGGGGCACGCACCGGCTCTGGAGGAGGATCTCGCTCTGGCCAACCTCGCGCTGGACCTGCTCGGCCAGGCGCGGCTGCTCCTCTCGTACGCCGCCGAACTCGAGGGTGCCGGACGCGACGAGGATGCGCTGGCCTTCCTGCGCGACGCTCCCGAGTTTCGCAACCTCACCCTCGCCGAGCAGCCCAACGGGGACTTCGCACACACGATCGTGCGGCAATGGCTGATCGACGGCTGGCAGCTCGAGGTCTACGGCGCGCTCGAGCACTCGAGCGATGCACGTCTGGCGGCGATCGCGGCCAAGGCCCTGAAGGAGACCCGCTACCACTACCGCTTCAGCAGTGGCTGGCTCGAGCGGCTCGGCGACGGCACCGTGGAAAGTCACGCGCGCGCGCAGGCTGCGCTCGAGGCGCTGTGGCGTTTTACCGCGGAGCTGTTCAGCGCCGACGAAATGGATATGGCGCTCGCCGCCGCCGGCGTGGGCGGCAACCTCGAGGCGCTGGCACCGGCCTGGTCGGCGCGCGTCGATGCCGACCTGGCGCGGGCAACCCTGCGCCGTCCGTCTCCCGCGATGCATCCCTGGCACGGCAAGCGCGGCGTGCACAGCGAACATCTCGGTCACCTGCTGGCGGAAATGCAGCACCTGCCGCGCGCGCTGCCGGGCCTGAAATGGTAGCGGTAGCGCATGGGCCCGGGTCCGCGCAGA
>JAFAPI010000079.1 GCA_019247195.1 Gammaproteobacteria bacterium
GCAGA
Source organism: Gammaproteobacteria bacterium (assembly GCA_019247195.1). GTDB lineage: Bacteria > Pseudomonadota > Gammaproteobacteria > Steroidobacterales > Steroidobacteraceae > 13-2-20CM-66-19. Next base: position 6 of record JAFAPI010000079.1, read on the forward strand.
CTCGGGCGACCGTGTTGCTGATAGCTTCGCAACGCGTCCTGCACCTCAAACTCGGTACCGGTCGGCGGGGGTTTGCCTGGTTCGGGCGCAAAGTCAGCCGGTAAGCGGGTGCCGAGTCGCGACCAGAGGATGCTGATTACGAGATCGCACTGCGAAGGACGTGGAATCTGGTCCTGAAAGCCCGCGTGTGCGAACAAAGGTTCGTGTTCCCACAACAGGACATCAAGCGTAACGACGTCGGAAAATTCGGCCGACATGCGCCGGAAAACTCTGCCGGCGAGCGCGCGTTCCTCAGCGACGTCCCCCGGCGACGAGATGAATATGCGCAGTGCCAGCTTTGAGGTCAAAGGGCGGGCCCACGAACCTTCGGCGGGTAAGTGATAATAAGCCATCGCCTGACCTGGACGCGCACATTCTCTCTCCGGCGCCGGGAGGCACACTCGCCGGATCAAAAGTCTATATTGGATCGCGGCGCGCCATCTTGGCTTAGCATTTCTGCTCGCGTGCAGGACCCGGTCACAACTCCGGATCGAGCGGCAGCAGGGTCAGGGCGTGCACCTCGAAGCGCTGCCAGGCGCTGCGCGCCGGCTCGCGCGTGAAGCGCACCGGCTCGCCGTTCTCCTCGCCGGTCCACACCAGGCGCGGGGCATCGTGCGCCGGGTCGGGACTCTCCAGGCTCACCAGATAGGCGTTCTTGGGCGAGGTGAGCGCGTCGAAGCGCTGTGCGATCTGCGCGGCGAGCGGCGCACTCTGCACGATCACGCCGATCTCGGTGTTGAGGCGGTGCGAGCGCGCGTCGAAGTTCATCGAGCCGACGAAGGCCGAGGTGCGGTCGAACACCAGCAGCTTGGCGTGCAGGCTGAAGTTGCCCAGCCGCGTCAGGCGTGCCGATTCACCGCTGCCGCGCACGCTCTGTGGGCGGGCGCGCAGCTCGTAGATCTGCACCCCGGCTTTCAGCAGCGAGGTGCGGTAATGCATGTAGCCGGCCTGCGCCAGCGGGTCATTGGTCGCTTCCATGGAGGTGGTGAGCACGCGCAGCCGCCGCTCCGGAGCGGCGCGCTCCTCGAGCAACGCCAGCTCGTCCCGGCTCGGGATGAGGTAGGGCGTGATCATCAGCACCTCGTGCTGCGCGGCGCGGATCGCGCGCGCCACGTCGTCGAACATGAAGCTGCCGGCGCGCTGGCCTTCCGCCACGTGCCACTTGTCCGGGTCATCGACCGCCAGTTGCCCGGCCGCCCAGTCGATGCCGCTGGTGCCGGCGAGCAGAGCGGCGAGCGGCTCGCCGGCGGCCAGCTTGCGCGCGAAGGCCGGATCGGCGTGCGTCGTCTTCACCGGCTCGGTATGGCGCGCGGCGAGCTGCGCCGCGGCCGCCGCGTCGCGCTGGCGCGGCGGCGCCAGGTACTCCGCCGGGATCGCATACTCGCTCTGCCAGTAGGTCTCGAAGGCCCCGCTCAGGCGCTGCACCATGGGGCCGGTGACGAACACATCGTCGTCGGCGAACTGCGAGTCAGGCTCGACCTGGAAATACTGGTCGCCGATGTTGCGGCCGCCGATCAGCGCCGCCTCGCCGTCGACCACGAACAGCTTGTTGTGCATGCGGTGATCGAGGCGGCGCTTGCCGAGCAGGAATTCGAGGCCGCGCACCAGGCGGTTGTGGCCGCGGTAGCGGAAAGGGTTGTAGAAGCGGATGCGCACGTGCGGATCACCCGCGAGGGCGAGCAGCTGCTCGTCCCCTGGCTGCGACTCGCCGTCATCGACGATCAGCCGCACCCGCACGCCGCGCTGCGCGGCCGCGAGCAGCGCCTCGGTGAGCAGGCGTCCGGACTCGTCGCCGTGAAAAATGTAGTACTGCAGGTCGAGCGAGCGCTGCGCCCGCGAGATGAGCTCGAGCCGCAGCAGCAGCCCGTCGACCCCGACCGAGTAGAGGTGATAGCCGGAGAGGGACGGGTGCGCCGCCTGGGCGGCGGCGAAGGGGCTCACCAGCTCCGGGTTGGGCTCGTGCTCGAGCGCGACCGGGGGCGGCCGCGGCTTGTGCTGGGCCGGCAGCGAGGCGCAGCCCGCGGCCAGCAGCGCGGCGGCTACCAGCGTCCCCCGTGAGAGTCCGATGATGGACACGTTCCCTCGCCGTGGCGCATGGATGGCGCCGGTCTCGTCCGTTTCGATTCTAACGCGGGCGGGGGCGGTGCCGGCCACTCCGCCCCGCCGGGCGACGCTGCAAGCGACTGTCAGCGTGCGGCTACCTCGACCGTCAGCTGCACGCTGGCATTGACGTCGAGGCTGCCAGATTCGACCGGGGTAGGCTCGCCGGCGTAGGCGACGGCCGCGCCGGCGCGCTTGAGCATGCGGGGTTCCACCGGCTCGGCGCCGCTCATCTCCTCGGCGCGCAGCACGCGCACGATACGCACCCCGAGCGCTTCGGCCAGCACCTCGGCCTCGGCGCGCGCCCGGGCGGCGGCGCGGCGCAGCGCCTCGGCGCGCGGCGCGGCCGGGTCCTTCAGCATGAACTGAATGCCGCGCACGGTGTTGGCGCCGGCCTGCGCGGCCGCGTCCAGCACCGCGCTGGTACGCTCGAGGTCATCCAGGGTCACCTGCACGATGTTGGAGGCGTCGTAGCCGGTGAGCACCGGCGGTGCGCCCTCGCGGTAGCGGTAGGTCGGGGCGATCGTGTAGTCGACCGTCTGCAGTTGTGCGGCCGGCCCCGCGGCGCCGCGTACCGCGGTGAGCACCGCCTGCACCTGGCGGGCGTTCTCCACCGCGGCCGGTTGTGAGCGCTCGCTGTGCGAGGTCACGCCGATGTCGATCTGCGCGCGGTCGGGCCGCACGCTGACCTGCGCCTCGGCGCTCACCTGGATGGCCGGCGGCGCCGGCGGCTCCGCGCCGAGCCCGACGCTGGCGGCAAACAGCGACACACACAGCAGTGGCGTCCTCATGGGAAACGGATCCGGTGCGGGCCTGGGCATATTGTATGCGCGGCGCGTGCGGCAGTTCATAGTTTGCACAGGGCGGGGCACCGCGGCGCGCGGCGAGACCGTATAAGACGCGGATGGAACCCCGCGAAGTGCTCGTCGCACCCGACCGTTACGAGGTCACCGTCAGTGACCGCGTGCTGGTCACGGCGCTCGAATCGGCCCTCGCGGTGTGCGTGTATGATGCCGAAGAGGAGGCGGGTGCGCTGCTGCACCTGCGCTGCATCGTGCGCTCGTCCAAGCCCGCCGACGTCACCGACACCACCCTCGCCACCGAGCTGCTGCTGCTCGATCGCTGCCTCGGCTCGCTGCGCGAGCAGGCACCGGCCGCCAAGCACCTGCAGGCGCGCATCGTGGTGCACCTGGCCGACAGCGCCCACGCGGCGAGTGTCTCGCAGACCATGGTCTCGCTCGTGAAGCACTACCTCGAGGATGCCGGCGTGCGGCTGCTGCCGGAGGATGTGAGCGGCGGCGCGCCGCGCACCCTGCGCTTCCGCCCCAGCATGGGATGGGTGCACGCCCGCGGTTGAGGCGGTGGGGCCGCGGGCGCGAGGTGGCGCCGCCGGCGCACCTGCGTGCCGAGCTCGAGCGGGTGTTCGGCTGCCCGCTGGCCGGGGTGCGCGTCATCGAGCACTCCTGGTTCGCCCGCCTGCACGGCCGGGCCATCGCCACCACGCGCCGCGAGCGCATCTACCTGCGCGGCAGCGCCGCACAGTTCTTCAACGATCCGCAGCTGCTGCTGCACGAGTATGCCCACGTGCTGCTGCAGTGGCGCTGCGGAGCGCTCACCGTGCCGCGCTATCTCCTCGAGTGCCTGCGCCGCGGCTACTGGCGCAACCGCTTCGAGGTCGAGGCGCGCGCCCTCGCCGCGCAGCATGCGCCAGGCCTGCACGCCTTCCTGCGTGCCGCTCAGCCGAGCAGCGCCTCGCGCCGATAGAGCCTGCCGGCGATGCCCCACAGCAGCGCCGCGATCAGGAGCGAGCTCGCCACCGACAACAGGGCGTAGGAGGCGGGCAGGGGCTCATCGCGCAGCACGCTCTGGATGAGGAAGTGCTGGCTGAGCGAGGGCACGGCCATCAAGGGCAGCGTGGGGCGCAGGCCGAGCGCGCTGGCGAAGGCGAGCGGCAGCGTCGGCACCAGCAGCACCAGCCCGAGGTAGGTCTGCGCCTCGCGGTAGGTGCGGGTGAAGGCGGCGACGATCGTCATCAGCGCGGCCCCCAGCGGTACAAACGGCAGACAGTAGAGCACCAGGCGCGCCGCCACCGCGGCGCCGAGGTCGACGCTCATGCCGAAGCGCTCCAGGCCGGTGAAGCGCAGCAGCAGCGCGAACGCGCTCACGGTGAGGACCAGCGACAGCGTCATGTAGGCGCAGGCGGCGAGGATCTTGCCGAAGATGAGCTGCGCGCGCGGCACGGGCAGGGTGAGCAGCGGCTCGAGCGAGCCGCGCTCACGCTCACCGGCCGTGGCGTCGATGGCGAGGTACATGCCGCCCATCAGCAGCGTGAGCAGCATGAAGTAGCTGAGCAGGCCGAGCGCCAGCACCGCGCGCGTGGTCGGCGTCGACACGTCCAGCTCGGCGAGCGCCAGCGGGCTGGCGATGAGGGGGTCGAGGCCGCGCGCCAGCAGACGCAGCCGCCCGAGCTCGGCGCCGTACTGCGCGAGCACCGCCCGCACCCGCTCGGTGTCGGTGGCCGCCGCGACGTCCGAGGAGTCGGCGTAGAGCGCGAGCGGCGCGGGCGCGCCGCGCGCCAGGGAGGCGCCGAACGCCTCGCTCACCACCAGCACCCGGTCGGCGCGGTGGGCACGCACCGCGGCGCGTGCGGCGGCCCCGTCGTAGTCGGCCGCCTGCACCGCCACCCCTGCGGCCCTCAGGAAGGCGAGCAGGTTGGGGGCGCGCTCGGCGTGTGCCACGGCCAGCCGTGGCGCGCGCTCACCGGCCTCGGCGTTGCGGTGCAGCTCGGCGGCGAGCAGCGCCGTGAACAGCGCCGGTGCGAGCAGCGGCCCGAAGATCAGCGCCGAGAAGAGCGTGCGCCGCTCGCGCAGGTTCTCGCGGAACTCCTTGGCGAAGACGGTGAGCAGCGCCCGCATCAGGCCGGGCCGCCGATCAGCTGCACGAAGGCGTCCTCGAGCGCGGCGCAGCCGGCGCGGGCGCGGATCGCCTCGGGCGTCCCGCTGGCGAGCACCGCGCCGGCACCGATCACCACCACTTCGTCACACAGCGCGGCCACCTCCTGCATGACGTGGCTCGAGAACAGCACGCAGTGCCCCGCCTCGCGCAGCCGGCGCAGCAGCGCCCGCAGCGCCCGCACCGCCATGACGTCGAGGCCGTTGGTCGGCTCATCGAGCACGACGTTGCGCGGCTCGTGCACCAGGGCGCGCGCCAGCGCGGTCTTGAGTCGCTCGCCCTGCGAGAATCCCTTGGCGCGCCGCCCGGCGAGATCGTGCATCTCCAGCAGCTCGAGCAGCGCGTCGGTGCGCCGCCGCGCCGCGGCCCGCGACAACCCGTGCAGGGCGGCGAAATACAGCACGTTCTCGCGCGCGGTGAGATTGGGGTAGATGCCGGCGGCGTGGCTCAGCACGCCCAGGCCGCGCAGCGCCTGGCGCGGGGCGTGCACGGCACTGACCCCGTCGATGAGCGCCTCACCGGCATCCGGCCGCAACACGGCGTACAGCATGCGCAGGGTCGTCGACTTGCCCGCGCCGTTCGGGCCGAGCAATCCCGTGATGCGTCCGTCGGCCGCCGCAAAACTCACCCCGCGCACCGCCTGCACCGGACCGAAGCGCTTACACAGCCCGCGCACCTCGATCATGGTGCCGGCCCGTTCAGCGAGGTGAAGAACGGCAACGGCCGCGCGCGCCGCGTGCACTCACCGTCGAGCCGCGCCCGCGGCGCGCTGAGGAAACGCGCCATCAGGCGATCCACGCACGGCACCGTGAGCTGGCCGTGGCCGAAGCCCGGCAGCACGAGCTCCTGCGCGGCGGCGAAGGCGCGGGCGGCCTGGTGCGCGTAGGCGGGCGGGGTCACGGGGTCCGCCCCGCCGGAGAGCAGCAGCGCGGGCACCTCACTGTGCAGGGGTGCGTGCAGGTCCGCATCCATCGGCCCGCGCGGCCAGACCTGACACACCGCCTCGAGGGCATCGACCTGGCGGGTGCCCATGTACGTCGCCGCCAGTGCGCCGCGGTCCAGGCGGCCGTAGTAGGGCACGTCCTCGGCGCACACCACGCTGTGGTGCATGCCGACCGCGAGGCCGCCGTACGCCTGGTCGAGCAGCAGGTACTGATCGGCGAGCGGGACGTAGTCGCCGCTGGCGCGTGCGTCATGCAGCCACAGCGGCAGGAGCGCGGCGTACTCGCTCGCGTAGCTCGCCAGGCGCAGCACGGTGGCGAGTTGTTCCGCCCCGAACTCGAGCGGGCGTGGCGCGCCGTCGCGCGGATCGCTCGCCCGCACCGGCACTGCCCGCGCGGCGAGCGCGGCACGCACCGCCTGGTAGTCGCGCTCCGCGTCGAAACGCGCACGGCACGGGGCCTGCGCCGCGCAACGGCCCAGGATCTGCCGCAACGCGGCCTCCGCATCGAGCGCGGCCCCCGGGCCGATGAGGAGCTCGACCGGCACCACGCCGTCGAGGATGACCGCGTCCACGCGCGAGGGGTAATGGCGCAGGTAATGCTGCGCCACCCGCGTCCCGTAAGAGGCGCCGTACAGGTCGAGCCGCTCGTAGCCGAGCGCGATGCGCGCCGCCTCGAGGTCCCGCACCGCAAGGCTCGTCGTGTAGAGGCCGACCTGCGTGCCCGGCGCGAGTGCGGCGAGGCAGCGGGCGGTGAGGGCGCGGACCGCCCCGGGTGTGCTCTCGTCGAGCTGCGCCTCGTCCTCGGGGCAGTTGAGCGGGCCGGAGGCGCCGGTGCCGCGCTGGTCCACCAGCACGATGTCGCGCTCGCGCCGGATACGGGCGAACGCGGGCGCGACGCTCACGTAGAAATCCGCGGCGCCCTGCCCCGGTCCCCCTGCGAGCACGAAGAGGGGCGCGGCGTTCTGCCGGCGGCTGATGGCCGGCAGGCGCGCGATCCGCAGCGCGATCCGGCGGCCGGCGGGCTGCGCGTAATCCTCGGGCACGGCGAGGGTACCGCACTGTGCGCTCAGGGCGGTGAGCTTGAGGGGGTGCTCGAGCACGCACTCGCTCAGCGCCAGCGGCGCGCCCGGGGCGCGCCCGGCGGCGAGCGCACCCAGCAAGGCGGCGGCGAGGCGGGCAGGACGGCTCATCACATCCTCGGGTGAAGGGGCGCTCGCGTCCCCGCACGCGCCGGCGCGGAGTGTACCGTGGCCCCGGGCCGGCAGTTGTCGGTCCGCCGCGGCGCCCTACAATAGCCGCCCGGTCTTAGCCGTCGGTCCACATGCCTTCCTCTGCAGCAGAGTTCGACGTCATCGTCGTCGGCGGCGGTCACGCCGGCACCGAGGCCGCGCTCGCGGCCGCGCGCCGCCGCGCGCGCACCCTGCTCCTGACGCAGAACATCGAGACACTCGGGCAGATGAGCTGTAACCCCGCGATCGGTGGGATCGGCAAGGGGCACCTGGTGCGCGAGATCGACGCGCTCGGCGGGGCGATGGCCCGTGCCGCGGACAGCGCCGGTATCCAGTTCCGCACCCTCAACGCCAGCAAGGGCCCCGCGGTCCGCGCGACGCGCGCCCAGGCGGACCGGCAGCTCTACCGGCAGGCGGTGCGCGCCCGGCTGGAGGCGCAGCCCCACCTCGCGCTCTTCCAGCAGGAGGTCGCGGACCTGCTCCTCGAGGGGAGTCGTGTCCGCGGCGTCGTCACCGCCTCCGGGGTGGCCTTCAGCGCCCGCGCCGTGGTGCTGACCGTCGGTACCTTTCTCGGCGGGCGCCTCCACGTCGGGCTGGAGAGCACCGCCGGCGGGCGCGCCGGGGACCCCCCCTCCAACCGACTCGCCGCGCGGCTGCGCGAGCTGGCGCTCGGGGTGGGCCGGCTCAAGACCGGCACCCCCCCGCGCCTGGACGGTCGCACGCTCGACTGGACGGCGATGACGGCGCAGCCGGGCGATGCGCCCGTCCCCGTGTTCTCGTTCCTAGGGAGAGCCAGTGACCATCCCAGGCAGGTGAACTGTTTCATAACCAGCACTAATGAGCGAACCCATGACCTGATCCGCGCGGCCACGGATCACTCGCCGCTCTACACCGGGCGCATCACCGGGGTGGGGCCGCGCTACTGCCCCTCCGTCGAGGACAAGGTGGTGCGCTTTGCGGACAAGCCCTCCCATGCGGTCTTCGTCGAGCCCGAGGGCCTCTACACGCACGAGGTCTACCCGAACGGGATCTCGACCAGCCTGCCCTACGCGGTGCAGGTGGAATTCGTGCGCAGCATCCGCGGTTTCGAGCGGGCGCACCTCACCCGCCCCGGCTACGCCATCGAGTACGACTACTTCGACCCCCGCGGCCTTCGACCCTCGCTCGAGACCCGCGCGCTCGAGGGACTTTTCTTTGCCGGGCAGATCAACGGCACCACGGGCTACGAGGAAGCGGCCGCCCAGGGACTGCTCGCGGGGCTCAATGCCGCCCTCGCCGTGCAGGGCGAGCCGCCGTGGGTCTGTCCGCGCAGCGAGGGGTACCTCGGTGTCCTCGTCGACGATCTGGTGACGCGCGGCACCCGCGAGCCCTATCGCATGTTCACCAGCCGCGCCGAGCACCGGCTGCTGCTGCGCGAGGACAACGCGGACTTGCGCCTCACCCCCATCGGGCGCCGGCTCGGCCTGGTCGACGAGGAGCGCTGGCGGCTCTTCGAGGCCAAGCGCGAGCTGTGTGCCGCGGAGCTCGCACGCCTGGCGGCGCTGCGGGTGCGCCCCGCTCAGGTCCCGCCGGACTGGAGCGCGCGCGTGCTGGGAGCGCCGCTCAGCCGCGAGGTGAGCGCGCTCGAGCTGCTCGAGCGCCCCGGCGTCAGCTTCGAGGAGCTCACCGCGCTCACCGGCGCGCCGGCCTGGTCTTCGCCCGGGGTGCTCGATGAGCGGCTGCCCGGGCAGATCCGCGCGCAGGTGGAGGTGACCGCGCGCTATCGCGGCTACATCGAACGCCAGCACCAGGCGATCGAGCGGGCGCGGCGCGAGGAAGAGACGGCGCTCCCCGAGCGGCTCGACTATGCCGTCGTGGCGGGCCTCTCCCACGAGGTGCGCCAGCGCCTGAGCGAGGCGCGCCCGGCCACGCTCGGCGCGGCGGGGCGCGTGCCGGGGGTCACCGCGGCCGCGGTGCAGATTCTCATGGTGCACCTGAAGAAGGCGGGCGCGCGGGCCGAGGTCGCGTGAGTCCCTTCGTCGCCCAGCTCGCCGAGGCCTGGCGGCAGCACGACTCGCTGGTGTGCGTCGGCCTCGATCCGGAGATCGAGCGGTTTCCCCGGCACATGAGCGCCGGCGCCTCACCGATCTTTCACTTCAACAAGGCGATCATCGATGCCACCGCGGACCTGGTGTGCGCTTACAAGCCCCAGTTCGCGCACTATGCCGCCTACGAGGCCGAGGACCAGCTCGAGCGCACCATCGAGTACGTGCGCACGCGCTATCCGGCCCTGCCGGTGATCCTCGATGCCAAGCGCGGCGACGTTGGGCACACGGCAAAGCGCTACGCCATCGAGGCCTTCGAGCGCTACAAGGCGGACGCGGTGACCGTGAATCCCTACCTGGGGTTCGACTCGCTCGAACCCTTCCTGGAGTACGAATCGAAGGGTGTGTTCGTCCTGTGCCGCACCTCCAATCCGGGCGCGCGCGACCTGCAGGATCTGCCGGTCGAAGGCCGGCCGCTCTATCGGGTCGTGGCCGAGCTGGCCGAGCGGCACTGGAATGGACGAGGAAACTGCGGGCTCGTCGTCGGCGCCACTTACCCGCAGGAGCTCGCGGAGGTGCGCGAGATCGCAAGCGGGATGCCGTTCCTCGTTCCGGGGGTCGGTGCGCAGGGCGGTGAGGTGGCGCAGGTGGTCAAGCGCGGGCAGACAGCCAGCGGGACCGGACTGCTCATCAGCTCCTCCCGCGCCATTCTCTACGCAGGCGAGGGGCCCGAGTTTGCCGACGCCGCGCGGGCGGCGGCGCAAAGCCTGCGGGACGCGATCAACCGCCAGCGCCATAC
>JAFAPI010000035.1 GCA_019247195.1 Gammaproteobacteria bacterium
TCCCACACTGCGTTGCCGCGCTCATCGCGCGCCACCCGGCCGGTGGCGTGCGTGGGATCGCGGACGATGCCCGGGCGCGCGGGCGCCGCGGACGCGGGTGGCGCGATGGGCGCTGGACCGGGTTTCGGGCGCGGATCCCCCACGGGGCTCCCTCTCGAGCAGGCGACGGGGCTCTACCGTAGCGCAGGCGAGCCGGCGCGGCGGGCGCCGGCGCGCGAAGCGCCACGCCCGTCACAGAACCCGGTCACAGTTTGCGCTAAGGGCTCATGCGCGGCCGCGGCGCGCGCGCTTCTGCCGCGCCACCTGCGCGCCACGCTTGCCGAGCGCGGTACGCACCGACTTCGGCAGGTGCGCGATCGTCTTCTTGCGGCGCGCCGCCGATGCGGCCTTGCGGATGTTGGCGCGGGCCGATGCCCGCTGTCGTTCGCTCGCCATGATCCTCTCCTTTGGACCTCAGTCCGCTTCCTCCGGATGTCGCACGCGCACGAACACCCGCCGGATCCGCGGGTGCCGCCGCTTGAGCGTCGCATCGAGCTCATCGATCGCCCGCTCGCGCTGGCGCGGATCGTCCGTGTCCAGCTCCAGCGCGATCGCCACGAGGATGAACTGCGGGCCGACGTGCATCGAGAGCACCTCGCACACCTCGCGGATGCCGCGGATCGCGTTGGCGACGCTCTTGATGTCGGCCACCACCTCGGCGCTGGCGCTCTCGCCGATCAGCAGCCCCTTGGTCTCGTAGGCGAGCCAGGCCGCGGTCACCGCGAGCACCAGCCCGACCAGGATCGAGGCCACGCCGTCGAACTCCGCGCGACCGGTGAGCTGCCCGGCGGCGAGGCCGGCCGCCGCGAAGAACAGCCCGAGCAGCGCGGCCGAGTCCTCGAACAGCACCATGAAGCGCGAGGGGTCCTTGCCGGCGCGCACCGCCTGCAGGTAGGTGCGCCGGCCCTTGGTGCGCCCGAACTCCTTGACGGCGAACAGCCAGCTTCCCCCCTCGAACAGCAGGGAGACGGCGAGCACCACGTAGTTGGCCAGCAGGTGCTCGAGCGGGCGCGGGTGCAGGAGCTGGAGGACCCCGCGCGCGAGCGCGACGCCGGCGCCGACGGTGAAGAGCTGGATCGCGACGACGAAGGTCCAGAAGTAGACCTCCTTGCCGTAGCCGAAGGGGAACTGCGCATCCGGCGGCCGGCGCGAGCGCCGGATCCCGTAGAGCAGCAGCACCTGGTTGCCGATGTCGACGCTCGAGTGCACGCCCTCGGCGAGCATCGCCGCGCTGCCGGTCACGAGCGCGGCGACGAACTTCGCGGCCGCGATGGCCGCGTTGCAGAGGAGGGCGACATAGAGGACCGGCTTGGGCGAGTCGCCCTGGCCGGGCTCGGGGCGGGTCTCGCGCGGCACGGCCCCGTGGACGCGTGCCGGTGCGGAGCGGACCTGCGGGTGCCGCGCGGCCACGCTCAGGCCTTTGGCTTCGGCAGCGACTGGCGGAGCGTGTCGATCCCCGCCCACGGGTCGCGCGGCAGCCGGGCGAGACGGCGCTCGATGTTCGCATAGCCGAACTGGTCGCCGCTGCGCAGCCGCGGCAGCTCCTCCCAGGTGAGCGGGGTGGCGATGGGGGCGCCCGGGCGGTTGCGCAGCGAGTAGGAGCACACCGCGGTCGCGCCGCGGCCGTTACGCAGGTAGTCGATGAAGATCTTGCCGGTGCGCTCGGCCTTGGTGGCCACCGACAGGTAGCGCGTGGGCTGCTCGCGTACCAGCGACTCGGCGAGCGCGCGCGAGAAGGCGCGGGCGCGCTCCCAGTCGCAGGCGGGCCGCACGGGTATGACGACGTGCAGTCCCTTGCCGCCCGTGGTGCGCACGAAGGACTGAAGCTTCGCGGCCTGGAGCCGCGCGCGCAGCGCGAGCGCCGTCTCGATGACGCTCTTCCAGGCGACCCCGGGACCCGGGTCGAGGTCGATCACCAGCCGGTCCGCGCGCTCGAGGTTCGCCACCGTGCTGCCCCAGACGTGGAACTCCAGCGCGTTCATCTGCACCAGCCCCATGAGTCCCGCCAGGTCCTCGATGTACAGCCAGCGTTGTCGGTCCTTGGTGTCGTTGACCTCGTGCACCGCGGCGGGGAAGCCGGGCGAGCGGTGCTTCTGGAAGAAGCACTCACCGGCGCCGCCGGCCGGGCAGCGCATGAGCATGACGGGGCGCCCGATGAGATCGGGCAGGAGGTGCGCGGCGATGCGCTGGTAGAAGGCGGCGAGCTCGCCCTTGGTGACGGTGGGGTCCTTGAACACCACGCGCTCGGGGTGCGTGATGCGGAACGGGGCGGCCGCCGCGGGCGGCTTGCGGCGCGCGCCCATCAACGGCCCCGGCGCTTCGGCGCGCCGACCCGGGCGTGATCGCGCCGCGCGGGTTTGAGGGAGTCGACGCTGCGGTCCGCGCGCACGCCCTTGAGCGAGGCCTGCCGCAGCAGGCCCTCCTCGGTGTAGCCGCGGAACTCGACCTCCACCACGAACCTCGGCCGCACCCAGTGCGGCGTGGCGTAGCGCAGCTGCGCGCGGCTCGGCGGGTTGACGAGGCTCGGCGGCCCGGCGCTGCGCTCGAGGCGCTTCAGGAGATCCTCGATGGTGCGGTCGTTGAAGCCGGTGCCGACCCGGCCCATGTAGCGCCAGCGCCCTGCGCCTGCGGGGGTGCCGAGGACGAGCGAGCCGAGCGCCTCGCGCGCGCCCTGGCCGCTCGTGTAGGCGAGGATCGCGAACTCATCGGAGGCGGTGCATTTGACCTTGAGCCAGTTCCCCGAGCGGCCCCCGGCGTAGGGCGCGTCCGCGGCCTTGCAGATGATGCCCTCGAGGCCATGCGCGCAGGCCTCGCGCGCCGCCCGCGGGCCGTCCCCGACCGTGTAGGCGGTGAGCTGCAGCGGCGCCTTGGCGCGCGCCATGAGGGCCGCGAGCCTTGCGCTGCGCTCGCGCTGGGGCAGGGGCCGCAGGTCGGTCCCCTCGAGCCACAGCAGGTCGAACACCATCACGCGCAGCGCACGCTCATCGCTCCCGAAGCGCTGCTGCAGCTTGCCGAAGCTGCTGACGCCGGCGGCATCGAGGGTGACGAGCTCTCCGTCGAGCACCGCGCTCGCGCACGGCAGCTGCTGCGCGGCGCGCACGGTTTCGGGGAGCTTGTCGGTCCAGTCCTGCTCACCGCGCGAGCGGATGCGCACCCCCTCCGACCCCTTCCAGATGAGCACCCGGTAGCCGTCGAACTTCACTTCGTGCAGCCACTCATCGCCCTCGGGCGCGGCGTCGACGAGGCGGGCGAGCTGCAGCTCGATCGCCGTCGGCAGCCGTGCCGCCGCGGCG
>JAFAPI010000041.1 GCA_019247195.1 Gammaproteobacteria bacterium
CAGTACCTCACCGACCAGTACTTCGCGCGTGGCAAGTACGGGGTGCGCATCGACACCAAGGTCGAGGAGGAGTCGGGCAACCGCGTCAAGATCAAGATCGACATCAAGGAGGGCTCGCGCGCCAAGATCCGCGAGATCAACGTGGTCGGCAACACCAAGTTCCGCGACAAGGACATCCTCGAGACGCTCGAGCTCGGCCTGCGGGACGACGAAGGTGCCGGCCAGTTTGATGGTCGAGACCTTGTACACCTCACCCGGGTCGATGTTGACCGTGATGAAGATGTCTTCCTTCTCGGTGGTGACCGCATCCTTAGAAATGAAAAGCTGGAAGTTGGCGTAGCCTCGATCCATGTAGTAGTTACGGATCTTCTCCAGATCGCCCTGCAGCGACTCGCGCGAGTAACGGTCGTCCTGCTTGTACCAGGACAGCCAGTTGGGGGTCTTCAGCTCCAGGGTCTCGAGGATGTCCTTGTCGCGGAACTTGGTGTTGCCGACCACGTTGATGGCGCGGATCTTGGCGCGCGAGCCTTCCTTGATGTCGATCTTGATCTTGACGCGGTTGCCCGACTCCTCCTCCACCTTGGTGTCGATGCGCACCCCGTACTTGCCGCGCGCGAAGTACTGATCGGTCAGGTACTGCGTCACGTCCTCCAGCACCGAACGGTCGAAAGTCTTGCCGGTGGCGAGTCCGACCCCGCGCAGCGACTTCTGCAGATCCTCGGTCTTGATGTCCTTGTTGCCGGTGATCTCGAAGCTCTCGATCGAGGGGCGCTCGAGCACCACCACGACCAGCGTGCTGCCATCGCGACGCAGCTGCACGTCGCGGAAGAACCCGGTCGCATACAGCGCACGGATCGCCTCGCGGACGCGCTGCGGCGTGAGGTGATCGCCGATGTTCACCGGCAGGTAGTTGTAGACCGTGCCCTCGGAGACGCGCTGCAGCCCCTCGACGCGGATGTCGCCGACGGTGAAGTCCGCCACCGGCGCGGCGCTCTCCTGCGCGGGCAGGGGCGCACCGCGCAGCGCCAGCGCGACCGCGCAGGCACACAGCCAGGCCGCGCCGCGCCGGCCGCCAGCCCACATCCCTCCCTGCGCGCCCGCGGCGCCCGTGACAAGTCGCTGCACTGTTGCTTTCTTAGCGGTCGCGGTCGCGGTGCGGCATACCCCGCCGCGTCGAGCGTTCGCGTCTGTGTGTGCCGCTCAACTGAACTGCCGCGCGATGTCGTTGTAGAGAGCCACGCTCATCAGCAGGATGAGCAGCCCGATCCCCACCTGCTGGCCGAAAGCCTGCGCGCGCTCGGATAAGGGGCTCCCCTTCAGCCACTCCACCAGCTGAAAGAGGATCTGCCCGCCATCGAGGATGGGAATGGGCAGGAGATTGAGGAAGCCGAGGGACAGCGACAGCAGCACCAGCATGCCGAGGAAGGCCGCCGCGCCCGCCTCAGCGGATTCGCCGGCAAACTGTGCGATCGACAGCGGGCCGCTCAGGTTCTTGACCGACACGCGGCCGAGGATCATGCGCCAGAAAAGCCGCGCCTGGAGCTCCGTCATGCTCCACGCCTCGGCAGCGGCGTGCCCGAGGGCGGCCACGGGGCCGAGTGCGCGGTGGGAGATGAAGCTGTCGGGGATCTTGATGCTGGTCGGGTTGTGGATGTAGATCCGGCCCACCGGCTTGCCGACCGCTCCGTCCGCCGCCACCTGCAGCTCCGTGCTGTGACGCACGCCGCCGCGCTCGTAATCGATGCGCGCGTGCGCACCCGGTCGGGCGTTGATGTAGTCGGCGAGTTCGGTGAAGGTGCTGATGCGCACCCCGTCGATGGCGAGGATGCGGTCCCCGCTGAGCAGGCCGGCGCGCGCCGCGGGCTTGCCGGGCTCGACCGTGCCGAGCACCGGCGGCATCGGCGGTCCGAACTGGAAGCCCAGGCCGCGGAACAGCTCCGCCGGCTCGGTGAGGCGGTGGCGCTGCTGCGCGTCCGGGACGCTCAGGGTCACCGTGCGGGCGTCCCCGCCGCTGCCGCGCACGCCGAAACTGATCACGCCGCGCGAACTCATCGCATCGAGCAGGCCCAGGCTGACGTCGCGCTGCGCATGCACCGGCGTACCGTCCATGGCGATGATCTCGTCATTGGCGCGCAGACCGGCCTGCGCCGCCAGCGAGCCGGCCGCGACCTCGCCGATCACGGGTCGCAGCTCGTTAACGCCGTTGATCCACAGCATCACCCACAGCACGAGCACCGCGAACAGAATGTTGAACAGCGGACCTGCGAGCAGCACCGCGATGCGCTGCCAGGAGGGGCGGCGGGTGAAGGAGCGTGACAGCTCGGACGCGGCGACCGGCCCCTCACGCTCATCGAGCAGCTTCACGTAGCCGCCGAGCGGCAGTGCTCCGACCACGTACTCGACCCGGTCGGGGCCGGCCACGCGCTTCAGGAGCGGGCGGCCGAAGCCGACCGAGAAGCGCAGCACCTTGAAGCCGAGCCGCCGGGCCACCCAGAAATGCCCGAACTCGTGCACGGTCACGAGCAGGCCGACGGCGATCACGAACCACAGCAGGTACCAGAGGAGACTCATGCGTGAGCGCCCTTCACCGATGCACTTTTTGTCATCCCGAGGATCCGCTCATGGGCGCGGGCCCTGCCCTCGGCGTCGGCTGCGAGCACCTCGTCCAGCCCGCCACTCTGGCCCCCCGTGCCGTGCTGCACCACGGTCTCAATGACCGCCGGGATGCCGGTAAAGTTCAATCGCCGCTCCAGGAAGGCCTGTACGGCGACCTCGTTGGCGGCGTTGAGCAGCACCGGATGCGACCCACCGGCCCGGGCAGCCGCTTGCGCCAGCGCCAGGCAGCGGAACTTGTCCAGATCCGGCGCCTGGAAATCCAGGCGCGCGGCTTTGAGCAGATCGAGGAATTCTACACCGGAGTCCATGCGCGCGGGCCAGGCCAGGGCGTGCGCGATCGGGGTGCGCATGTCGGGAGCGCCGAGCTGCGCCAGCACCGAGCCGTCCACGTACTCGACCAGCGAGTGCACGATGCTCTGCGGGTGCACGAGAATGTCCACCTGTGCGGGGGTAAGCCCAAAGAGCACACAGGCCTCGATGAGCTCCAGCCCCTTGTTCATCAAGGTGGCGGAGTCGACCGAGATCTTGCGGCCCATGACCCAGTTGGGATGGGCGCAGGCGGCCTCGGGCGTGACCCCCGCCAACGCCTCGCGCGGCAGGTCGCGGAATGGGCCACCGGAGGCGGTGAGGATCACGCGCTTCAGTCCCGGTGGCGTCTCGCCCGCGCGGCCCCCGGGCGGCAGACACTGGAAGATGGCGTTGTGTTCGCTGTCGATGGGCAGCAGCGTCGCGCCGGAGGCGCGCACCGCCGCGACCAGCAGACCGCCCGCCATCACGAGCGATTCCTTGTTGGCGAGCAGCAGACGCTTGCCGGCGCGTGCCGCGGCTAGCGTCGAGGCGAGACCCGCGCTGCCGACGATCGCCGCCATGACCGTGTGCACCTCCGGTAGCCGCGCGAGTTCCTCGAGCGCCCCGACGCCGCGCAGGATGCGCGTGTGCGATGCGGCCGCGCCGAGCAATCCCTCGAGCTCAGCCGAGGCCTGTGCATCGGCGAGTGCCGCGTAGCGCGGACGGTAGGTGAGCACCTGCCGGGCGAGTTTGGCCGCATTCCGGTGCGCCGCGAGGGCCACCAGCTCAAAGCGCTGCGGATGGCGCGCCAGCACATCGAGCGTGCTCTCGCCGACCGAGCCGGTGGACCCGAGTACCGCCACGCCGATCACGGCACCACCCCGAGCAGCGTCAGGCCCAGCACCAGCACCGGAATCGCCCCGGTGATACTGTCGAAGCGATCCATGACGCCACCGTGGCCGGGAAAAACCGTGCCGCTATCCTTTACCCCGGCAAAGCGCTTCAGCAGGCTTTCCGTCAGATCGCCCACGATCGAGAAGCCCACCGCCGCTAGGCACAGCGGCAGAAAGGTCCCGAGCGGCAGCCGGAACCAGGCGCTGCCCGCGATGGCACACACGCTGCTCAGCAGCACGCCGCCGAGCACACCCTCCCAGGTCTTGGCCGGAGAGACCGTGGGCGCGAGGCGCAGTCGCCCGAAGCGCCGGCCGACGAAATAGGCGCCGATATCGGCCATCCACACCAAGAGCAGCGCGAACAGCACCCACTGATCGCCATCGGGCACCGTGAGGCGCAGCCGGACCAGCGCGACCCAGGCGGGCACGAGCGCGAGCACGCCGGCCGCGCCGGCGCTGAGGCGGGTCACGCGCCGCGGCGCGGTGGCGACCCATAGGAGCGCCACCAGCCACCACAGCAGCGCCACCAGCAGGACCAGGTTGTGCGAGTCCGCGCGGCGCGAGAGCCACCATGCCCCGGCGAGGGTGGCGCCGATCAGCACGACGTACCCGAGGCGGGCGGCGAAATCCGGCAGGCGCAGGAAGGCAGACCACTCCCATGCCCCCAGGAGCACGATCACCGACAGCGCGACGACCGTGGCCAGGGGCGGCAGCCCGAGCAGGATCAGGAGCAATGCCAGCGCGAGCACCACCGCGGTGACGATGCGCTTCTTGAGGGTATCGCTCACGAGGCGCGCTGCGACTTAGTCTTGCCGAAGCGCCGCTCGCGGGCGGCGAAGAAATCCAGTGCCGCCCGGAAGTCGCTGAGGGCGAAATCCGGCCACAGCGTGGGGGTGAAGAACAGCTCCGAATAGGCGGCGTCCCAGAGCAGGAAATTCGAGAGGCGCTGCTCGCCGCCGGTGCGGATCAGCAGATCAGGGGGCGGCAGTCCGGCGAGCGCCAGCGCCTCGCCAAAGCTCGTCTCGGTGATCTCCTCGGCCCGCAGCCGACCGTTCACACACGCGGCGGCGAGCCGGCGCGCGGCCTGCACGATGTCCCAGCGGCCGCCGTAACTCATGGCGATCTGCAGGCACAGCCCGCTGTTGCCGCCGGTGCGCTGCTCGGCGGCCTCGATGCGCTGGCGCAGCCCCGCGCCAATGCGCTCGCGAGCGCCGACGAAGCGCACCCGCACGTCCTTTGCGTGCAGCTCGTCGATTTCCTTCTCCAGCGATTCGAGAAACAGCCCCATCAGCTTGCCGACCTCGGCCGCCGGGCGTCCCCAGTTCTCGCTGGAGAAGGCGAACAGGGTCAGCGCTTCGATCGCGCGTGCCGCGCAGGCCTCGATGCACATCCGCACCGGCTTGAGGCCCGCGCGGTGGCCGGCGATGCGGGGCAGCGCGCGTGCCGCGGCCCAGCGGCCATTGCCGTCCATGGTGATCGCGACGTGTCGGGGCAGGACCGGCGGGGCCGCGGCGGGCATCAGACCTGCATGACCTCTTTTTCTTTGGCAGCGAGCAGGGAGTCGATGTCGGCCACGTGCTTGTCGGTGAGTTTCTGCACCTCGGCCTCGGCGCGGCGCTCGTCATCCTGCGAGACGAGCTTTTCCTTGAGCAGCTCCTTGATGTCGTTCATCACGTCGCGACGCACGTTGCGCACGGCGACGCGGGCATTCTCGGCATCGTGGCGCAGCACCTTGGTGATCTCGCGCCGCCGCTCCTCGGTGAGCGGTGGCATCGGGATGCGGATCACCGTGCCGGCGGTCATTGGAGTCAGGCCAAGGTCGGACTTGAAGATCGCCTTCTCGATCGCCTGCACCACGCTCTTCTCCCAGGGCGAGATGACGAGCGTGCGACCTTCCTCGACGGCGATGCTCGCTACCTGCTGCAGCGGCACCTCGGAGCCGTAGTAGTCCACCTTCAGGTGCTCGATCAGGCTCGGGTGGGCGCGCCCGGTGCGCAGCTTCTTCAGGCCGCCCTGGAAGGTATGGACGCACTTGCTCATGCGCTCGCGCGCGTCTTTCTTCAGGTCCTCGAGCATCGGTTCGTCTCCTTGCGCGCGACCGGCTCAGTCGAAGGTGACGGCAGTGCCGACGGCCTCGCCGCGCACGATGCGGGTCAGGTCCCCGGAATTGTTGAGATTGAACACCCGCAAAGGCAAGTGATTGTCGCGGCACATCACGATCGCGGTGGCGTCCATGACGTTGAGCTTGTCGTTCAGCACCTTATCGAAGGTGAGATGGGCGTAGTGCACCGCCTGCGGGTTGCGGGCCGGGTCGTCCGAATAGACCCCGTCCACCTTGGTGGCCTTGAGCAGGATGTCGGCGCTGATCTCGATAGCGCGCAGCGCGGCGGCGGTGTCAGTGGTGAAGAAGGGGTTGCCCGTGCCGGCGGCGAAGATCACCACCCGGCCCTTCTCCAAGTGGCGCACCGCGCGGCGCCGGATGTAGTCCTCGCAGACCTCGTTAATGCGGATCGCCGACATGACGCGCGCGTGCAGGCCGAGCGCCTCGAGCGCATCCTGCATGGCGAGCGCGTTCATCACCGTGGCCAGCATGCCCATATGGTCGGCCGCGACGCGATCCATCCCGGCGCGCGCCAGGCCCGCGCCGCGGAAGATGTTGCCGCCGCCGATCACCACCGCCACCTGCACTTCCATGGCGCGGATCTCCTGCAGCTCGCCCGCGATGCGCTTGATCACCGCGGGGTCGATGCCGTAGTCGCCCGAGCCCATCAGCGCCTCGCCGGAGAGCTTCACGAGGATTCGGGCGTAACCGGCTTTGTCCTGCGTCATCTCAACCTCCACCGATGGAAAAAACCCCGCACGCGGCGGGGTCATCTCCCGGGCCGGCGCGCGCGACGTACGGTCAGTGCCGCACCGCAGGTCCGGCGCTCTTCACCTGCGCCATGACCTCGGCCACGAAGTCGTCCTGTTTCTTCTCGATACCGGCGCCCACCTCGAAACGCTCGAAGGCGAGCACCTGCGCCTGCGCGCCGCGCAACAGCTTCTCGATCGTCACGTCCGGGTCCTTCACGAAGGGCTGGCCGGCGAGAGTGATCTCGGCGAGTGACTTGCGCAGCCGCCCCTCGACCATCTTGGCGACGATCTCCGGCGGCTTACCCTCCCCCGCGGCCTGCTCGGCGAGGATGGCACGCTCTTTCTCGAGGACCTCCGCGGGCACATCCGCAACCGTGCGATAGCGGGGATTGCTCGCCGCCACGTGCATGGCCAGGTCGTGCGCCAGCTCGGCACTGCCACCCTGCAGTGCGACCAGCGCTCCGATGCGCGTACCGTGCAGATAAGCCCCCAGATGCTGGGGCGCCTCGAGCACGACGCAGCGGCGGACACTGATGTTCTCGCCGATCTTCGCCACCAGCGCGCGGCGGCGCTCCTCGACGCTCTCCCCGCCGGGCAGCAGGCTCGCACTCAGGGCCGCCAGATCCGCCGGCCGCTCGCGCAGCGCGCACTCGGCCACCGCCTGGGCAAAGGCGCGGAAGTCCTGCTCGCGGGCGACAAAATCGGTCTCACAGTTGATCTCGGCCAGCGCGGCCACCCGCCGCTCGCTGTCGCGCGCGATGACGATGACGCCCTCGGCGGCTACGCGCGTGGCCTTCTTATCCGCCTTGGCGAGGCCCTGCTTGCGCATGAGCTCCGCCGCGGCATCCAGGTCACCCTTGGTTTCGACGAGTGCCTTCTTGCACTCCATCATCCCCGCGCCGGTGCGCTCGCGGAGCTGCTTCACTGCATCAGCTGTAATGTTCATGGCGCGAGGATCCCTCAGTTAACTGGCCTCGGCGTCGCCGCCGCCGCGTCCTTTGCGCCGTGTCGTGCCGCCAGCCGGGCGTCTCGCCACCGCCGCCGGCGCGGGGACGCTGCCGGCTGCGACCGCTGCGCCCTCGGCCTCCTCACCCTCGAGGTCCTCATCCTCGAGCACGGGGGCGGCCTCGGCGACCGGCGGGGCCTGCGCCGCGGCCGGCAACCGGCGCCGCGCCGGGGCCTTCTTGCGCACTGCCGGCTGCGGTCGCTGCCCGCGGCCGCGCGGGCTCTTCTTGCGGGGATTGCCCGCCTCATCGAGCTCGACGAACTCATCCTCACCGACCGCCACCTGTGGCACGGACTCCTTGCCCTCGAGAACCGCATCGGCGATGCCGGTGGCGTACAGCTGGATCGCGCGCATGGCGTCGTCGTTGCCCGGAATGACGTAATCGATGCCGTCCGGCGAGCAGTTGGTATCGACGATCGCCACGACCGGTATGCCGAGCTTCTTCGCCTCGTGAATGGCGATGTTCTCGTGACCGACGTCGACCACGAACAGCGCATCAGGCAGCGACTCCATGTTCTTGATGCCGCCGAGGCTTCTTTCGAGCTTGTCCATCTCGCGCCGCAGCTGGGTCGCTTCCTTCTTGCCGCGCTTGTCGAGCGCGCCGGAAGCGGCCAGCTCGGTGATCTCACCCAACCGCTTGATCGACTGGCGGATGGTCTTGAAGTTCGTGAGCATCCCACCCAGCCAGCGCTGGTTGACGAACGGCTGGCCTGCGCGAGTGGCTTCCACCTGCACGGACTCGCGGGCGGAGCGCTTCGTACCGACAAAGAGCACGGTGCCGCCGTCGGCGACGATGCCTTTGACGAAGTCCGCAGCCTGTGCAAACAGCGGCTGGGTCTTCTCGAGATTGATGATATGAATTCGGTTACGCTCGCCGAAGATATAAGGGGCCATCTTCGGGTTCCAGAAGCGGGTCTGG
>JAFAPI010000137.1 GCA_019247195.1 Gammaproteobacteria bacterium
AGCGAGGGTTCCTCGGCCAGCAGCGCGCGTACCAGCGAGGTCTTGCCGGCGCCGGAGGGCGCGGAAATCACGAACAGCCGCCCCCGCTTCATGGAGCCGGACTATAGCCGGCGCCCGGAAGCTGGGCGATGAGGGCGCGCAGGGCCTGGCCCCGATGGCTGAGGAGGTTCTTGCGCGCCGCGCCCAGCTGCGCGGCGGTGCAGCTCTCCTGCGCCGGCACGAAGACGGGGTCGTAGCCGAAGCCCCCGGTGCCTGCGGCTGCGGAGGCGATGCGTCCCTCCCAGGTGCCCCGCGCGAGCAGGGGCTGCGGATCCTCACCGCCGCGGACGAAGGCGATCACGCATTGATAGCGGGCAGTGCGCGCCGATTCCGGCACTCCCACCAGTGCCCGCAGCAGCCGTGCCAGGTTGTCCACATCGCTTGCCGTCGCGCCGGCATAGCGCGCGGAATACACCCCGGGTGCCCCGCCGAGCGCATCCACCTCGAGGCCAGAGTCATCGGCGAGCGCCGGCAGGTGCGCGCAGGCGGCGGCGTGGCGCGCTTTGAGCAGCGCGTTGGCTTCGAAGGTCGTGCCGGTCTCCGCGACCGAGGTGATGCCGAGGGCGGCCTGCGGCACCGGCTCCAGAGCAAAGGGTGCCAGCAGGGCCGCGAACTCGCGCAGCTTGCCGGGGTTGGCGCTCGCGACGACGAGCCGGGTCACGGCTGCTGCAGGGCGCGCGCCTGCAGCGAGAACAGCGTGTCGATGCCGCGCGCGGCGAGGTTCAGCATCGCGTCCAGCTCGTGGCGACGGAAGGCATGGCCCTCGGCCGTGCCCTGCAGCTCGACGAAGGCGCCGCCGTTGTTCATCACCACGTTCATGTCGGTCTCGGCCTGGGAGTCCTCGTCGTAGTCCAGGTCTAGCACCGGGACGCCGCCGCAGATGCCGACCGAGACCGCCGCCACCTGACCGTGCAGGGGGCTCGCGACGATCAGCCGCCGGCGCACCAGCTGCGCACAGGCCTCGGCGAGGGCGACGTAGCCGCCGGTGATCGAGGCCGTGCGCGTACCCCCGTCGGCCTGCAGCACGTCACAGTCCACCGTGACCGTGCGCTCTCCGAGCGCACGCAGGTCGGCCACTGCCCGCAACGAGCGGCCGATCAGCCGTTGGATCTCCTGCGTGCGCCCGCTCTGGCGGCCCCGTGCCGCCTCGCGCGCGGTACGGGTGTGGGTCGCGCGCGGCAGCATGCCGTACTCGGCGGTGATCCAGCCCTGCCCCTTGCCGCGCAGAAACGGCGGAACGTTGTCCTCGACGCTCGCCGTGCACAGCACCTGGGTATCGCCGAACTCGACCAGCACCGCACCCTCGGCGTGCTTGGCGTGGCGGCGCGTGAAGCCCACGCGGCGCAGCTCATCGAGGGCGCGACCGGAGGGGCGGGCCATCAGGCGCCGAGCCAGCGCAGAGCCGCGCCCGAGGTGTTGTCGCTCAGCGCACCGGCCCGCTCGACCGCGAGCTCACCGAGCGCGAGTAGCTGGCTGCGCAGCTCGCCCGTCCCGGCCAGCTGCTGCACGATCTCCTCGTCTTTCAGCGCCCCCCACAGCCCGTCGCTGCACACGAGCAGCACGTCGTCGGGCTCGACGGCGCGTCGGCGCGACAGCGACATCTCCGGCAGCACCGGATCGCCGCCGAGACAGCACTCCACGAAATTGCGCATCGGATGATTCTGCGCCTGCTCGGCGCTGATCAAACCCTCGCGCAGCAGCAGCTCCACGTGGCTGTGATCACGGCTGCGCGACAGCAGCGCCCCGCGCCGCACATGATAGAGGCGACTATCGCCGACGTGTGCCCACCAGCTGGCCTGCTGCTGCACGAGGCAGATGGCGCACGTGGCGCGCGGGCGCTGCTCGATGGGCAGCTGCGCGCCGAGCTTGACGACTTCCTCGTGTGCGCGGCCGAGGCTCAGATGCAGGAAGCCGAGCGGATCGAAGAGCGGCTGAGGAGTGCGCCAGAAGGCCTCGAGCAGCACCTGCTGCGTCACCTGCGCGGCGCGCGCGCCATCGGCGTGCCCGCCCATGCCATCGACCACCAGCAGCAGTGCGGCGTGCTCGGCGACGGCGCTGCTCACCCGATCCTGATTCTCCTCGCGTCCGCCCCGGAGGGTGATTTCTGCGCACTCGACCCGCAAGGCCCGTTCCACGCCATCTGTTAGACTGGGTCCGCTTTATATCACTGCGCGGCAGGGGCGCGACAAGCCCCGACGTGCACCCAACCGCGCGGGGCTCCTCAGCAGCATGATCACGAGCATGACCGGCTTTGCGCGCCGCGAGGCGAGCGGTAACTGGGGCACGCTCGTGTGCGAGCTGCGCAGCGTCAACCATCGGTTCCTCGAGGTGGGTTTTCGCCTGCCGGATGAGCTGCGCGCGGCCGAAGGCGAACTGCGCGCGCGCCTGACCCGTGCGCTGCGCCGTGGCAAGGTGGACTGCAGTGTCAGCTACCGGCGGCCGGCGGGCGGGGACGGGGCGCTGACCCTGGATGGCGCGGCGCTCGAGCGCTTGCTCAGCGCCATCGAGATCGTACGCAATGCGCTCCCCGAGCCGCCGTTGGTTGACGCTCTTGATGTGCTGCGCTGGCCTGGCGTGCTGCGCGAGGAAGGCGTGGGGGGCGAGGCCCTGCTCGCCGCCGCGGACACCGTCTTCAGCGCGACCCTCGCGGAGCTGAGCGCCGCACGGGCGCGCGAGGGCGAGCGACTGCGCGAACTGCTCGAGCAGCGCTGCACCGCGCTCGAGGCGCTGGTCCAGGACGTGCGGGCGCGATTGCCCGAAGTGCACGCACGTCTGCGCGCCCGTCTCGCGGAGCGGGTCGGCGAGCTCACTACCAGCGTCGATCCGGAACGGCTCGAGCAGGAGGTTGCGGTCCTGTTACAGCGGCTCGACGTGGACGAGGAGATCGAGCGCCTGGGTGGTCACATTACCGAGGTGCGCCGCGTCATCGCCGGCAACGAACCCGCCGGGCGTCGACTCGACTTTCTGATGCAGGAATTGAACCGTGAGGCCAATACCCTGTCGTCGAAATCCCAGGACCTGGAGACCACCCGTACCGCGGTGGACATGAAGGTCATCATCGAGCAAATGCGCGAGCAGGTGCAGAACGCCGAGTAGCCGGCGCCTAGTGGGCGGCTGGACGCAGTCGCTCGCTCCAGCGGATAACCGAATCCTGGGAATCCTGGTCCGCCCAGCGCAGTGCGTCGTCGAGTTCACAGGTGACTCGCATGAACTCCGCGAGCCGCACGCCGTACGGCCCAGCCTGGGCGGTCGCGGTGGTCTTGCTGCACGAGTCCTTGCCCACCGCCAGGGAGGCGAAGGGTGCGTCGGCCTCGGTCGCGAAGGCGCACAGCGCGAGAAGTACCAGCAGGGCGAGGGCGGCGTGCAGTCGCATGGTCAGATGATGCGCCCGGGCCGGGGGTCCACGCCGCGCGCTCGGTCACAATAGGAGAGACCGCTCGGAGCCCGAGGTCCTGCGACACAGGTGCCCGGCAACGCCCTCACGGCAGCAAGCCCAGGTCATCGAGCACCCGGTGCAGCTCGCTCGTATCGCGATAGACCTGAAAAGCGCCCGCGCGATGGAGCTCGTCCTCGCCGTACCCCCCGGTCAGCAATCCGATGCTGAGCATCCCGGCGCGCCGCGCCGCGAGCACGTCCCATACCGCATCGCCGACCACGTAGCAGTCGCGGGCTTCCACGCCGAGTCGCCGTTGACAGGCGAGGAAGAGATCCGGCTCCGGCTTGGCCCGCTCCACGTCCCCGCGCTCGATGACCACCGTGGCGGGTCCGATTCCCACCGCGCGCAGCGAAGCGTCGATCTCCGGGCGCCGTCCCGAGGTGGCGATGCCATAGGGGATGCCTGCCCGGGAGAGGTACGCGAGCAGCTCGGGGGCTCCCGGCAGGGCACGGCGCTCGGGCAGCAGCTCGGCGAAGATCTCGCCATGCCGCGCCTCCAGGCGCCGCGTCTCCTCGGGCGCCAAGGTGTGACCAAGCTCGCGTCCGGCCGCGCGCGCGAAAAGCCCGCCGCTCATGCCGATGCGGCGGTGGATCCGCCACGCGTCGATCGCCATGTTCGACTCGGCGAAGGTCCGTTGCCAGGCAAAGACATGGGCGTAGACCGTGTCGACCAGCGTGCCATCGAGATCGAAGATGAGTGCGTGTATGTGAGTATCCCCTCAGGCCCCGGCCGCGGCCGGCGGTCCCTTGAGCTCCACGGTGTTGCCCTCGGGGTCCGCCAGGTACAGGGAAGGCCCCGCGCCTTCAGCCCCGTAGCGCGACGCGAGCTCTCCGGCCGCCACCCCCTGGCGGGCGAGATAGGTACGGATGGCCCCCGGATCAAACGGATCGATGCGCACGCAGAAGTGATCCAGATTGCGCGCAGTCGCACCCGGGGCTGCGCCGCCTGTCCGACCCAGCTCCCCCTCCACCGTCACCAGATCGATGAGCGAGCGGCCGGCGCGCAGCTGCACGAGCCCGAGCCCATCGTCGCGCCGCTCGACGGTGCAGCCGAGTACGTCGCAGTAGAAGCGCAGCATGCGCTCGAGGTCGCGGACTCGCAGCACCAGATGGTCGATCTCGCGGATACGGATCACGGGAGTCACCGCTGCGACGAAGGCGCGCTCACTCGGTGCCTTCGACGATGCGCAGGTCGCGCTCGGCGGCCGCGCCCAATGCCCGCAGCGCCGCCTGATAACCGGGACTGTCGTGCGCTGCGAGGGCCTGTGCGACGCTCTCGAA
>JAFAPI010000188.1 GCA_019247195.1 Gammaproteobacteria bacterium
GGGTGCAGCTGTTCGCGCAACCGCGCGCCTGAGCTCACCCGCGCTTCCCCTAGAATCAGCGGGTGACATCCCGGATCCCCTCTTGGTCGGCCGTGGCGGCCGCGCTCGGCGCCGTGCGCCTCATCGGCGCCCTGGCGACCGCGCTCCTGCCGCACCTGAGCTGCGCGGCGGCGGAAACCGTGCCGCAGGTTGTGGTGGTGGGGACGACCCCGCTCGGGGACCCCGCGCAGGCGGACACCATCGCCTCCAACGTGCAGACGCTCACGACGGCGGAGCTTGATCCCAACCACCGCGGGGATCCCTTACCCAGTGCCGCGGCGCGGCGCCTGGCGAGTCTCAACTTCAACGAACAGCAGGGCAGCCCGTACCAGAGCGACTTCGTGTACCGCGGGTTCGAGGCGTCTCCGATCTCGGGGGTAGCTGAAGGGCTCGCGGTCTACCAGAACGGCGTGCGGATCAACGAGACCTTCGGGGATGCGGTCAACTGGGACCTCGTGCCGCAGTTCGCCGTGCAGCGCTTCACGGTGCAGAGCAATAACCCGGTGTTCGGCCTCAACGCACTCGGTGGCGCGGTAACACTCGACATGAAAAACGGATTCACCGCGCCCGGCCCCGACGCGCAGATCTCGTACGGGCGCTTCGGCGATCTCAGCGGTTACGCCGCCTACGGTGCGCGCCGCGCAGGATGGGCGCTCTACGCGGGCGCCGGGGGCGTCTCCGACCAGGGCTTCCGCGAGCGCTCCCCGACGCACCTGCGACAGGGCTACGCGGACCTGGGATACGAAGGCGATACCCAGCGCTGGCATCTCTCATTCGCGCTCGCGGACAATGACCTGCACGGTCTTGGTCCGACTCCGGTCCAGCGCCTGGCCGCGGACCCCGCCGCGGTCTTCACCGGGCCCCAGCAGACGCAGAACGCGGCGCAGCTGCTGCAGCTGAGCTCCTTCATTCCGCTGGCGCCGCATCTGACGCTGTCCGCCAGCGTGTACTACCGGCACCTGATCCAGCATCTCATCGACGGGAACGCGAGCGATGTCACGGTGTGCGCGAACGACACCGCCTACTTCTGTCTGGGCGGTGCGCTGCACTACCCGGCGGACCTGCTCTACGATGCGCAGGGCGCCGCGGTTCCGACGAGCGTGCTGCCCGGCGGAGCTACGCCAGGGCAGACGGCGCTGACGCGCACCGAGACGGACACCAGCGGCGTGACCTTACAGCTCGCCCGTACCGGCCAGGTGCTGGGCCGCGACAACCGGCTGACCGTGGGTGCCTCGGTCGATGACAGCCACACTCACTACGACGCCGAGGCGCGCCTGGGTTATCTCCGGCCGGACCTGACGGTCATCAGCACGCCGCTCGTCATTGATCAGACTGAGAGCCCGGGCGCCTCGCCACCCCTTCTCGGCCCGGTCGCCGTGCGGGCGGCAACGGATTACCTCGGGATCTATGCCACCAGCACGCTGCAGGCCAGCCGTTCGGTCGCGCTGACCCTGAGCGCGCGCGCCAATTCCGCGCAGGTGCGCCTCACCGACCTGCGCGGCAGCGCACTCGACGCCAGCCACCGCTTCGAGCGCCTCAACCCCGGCGCGGGGGTCACCTATCGGCTGGGGACGGGCGCGAGCGCGTACGCGGGGTACTCCGAGGCGAACCGTGCCCCGACCGCCGGCGAACTCAGCTGCGCCGATCCGCGTGCGCCTTGCGTGCTGGATGCGTTCCTCGTGGCGGACCCGCCGCTGAAACAGGTCGTGGCGCGCACTCTCGAGGCCGGCCTGCGCGGGGATCTCGCGGGGGACGAGGGGCGTGTCCACTGGTTTGCCACGCTCTTTCGTACCCAGAGCAGCGACGACATCCTGCTGATCGCCACTGCTCTCAACGGGTTCGGTTACTTCGCCAACGCAGGCAGCACGCGCCGCCAGGGTCTCGAGCTCGGCCTCACATGGCAGCGGGCGCCGTGGCGCGCGACCTTCGGGTATGCCCGTGTCGAGGCGACGTTCCGCCACGGGCTGACGCTTCCTTCCAACAGTCCCGCCGCCGACGCTCAGGGCAACATTTTCGTCCCGGCCGGCGCCCGCCTGCCCCTGTCCCCGCGCGATCGGGTGACCACGGACCTGGAGTACGAGAGTGCCCGCGGGCTCAGCCTGGGGATGGATCTGCGCTACACCGGCTCGCAGTTTCTCGCGGGTGACCAGTCGAACCAGGAACCGCCTTTACCCTCCTACACGCTCGTGGACCTGCACCTCGCCTGGGCGCTGCGCGCCTCGCTGCAGCTCTTTGCCGGCGTGGACAACCTTTTCGACCGGACCTACTACACCTACGGCAACTTCACGCCACTGGCCGCGCTACCGCCCGGGCTCGGGCTGTCCAACCCCCGCACGCTGAGCCCGGGAACGCCGCGTGTGTACTACTTCGGCGTGCGTACCTATCGCTAGGCTGATTGCGGCGCCGCGCCGACCGGGCGATCCTCGGCCTGCCGGTGCACCGTGCGCACGGTGGTGCGTTCGGTCAGCACGGCGTCACGTGGCGGAGGGTCTATGAGAGGACGATGGAGCGGCTGGGTCCTGGTATTGGCAGTGGTCAGCGCACCGCTTGCGCTCGCGGCCGATGAGACGGTATCGGCGACCTGGACGGCCCGGGAACTGCAGTTCACTTACCAGGGATTCACCGCCCGCTACTCCTGCGACGGGCTCAGGGATCGCATGCGCCAGGCGCTGCTCACCCTCGGAGCGCGTAAGGACCTGACGGTCACCGCCACCGGCTGCGTCGGCGGCTTTGGCGTGGCGACGCCCTTTCCGGGGGTCTCCGCCAAGTTCAGTGTGCTCGAGCCCGCGAAGGACGATTCCAGCGCGGGCACTCAGACGCTACCCGCGCACTGGCAGCGCGTCGATCTGACCGACCGCAACCGTCGCGACCCCGTCGAGGCCGCGGGCGACTGTGAGCTCATCGAGCAGATCAAGACCCGAGTGCTGCCGCTCTTCGCCACGCGCAACGTGGACTACCAGTCCACCTGCATTCCTCACCAGCTGCAGGTGGGCGGCACGACACTCAAGGCCGACGTGCTCGTGGCCGACCCGCCGGGGGCCCCCCGCTCCTAGCTCAGGCGCCGGCCTCGCGCCACGCGCGCCGGCGGCGCTCGAGGTAGTCGCGCAGCGCTTCATCGACGGCCACATCGAGCGCGGGCGCCTCGTAGCTCGCGAGCAGCGCCTGCCAGCGCCGATGCGCGCGCTGCGGCTCATCCTGGCTGCCCTGTTCGGTCCACTGCTCGTACGAGTCGTTGTCGGCAAGCTCGAAGTCGTAGAAGGCAGTCTCGTAATTGGCGAGGGTGTGTCGCGAGCCGAGGTAATGCCGGCCCGGGCCGATCTCACGGAACGCATCGAGGGCAAAGCCGTTGGGATCGAGCACGAGTCCGCGCGCGAGTGTATGAAAGGCGCCGAGCTGGTCGACATCCATCAGGAATTTCTCGTACGACATCGCCAGGCCCGACTCGAGCCAGCCGGCCGCGTGTAGCACGAAATGCGCACCGGCGAGGAAGGCCGGCCACAACGAGTTGGCACTCTCCGCGGCCGCCTGGGCGTCGGGTACCTTGGAGGCGCACAGGTTGCCCCCGCAGCGCAGCGGCACGCCCAGCCGCCGGGCCAGCTGACCGATCGCGAGGTAGGCGAGCGCGGGCTCGGGGGTGCCGAAGGTCGGGGCGCCCGAGCGCAGCGACATCGAAGACAGGAAGTTGCCGAGGATGGCGGGCGCGCCGGGTCGCTCGAGCTGCGCGAGCGCCACGCAGAAGGTCGCCTCCGCGAAGCACTGAGCGAGCGCGCCGGCGGTGGTGACCGGCCCCATCGCGCCACCGAGAATGAAGGGGACGCAGACCGGCGCCTGATTGGCCGCCGCATAGGTGCGGATGACACGACTCGCCTCGCCGTCGAGCACCAGCGGGGAGTTCACGTTGACGTTGCCCAGGATCACGCAGTGCTCTTCGAGGAACCCGGCCCCGAACACGCGGCGCGCCAGCTCGATGGAATCCGCCGCGCGCGCCGCGGTGGTGACCGCTCCCATGAAGGGCTTATCCGAGTAGCGCAGGTGCGCGTACACCATGTCGAGGTGGCGCTCGGCGACCGGCACGTCCACCGGCTCACATACCGTGCCGCCGGAGTGGTGCAGCCAGGGTGCGAGGTAGGCGAGCTTGACGAAGTTCTGGAAGTCCTCGAGGGTGCCGTAGCGCCGGCCCCGCACCAGATCGGTAACGAACGGCGAGCCGTAGGCGGGTGCGAACACCGTGTGGGTGCCGCCGATCTCGACGCTGCGGGCCGGATTGCGCGCGTGCTGCGTGAAGTGCGCGGGGGCGCTGCGGCGCACGATCTCGCGCGCCAGGCCCCGCGGCACGCGCACCCGCGGCCCCTCGATCAGCGCGCCGGCGGAACGCCACAGCGCGAGCGCAGCCTCATCGCCACGGATCTCCATGCCGATCTCCTCGAGGAGGAGGTCGGCGTGCGACTCGAGCGCCACCAGCCCCTCTTCACTCAAGAGCTCGTAGGGTGGCAGGCGGCGGGTGAGGTAGGGGGGAGCGCTCGGGGCCTGCGCACGGCGTGCGCGTCGCGCCTCGCGGCCGCTCGGACGCATGCGCCGGTTCATGACTGCCGTCCGCGGGCGACCCCGGCCGCCTCAGAGCGGGAAGCTGCGGGCGCGCCGCTGGTTCTCGATCAGGTCGCGCGCGGAGAGGAAGTAGTGCCAGGTGGCCCACAGGCCGGTGGGGACCAGGCACAGCATGGCGAGGCGGAGCGAGGCGGCATTGGGCACGTGGTTCGGGGCGAACCAGTCGCTGAGCGTGCCGATGAGGGGCGGCGCGATGACCAAGTTGCCGACGTTGGCCAGAAACAGGGTCGTGGCGCAGAACATGGCGCGCATGCGGCACTGCGCGAGGTTGTTGACCAGGCCGAAGCTTGGGCCGATATAAAAGTAGATCGCCGGAATGAAGATCCAGAACATCATCTTCGCCAGCGCCAGATCGTGCGTGTAGTAGATGACGCCTGAGGCGAGGGTCGCGACACCGGTCCCGGCGCCCATCAGCCACACGATGCGGCGCGGATCGGCCATGGCCGGGCGCGCCATCAGCCAGCCGGTCGCCACCGTCGCGAGCGCACCGCCGACGAGGTGCGCCATGCCGGTGACATTACCGGCCTGGCCGGGGGTCAGGTCGTAGGTGCGTTGCAGGAAGGCGGGGGTCCAGTAAACGAGCCCCCAGCCCCAGAGCGCCGAGAGCGCGCTGCCGGCCATGACGTGCACCGCCGCCCGCTGCTGCCACAGAAAGCGCAGGGTGCTCATCACCGAGGGTGCCGTTTCCTCATCCCCCGCATCCAGGCAGCCGCGGCGCGGCTCGCGCACCGTGAGGTACACCGCGAGACCTGTGAGTACCCCGGGGACGCCGAGGACGTAGAAGACGGCGCGCCAGCCGAAGTGATCGGCAATCGCCCCCGCGATCTGATAGCCGATGAACGCGCCAATCGGCGCACCCAGCGAAAAGACGGTAAGTGCCATGGGGCGCCGCGCGGCCGGGAAATAATCTGACAGCAGCGAGTTGGCCCCCGGCGTGCCGCCGGCCTCGCCGATCCCCACCCCGACCCGCGCGCAGAAAAACTGCCAGGTGGTGCGGGCGAAGCCGCACAGGGTCGTCATGATCGACCAGACCACCAGACACACCGACACGATGACCCGCCGACTGCGCCGGTCGATGAGGTAGGAGAGCGGAAAGCCGAGCACCACGTAGAAAAGTCCGAGCGCCCCGCCGGTGAGCCAGGCGACGCCGTTATCGGTGAGGTGCAGCTCGAGGCGGATCGGCTCGAGCACGGTGGAGACCACGTAACGGTCGGCGATACTGAGCGTGTAGACCAGGCACATCATGATGAGCACGTACCAGCGCTCAAGAAACGAGGCACTCTGGGGCGGCGCCAGCGCGACGCCGGCGGTGTCCTGCGGGGTTACGCTCGATTGCATCGCGCCTCTGCCGTCGATGATGCGCCGCGGTCAGGGTACGCCAGATCCGCCGCGGCTGTCGTGCAAAATGAGGTCGGCACCCCGCTCGGCGAGCATGATCGTCGGCGCGTGGGTGTTGCCGGAAGTGACGTTCGGAAAGGCCGAGGCGTCTACCACGCGCAAGGCGCTCACCCCGCGGACGCGCAGCCGCGCATCGAGGACCGAAGTGCGCGGATCGGCGCCCATCGCGCAGGTGCCGCTCGCATGGAACACCGAGCCCGCGCGCGCGCGGAAATCGGCCAGCACTTGCGCGTCCGACTGCACGCTGGCTCCCGGCTCCCGCTCGGCCGCCGTGACCGCGGCGAGCGCCGGGGCGCCCGCGATCCGGCGCAGCACACGGGCGCCGTCGAAGACATCGGCGACATCGGCCGCGGTGGCGAGGGAGTTGGGCGCGATCTGGGGCGCATCGGAGGGCTGCGGGGTGCGCAGGTGCACTGAGCCGCGGCTGCTCGGCCGGCAGGTGTTGAACGACATGAGAAAGCCGGGGTACGGGTCGGGGTTGAGCAGGCGCCGCCGCGCGCCCTGGGTGGTGGTGCTGTAGCTCGCCGGGTTGAAATAGATGTGCAGGTTGGGCCGCTCGAGGCTCGGGCGGCTGCGCAGGAACGCCCCGGCCTGATTCACGCTCATCGCCAGCGGCCCGCCGCGGGTGAGGGCGTAGCGCAGCGCCGCGAGCGCCTTGCCGTACCACGGCGCGAGCTGGTTGTTCAGGGTCGGCACGCGCGAGCGGTAGAAGTACGAGACGCACAGATGATCCTGGAACCCCTCACCGACCGCCGGACTGTCGGCGAGCACCGGGATCCCGAGCGCCGCGAGGCGGGCGCCCTGGCCGATGCCGGAGAGCTCGAGGAGCTGCGGTGAGTTGATCGAGCCGCCGCAGAGCAGAACCTCGCGGCGCGCCCGCGCGGTGGCGCGCTCCCCGGCGCGCAGGTACTCGACTCCGATCGCGCGGCGCGCCTCGAACAGTACCCGCGTGGCGAGGGCGCGCGTGCGCAGCTCCAGATTGCGGCGCGCGAGTGCCGGCCGCAGGTAGGCGTTGGCCGTGGAGACCCGCCGGCCGTTGCGTATGGTCACGTGCCAGAGCCCCGCACCCTCGGGCTCCTCGCCGTTGAAGTCGCGGGTCTGGGGAATGCCAACCTCGCTGCAGGCGCGCAGGAAGGTGTGGCACAGCGGGTGCACGTGTGCCGTGACGTCGCTGACGTGTACGGGCCCGCCGCTGCCGTGGTACTCCGAGGCGCCCCAGGCATGATCCTCGAGCTTGAGGAAGTAGGGCAGCACCTCGCGGTAGGACCAGCCGCTCGCACCCGCCGCGGCCCAGTCATCGAAGTCCCCGGGCTGGCCCCGCACATACACCATGGCATTGATGGAGCTGGAGCCCCCGAGCACCTTGCCGCGCGGGAAGAACTGGCGGCGGTTCTCGAGGGCGGGATCGGGCTCGGCCTGGTACATCCAGTTGAAGCGCGGGTCGTTGAAGGTGCGTCCATAGCCGATCGGTACCTGGATCCAGGGCGAGCGATCGGAGCCGCCCGCCTCGAGCAGCAGCACCCGGTGCGCGCCGCTCTCGCTCAACCGAGCCGCCAGCACGCAGCCGGCCGCACCGGCGCCGACGATGATGTAGTCGTACTCGCTCATAGTGTTAGCATTTCCGCGTGCGCCTCACCGACATCAAGACCTTCGTGGTGGGCAACCCGCCGCCGGGTTTCGGTGGCCGTTACTTCGTATTCGTCAAACTTACCACCGCCGACGGCATGCACGGGGTAGGCGAGGCCTACTGTGCGCCCTTCGACCCGCACCTCGTCGCGCAGCTGCTGCGCGACACCTTCGGCCGCTACCTCGAAGGTCAGGATCCGCACGACATCGAGACGCTGTGGCGGCGCGTCTACAGTGCCGGCTACACCCAGCATCCGGATCTCACCCTGATGGCGGTGCTGAGCGCGCTCGAGATGGCGTGCTGGGACCTCATCGGCAAGGCGGCGGGGCAGCCGGTCTACAAGCTCCTCGGCGGCCGCGTCCACGAGCGGCTGCGCGCCTATACCTATATCTACCCCCGCAGCGGCGACCGGAGTGATGTCTACCAGGACCCGCAGCTCGCGGCGGAGCGGGCCGCCGAGTACCTCGCGCAGGGCTTCACCGCCCTCAAGTTCGACCCGGTCGGCCCTTACAGCGCCTTCGATGGACGCCAGCTCTCGCTCGCCGCGCTGGAGCTGTCCGAGCGTTTCTGCCGTGAGCTGCGCGCGGCGGTGGGCACGCGGGCCGACCTGCTGTTCGGCACGCACGGACAGATGACGGCGGCCGGGGCGATCCGCCTGGCGCGGCGCCTCGAGCCCTACGACCCGTTGTGGTTCGAGGAACCGGTGCCGCCGGATGCGCCCGAGGAGATGGCGCGCGTGGCCCGCGCCACCTGCATCCCGATCGCCGCGGGCGAGCGGCTCGCGACCAAGTACGACTTCGCACGAGTGCTGCGGGCCGGCGCCGCGGCCGTCCTGCAGATGAACCTCGGCCGCTGCGGAGGCTTGCTCGAGGCGAAGAAGATCGCCGCGCTCGCCGAGGCGCAGCACGTGCAGCTCGCGCCGCATCTTTACTGCGGGCCGGTCGTCGGCGCCGCTAACATCCAGCTCGCCACCTGCAGTCCCAACTTTCTCATCCTCGAGGGTATCGAGCGCTGGCAGGGCTTTCATGCGGATCTGCTGCGCCGGCCGATCCGATGGGAATCGGGCTACGTGATCCCGCCGACCGAGCCGGGCCTCGGCGTGGAGCTCAACGAGGCGGTGTGCGAGCGCCACCCCTACCACGGCAAGGAGCTGCATCTGGAGATGGCGGACCGACCCGTGCTCTAGCGACCGGCGCAAAGGCGCAGGACCGCGCGCAGCCGCTCCGCGTACCCGGCGGCTGACAGCGCGACCGGCGCGACCTGCCCGCGCCGCTTCATCGATAAGCCGTCCAGACGGTCTTGAGATCGCAGTACTTGTCGATCGCGTGCGGCGAGCGGTCGCGCCCCGCGCCGGAGAGCTTGAAGCCGCCGAATGGCGTCGCCATGCTCGAGCGGTCGAAGCTGTTCACCCACACCGTCCCGGCGCGCAACGCGCGCGTGAGGCGATGCGCCA
>JAFAPI010000018.1 GCA_019247195.1 Gammaproteobacteria bacterium
CGGCCGGGGCCTGCCTGGCGCAGAACGCCCTGCCCGGCAAGGCCGGCGCCGGCCTGCACGGCTTCCTCGCCCTCATCGAGCGCCTGGCGCGCGAGACGCACGGCGCCGCACTGCACGAGCAGGTCGACCAGATGCTGCGCGCCAGCGGCCTGGTCGAGCACTACCGGCGCGACAAGGCCGAGCGTGGCGAGGCGCGCGTCGAGAACCTCGATGAGCTGGTGAGCGCGGCGCGCGGCTTCACGCCCGAGGCGAGCGAGCTGCCGCCGCTCGAGGCCTTCCTGGCCCATGCCGCGCTCGAGTCCGGCGAGGGGCAGGCCGAGGCGTGGGAGGACTGCGTGCAGATGATGACGCTGCACACCGCCAAGGGCCTGGAGTTCCCCGTGGTGTTCCTGTGCGGCATGGAGGAGGGACTGTTTCCGCACCAGCGCGCGCTCAACGACCTCGACGGCCTCGAGGAGGAGCGGCGCCTGTGCTACGTCGGCATGACGCGCGCCATGCGCGCGCTGTACCTCACCTACGCCGAGCAGCGCCGCCTGCACGGCATCGACAGCTACGGCCAGCCCTCGCGCTTCATCCGCGAGATCCCCGAGGCGCTGCTCGAGGAGGTGCGGCCGCGCGTGCAGGTGTCGCGCCCGCTCGCGGTGGGCCGCTTCCGCGCGCTCGAGGACCAGGAGCTCGGCGGCATCCGCCTCGGCGCGCGGGTGCGCCACGGCAAGTTCGGCGAGGGCGTGGTGCTCAACGTCGAGGGCAGCGGTGCGCACGCGCGCGTGCAGGTGGGCTTCGAGCGCCAGGGCACCAAGTGGCTGATGGTTCAGTATGCGCACCTCGAGCCGCTATAGTGGGCGGGCGGGCCGCTAGACAACATCCGCAACTCGCCAGCCACCCATGAAGATC
Organism: Gammaproteobacteria bacterium; assembly: GCA_019247195.1. Taxonomy (GTDB): domain Bacteria; phylum Pseudomonadota; class Gammaproteobacteria; order Steroidobacterales; family Steroidobacteraceae; genus 13-2-20CM-66-19. Next base: position 895 of record JAFAPI010000018.1, read on the forward strand.
CTCATCCTCGGTGCCGGACAGGTCGGTCGCACCGCCGCCCAGGCCCTGTCGCGCGAGGAGGCCAACGAGGTCACGGTGGTCGACGTCAACGAGGACATCCTGCGCGAGCTGCAGGACCGCTACGACGTGCGCACCGTGGCCGGCAATGCCGCCCACCCCTCCGTGCTCGAGGCCGCCGGCGCCGCCGAGGCCGAGATCATCTTCGCCCTCACCTCGAGCGATGAGGTGAACATCACCGCCTGCCAGGTGGCCTTCACCCTCTACCGTACGCCGACCAAGATTGCGCGCATCCGCGCCGAGGCCTACACCAGCCGCGCCGAGCTGTTCGGCAGCGCCGGGCTGTCGGTAGACGTGTTCATCAGCCCCGAGCAGCTGGTCACGGAGTACGTGGAGCGTCTCATCCATCACCCGGGCACGCTGCAGGTGCTCGACTTCGCCGACGGCAAGGTGCGCCTGGTGGCGGTGAGGGCGCGCCGAGACGGGCTGCTGGTCGGGCACCCGCTGCGCGAGCTGCCCCAGCACCTGCCCAACATGGAGCTGCGCGTGGTGGCGATCTACCGCGCCGGGCGCGGCATCGTCCCGGACGGCGCCACCGTGGTCGAGGACGGCGATGAGGTGTTCTTCCTCGCGGCGCGCGAGGACATCCGCCGCGCGATGGCGGAGCTGCGCCGCGGCGACGACCCGGCGCGACGCATCATCATCGCCGGCGGCGGGCACATCGGCTTCCGGCTCGCCAAAACGCTCGAGCAGAGCAACCAGGTCAAGCTCATCGAGCGCGACCCGCGCCGCGCGCGCAAGGTCAGTGAGCTGCTCGACAAGGCCATCGTGCTGCACGGGGACGCCGCCGACGAGGAGCTGCTCATCGAGGAGAACATCGACGCCGCCGACGTGTTCGCCGCCGTCACCAATGCCGAGGAGGCGAACATTCTCTCCGCCATGCTCGCCAAGCGGCTCGGCGCCCACAAGGCGATGGCCCTCATCAACCGGCCCTCCTATACCGAGCTGGTGGAGAGCAGCAGCATCGACATCGCTCTCTCGCCGCAGAGCATTACCACCGGCACGCTGCTCGCCTACGTGCGCCGCGGCGATGTGGTGCGGGTGCACCAGCTGCGGCGCGGCGCCGCCGAGGCACTCGAGGCCGTCGTGCACGGCGACGAGCGCAGCTCGCGGGTGGTCGGGCGCACCGTCAGCGAGATCGCCCTGCCCGATGGGGTGACCCTCGGCGCGCTGGTGCGCGGCGAGCAGGTGATCATGGCGCACCACGACACGCGCGTCGCCGCCGACGATCACGCCATCCTGTTCCTCGCCGATCGCCGCCATCTGGAGGCGGTGGAGCGGCTGTTCGTGCGCGCGAGCCGCTGAGGCAGGAGCGCGGTGCTCGCCGTCGCGCACGTGCTCGGCCTGCTGCTCGCCGCCTTCGCGGCGACCTACCTGCTGCCGGCCGCCTGCGCGCTGTGGTTCGGCGACGGCATGCTGCGCTTCTACCTGCTGGCGGCGGCCCTCAGCGCCGGCGCGGGACTGCTGCTCGCCGGGCTCACCGAGCCCTTCCGCCGCGAGCTCAAGCCGCGCGACGGCTTCCTGCTGATCACGCTCGCCTGGCTGCTGCTGCCGGCGGCCGCGGCGCTGCCGCTGCGCTTTGCGCTCCGGACGCTGTCCTTCAGCGGCGCCTACTTCGAGGCCATGTCGGGTCTGACCACCACGGGCTCGACGGTGCTCGGCGGGCTCGACGCCCTGCCGCCCTCACTCAACTTCTGGCGCCACGCGCTGCACTGGTTCGGCGGCCTCGGCATCCTCGTCATGGCGCTCGCGGTGCTGCCGCTGCTGAAGGTGGGCGGGATGCAGGTGTACAAGGCCGAGGCCACCGGCGCGATGAAGGACGAGCGCCTCGCCCCGCGCATCGCCGAGACCGCGAAGTCGCTGTGGCTCGTGTACGCGCTGCTGACGGCGGCGGGGATCGTCGCGCTGCGGCTGAGCGGCATGTCCTGGTTCGATGCGGTCTGCCACGCCTTCTCCGCGGTGGGCCTGGGCGGCTTCTCCACCCACGACCGCAGCATCGCCTGGTTCGACTCGCCGGCGGTCGAGCTGGTGCTGGTGGGGCTGATGGTGATCGCCGCGCTCAACTTCGCGCGCCACCTGCTGGCGGTGCGTATGTTGTCGTTCGAGCCCTACCGCACCGACCCGGAATCGCAGGCGGTGCTGCGCCTGCTCGGCCTCAGCGTGCTCGGTATCGCGCTGCTGCTGCACGCGAGCGGGGTCTACCCGGAGTGGCCGCAGGCACTGCGCCATGCGCTGTTCAACGTGGTCTCGCAGGCCACCACCAGCGGCCTCACCACCCAGGACTACCAGAGCTGGCCGGCCTTCGCGCCGTGGTGGCTGCTGTTTCTCTCCTGCGTGGTGTGCAGCAGCGGCTCGAGCGGCGGGGGCATCAAGATGTTTCGCACGCTGCTGCTGGCGCGCCACGCGGGGCGGGAGATGAAGCTCCTGATCCATCCGGCGGCGGTGGCGCCGGTGCGCATCGGCGGGCGCGCCGTGCCCGAGGCGGTCGGGCACGGCGTGCTCGCCTTCATCTTCATCTACTTCATCAGCGTAATCGGCTTCACCTTCGCGCTGCTGCTGAGCGGGCTGGGGTTCGAGCACGCCGTGGCGCTCGCCGTGAGCTCGATCAACAACACCGCGCACGGCTTCGGAGCGCCGGGCGCAGTGCACAACCTGCAATCCCTCACCACGCCGCAGATCTGGCTGTGCACGGCCGCCATGCTGCTCGGCCGGCTGGAGATCTTCAGCGTGGTCGTGCTGCTGCGCCCGGCCTACTGGCGCAAATGACCCCTCAGTCGTCGTGGCGCACGGTCAGGCTGCTCTTGACCTCGCGCACACCCTCGGTGTTGCGCGCGATCTCGATCGCCCGATCGATGTCCGCCTCGCTGTTGGCGGCGCCGGACAGCCACACCACGCCCTGCTCATCCGTATCGACGCGGATGCGCGCCAGGCTGGGCAGGTGCTCGGCGGCGAGTTTGCTCTTCACCTTGGTGGTGATGACCGAATCCTTGACCATGTCGCGCGGATGGCCGCGGTCGACGTCCGCGTCCTGCGCCAGCACCGGCGCGGCGAGCACGCCCGCCAGCGCCAGGCTGGCCGCGGTCAGTACGAGTTTCATAGCTGTTGCCTCCTGTCAGTGTTGGAACCGCTAATGTGGCGGCGCGGGTGGCTGCGCCGCAATTGGCGGCTTGCTGACAGACCCCTCGGCTCCGCGCCGACGATTCGATTCGTCGGCGTCCTAAGCGGGGCTCCGCTACGTCGCTCGAGACGACGTGAGCTATTTTCATAGACCTGCTGCGAGAAGTTCGGATTACGCACAAGTACGAGGAGTCGGGCGCCCCACCCGATCTCATTGGCAGGTCTGGTGCGGTTGGTGCCAGCTTATGTCAAGCGTGACCGTGAGGGGTGCTCGTGCTGGTGGGCTACTTGCGCGGTCCGCGAGTGCAGGCGCATCCTAAAAGGCACGCACCCAAGAACAAATACTGGGGATACCAATGAAACTCCGTGTTGGTCTTCAGCCGTGTCTCGTCGCCACGCTCGCCCTGCTCGGGATCGCGCCGGTCCACGCCCGTGGCATCAGCGTCGATGAGGTCATGACTTGCTCCTCGATTGTCTCGTCGACCCCGACCTCCACGGTTAGCCTTGGCGGAGGCTCAAGCGTGACGAGTGGAGTCAGCCTCCCGGTCCTGGCCTGCGGCACACCCAACGTGGGGTCCGACCCAAACTTGACGCCCCTCAGCTACAACCCGGCCAACTCTGTGCTTTATACGTGGATCCAACCTCCAGCTGGCACAGACCTGCATACGTACCTGACAACTCCCTCCCAACCCGGACCCGGGCTGTCTTCATTTGCATCGGACCCGCTGAACACTCCGCTGCTCGCGATGGTGGACGTCCTGCAGCTGCAAGGTAATGCGAACACCAGCCTGAATGGTGATTTTGAGGTGCTGTTCGACTATCCACTTGGCTCACCCTGCCCGGTGAGCGCCGGCGGGCCCAGCCTGACCTGGGCGAACGTTACCTACGTCTTTTCGGGCAGCGGAAGTACCCAACCGTGTAGTGCAACGAACGATTTCCTGTTCAGTTCGTCGGGCTCGCTGGTTGGAGCCCTTCCATCCGGCTGGAGCGTGAAAGCCACCGGAGTGCCCGAACCGGGCACCGTTGGGCTACTTGGATTGGCACTGGTAATTTTGGCGTTGCTTCGGCTGCGTGAGCTCCGTCGGCAATCCCTTAGTGACCACCGCTGGGCGTAGTTGACGAAACTGGCAGCGCGGCCATCTGCTGAGTAGCCCTGAGCACGTAGAAACCATCGCTGCCAAAACGCTGGGTCAGCACCTCGCGGTCTTGGACGAGACGCGCATGTGCTGCGGAGGATTCCGTCTCCAGCCTCACCTGTATCGCATCCCAAACAGCGTAGCGCCATCGTTCGGCGGGGTCCTTGCCCAACGGATAACGTGACTCCAGCAGCCTCCTCGACTCCCCCAGCAATGCGGCGGCTTGCTGTTCACGGCCCAGTGCCAGGTCCACATCGGCCGCGGTCAGCATCACCTGATCCAGAATCGAGTGATTGCGAAGCCTGGCGATCTTCAGGGCGCGCTCGGCGTAGTCGTATGCTGTGGCCGCGTCGCCCTTGTAAAGGTAAGCCATCGCCAAGCTGTTTAATGGCGGGACGAGATCGCCGTGCGTTGCACCCTTGAGCGTTTGCCCCATCTCGAGTGCGCTCCGCGCCAGAGGAATCGCCGCATCCACGTGGCCGGCCATCAGTTCCGAGCGTCCAAGATTATTCAGTAGAGTGGCTAACTCTGGATGCGCTTCCCCATATACGACCCGATATACCGGCAGCGCTTCCGTCCATTGCCGGGCAGCCTCGCCGTAGCGCCCCTCTTGGTATAGGAGTGAGGCGAGATTATTCATTGACTCAGCGGTCCGCGGGTGGTTAAGCCCGTAGTATTGGCGCCAAAGAAGCAGCGCCTCGCGCATTGGGGCTTCTGCCGCCTTCAGATCACCGCGGAAGTAATACGCGTTACCGATGGTGCCGAGTGTGCGTGCCAGAATTGGAGTCCCGTCCACGCCGCGCTTGCGATCCATTGCGAGCGCGTCGGCCGCGAGCCGCTCCGCTTCCGGGTACTCCTTAAGGTCGACTAGAACATCGGCGAGGGCGTCTCGTGCCTCAGAGATCAACACGCTGTCCCGCGGTAAGTCTCTGCGGGCAACGGTTAGGGCTTGGTTAAGTTTGGTTTTGGCCAGACCGAGGTCGTCGGTTAGGTAAGCGGCCTCACCGCTCGCGATCAACGTGCGGACTCTCGATTCCGCCGGTGTACCGACGCTGTGCTGATCGGCTTCCGCCCTGCCCAAGGCTTGCTTGGCGGGATCGTACAACCCCAATCCCATGTACGCCTCGCCCATGGCGGTCAGAAGTTCGGCTCGCACCCGCGGTTCCTGCTGCAGGCTTTGGTTTATTTCCCGGGCACCGCGATCGAGTACTTCGCGCACCGTCACCGAATTTCCCCGGCTCTCGGTCGGGCTGGCCAGTTGAAATAAAGAGACCATGAACCGCGACGTTCGCTCTGCCGTCGCAGCTTCGACCAAGGCACGGTCCCGCTGGCGGTAGGCCATGACCCCGGCGATGATCGAGACGCCAAGCAGCGCGCAGATGCTCCCGACTGCGGCCTCACGGATGAGACGATTGCGGCGGGCCCGGCTACGAGACGCCGCCGCGTAGTCGGAAGTCGTTCCCGCTGGAATCAGCTCCTCCGCGGCGAGCTGTCGGATGGCCGCTATCTTTTCGGGCGCCGCACCCAGAAAGTCGTACGAGCGGCCATGTGCTTCCCACACCTCTGCATCGCGCTGCAGTTCGTCCCGCAGCCGTAGCAATGTCGCCTCTTCCTGCAGCCAGTTCGCCACCCGCGGCCAAGACTGCAGCAGCGCTTCGTGTGCCAGACACACGACCGGTTGTGTCCCCTGTCGATCCGTGACCGCCAGCCGCCCCTTAACCATTCGGTCGATGAATTGGTACTCGGGCGTGGTGACCGGAAACTTGCGCGCAGACGCATACCGTCGCGTCGCGGCACCGTCTTCGGAGACGCTGGTCAGCTCACGCATCACTCGGCGAAACATCCGGTCGACGTCGGCGCCACCCTGCGTCAGAAGTCGTTCGGCCTCGGACACCAGCGATCCACGCAGTCCGCCCTCGCGATCAGCGGGCCTGTAGGTCTCCCAGCGCAGCAACCTGCCGTCGCGGCCCTCGTACAGCTGTTGCAGCGCGTACTCGAGCAGCGGCAACGATTCGGGATTGTCAGTTGCGTCGCGAAGGAGTTCCCGGTCCAATGACACACCGTCGCGCTCCTCAAACTCCAGTCCGGCCGCGCGCGCCGGCTCGCGGATAATGTCTGAGAGCTCGTCCGCTTTGGGCGGCAGTAGAAGGTATGGCGGGCTGCCCTTTAGCAGCTCCATAAAAGACGGGTACGCTTCGAGCATGTGAACGAAGTCGCTGCGTAGCGTAGCGACGATCCAAACGGAGGGGAGCTTGGCCAGCGCAGTCAACGCATCGAGCAGTGGTGCAGCCCCCGCACTCGATCCGGGTAGCGTGAAGATTTCCTCGAACTGATCGATGTATATGAGCAGTCGGACCCGCTCGGCTGGCAACTTCTGCGCTGCCGCCTGCGCATGTAGATAGGTCTCAATCCTGGCGGCAGCTGCGTCCGGTGCATCGCGTAGCTGCATGGCGAGCTGCGCGGCTGTCATGCCAAAGCTAGCAGCCGGCGGCAGCACTGTGCGGACGGCGGTCGCAATCGCGCCCAACACGCCCGCCTCGACAGCGTCCGCGCTAACATCAGAGGGCCGAACCGATAGCGTGTGCCACGCTGCGATGCCCTCGACCGGACGGTCAGAGAGCAGCGGTAGTAAACCCGCGCGTATCAGCGAACTCTTACCGTTTCCACTCATCCCGAGGATCAGAAGCAGTCGCGCGCGGTGGTCGGTCGCCGCTCGCGCCCCCTCGAGGTCCTGCAGTCGTTGGATCAACTCGCCCACTGCCTGTGAACGCCCGAAGAACACGTCTTGGTGTGCGGCGTCAAAGGCCTGCAGGCCGCGAAAAGGCGAGCCCTGAGTCCAGCGCGGACGTGCCTGCTGACCCCCGCGGCGCTCCAACTCACGCGTGATCCATTTGCGCACGTGCTCGGTGAGCCGACGTTCGAAATCTGCCCCGTCGACAAAGCCGTGGTGGGCTACTACCGATGAACCGTCCTTACCGTAGAAAGTGGTTCGGCAGAACTCAGTTAAACGCTTGTACTG
>JAFAPI010000037.1 GCA_019247195.1 Gammaproteobacteria bacterium
GCCCGCCCTCGCCGGCAACCGCGTGCTGTACCGCGATGGTCTGCCGCTCGCCGTGCTGTCGGGGGCCGAGGTCAGCTTCCTCGCGACCCTGCCGGCCGCCGAGCAGTGGCAGGCGCGCAACCTCCTGCTGCGGCGGCAGGTGCCGCCGGTGCTCGCCGACCTCGCCTAGCGGCTCAGCTCTTCTGCGGGTGCGCGTCCTGCCACTTGCGCACCGCCGCCAGGGTGTTCTCGACGTGCTTGTCCGGAGCCATGGCGGTATACGAGTAGAGGATCCTGCCGTCCGGGGCGATCACGTACGAGGTGCGGTCGGCGTACTCCGGGTGGCCCTTCATCACCGCGTCGTAGGACTTCATGATGCTGCCGTCGGCATCGGAGGCGACCGCGAACTTGTTGCGGCACTCCTGGACCGAGAAGCGGTTGAGCTTCTCGATCGGGTCGTGCGACACGCCGATCACGGTCGCGCCGAGGGAGCGGAAGTGCTCGGTCGCCTCGGCGAACTGGTGCGCCTCGACGGTGCAGCCGGGGGTGAACGCGGCCGGATAGAAATACAACACCACCGGTCCCTTCCGGAGCGCGTCCGCGAGCGAGAATTTGAAATCCTTGCCGGCGAGGGAGGCCTCGGTGGTGAAGTCCGGTGCCTGGGCGCCGTCGGGCAGCGCCGCCAGCGCCGGCAGCGCGATCGAGACCGTGAGTGCCGCGAGTAAAGTGCGCATCGTCCGCTCCAGGTGGGGAGCCCCGCCGCGGGGCAACACCAACATCATCGGGCAAGGCGCGGGCCCAGGGAAGACCCTGTGCCGGGCGGGCGTTCCGGTGCATAGCCGGTGAGCTCCACGTAACCGGCGCCGCCGAGTGACGTTCCGCCGCGCTGGCCGCGCACGGCGACCGCACCTTCCCAGTAGCGCGGCGTGGTGACGAGCTCCTGGTCGGTGAGCTCGGGCGTCAGGCGCAGATCGAGCGCGAGCGAAGGCACGCTCAGGTGCCACCCCGAGGGGTACACGGTGCCCTCGGCACTGCGCCAGCGCCCCTCGGCCTCGATGCGCACCTGCGCCGAGTCGAGTGGTTGCGCGTGCCCGGAGGGCGCGACGAAGCTGCCCGCGCTGAAGGGGGCGCGGGTGCCCGCGCGGGTGCGCAGCGCGTAGAACATGAGCGCGCTGCCATCGGAGAGCTGCAGGCCGAACCAGTCCCAGCCCGCCTGTCCCGCGCCGAGCCCGCCGCTGCCCCACTCGCGGTCGCACCAGACCAGGCCCTGCACGGCGAGCGCGGCGCCGCCGCGGCGTACGGTGCCCCGCGCCGCCAGGCGCGGCAGCGAGTAGTAGTAGCTCGCCGCGCCGGGCTCCGCGCCCTTGCGGCTGAAGCCCGCCTCACCCTGCAGCACCGGCGCCGCGTCCGTGCTCAGCTCGAGATCGAGCGCGTAGCCGGGCTCGGACGCGCTCACGTGCCAGTGCACGCCCTCCTCGCCCGGTGCCGCGCGCAGCCGCCAGTCATCGATCCACACCGCGAGCGGCTCGCCCGTGGCGCCGGCGAGCCCGAGCGCGCCCCGCGCGAGCTTCCTGCGGTAACGGAAGCGGCGCGCGCCGAGGTCGCTGACGGCGAAGTGCGCGAGGTAGAGCTCGCGTGCACGCCAGGACGAGGGGCCCGCGGGCGCCGCCCCCGGCGGTGCGAGCGCGAAGCGGAAGAAGGTGAGCTCGAAGCCGAAGCGCTCGCCGGAGCTCGCCGCGAGATGCCCGGTGAAGTACCACCACTCCTGGCGGAACGCCGGGTGCGGGCCGTGGTCGGCCGGAAAGTGCAGCGCGCGCGGCGCGAGCACCGGCTCGAACCCCGGGGCGGGACCGGGCAGCGGGGCGGCGTGCGCGGCAACGGCGAGCAGGGCGAGCGCCCCGCGGATCCGCAGGCGCGGCATCACTCCTCCCGCAGCGCGCCGGCGAGGCCGACGCGCGAGGCCCGCCACGACGGGTAGAGCGCCGCCACTGCCGCGGTGACGAGCGCGAGCAGCAGCGCCTGCAGGAACTGCGCGGCGTGCAGGTGCAGCCCGATCTGCCAGCCGAAGGCGCGGCGGTTGATGACCGCGGTGAGCACGAGCGCGGTCAGCAGCCCCGCCGGCAACGCCGCAAGAAACGCCGCGAGGCCCATGAACAGGGTCTGGGTCAGGATCAGTGCGGCGCTACCGAGCGGGGTCAGACCCAGGGTGCGCAGCAGCGCGAGCTCGCGCGCGCGGGCGAGCTGCCAGGCGAGCAGCGCGCTCAGCAGACCCAGCGCCGCGACGCCGGCCGCGAGCCAGTAGAGCACGCGCGTGATCAGGAAGGTGCGCTCGAAGATCTGCAGCGACAGCTCGCGCAGCTGGGCGTTGGAGCGGATGAAGAGCGCCTGCCGGCCGCGCGCCGCGCGCTGCAGCGCCACGACCGTGGCCGGCACGTCGACGCCGGGCTGCAGGTAGAGGCCGAGCGCCCCGAGCGCCTCGTCATGCCAGTGACGGCGATACGTGTCGAGGTCCATGAGCAGCTCGCCGCGCTCGTTGCCGTACTCGCGGTACACGCCCGCCACGGGAAAGCCCCGCAGCCCCTCGGCCGTCACCAGGGGCAGCGTGGCACCGGGGTGCAGGTTCAGCCGCCAGGCGAGCGGCTCGGAGATGAGGATCGCGCCCCGGTCGAACGCGGGCCAGGCCTGCCGCGGCTCCCCCTGCAGGAGCCGGAAGGCACCCGCGCTGCCGGGTACGAGCCTGAGCGCGTTCACCTCGAGCTCGCCGTAGGCGGAGTCGACGTGCGCGCGGCGCGCCTCGCTGTGCGCGCGCAGGCCGGGAGTGGCGAGGATCGCGGCGATGACCTGCGGCTCGAGCCGGCGCCCGAGGCTCGCGGCGGGCCCGGGCGCGCTCACGTAGATGTCCGCGCGCAAGGTCTCCGCCAGCCACTCGCGCAGCGACACCCGGAAGCTCTCCACCATCACCGCCACGCCGATCATCGCCGCGAGCGCCATGCCGAGCGCGGCCACGGCGACGCCGGTGCGGCTGAGCGAGGCGCCGATGTCCGCGAGCGCGAGGCGCAGCCGCGCGCTGCGGGTCAGGCGCGCGCTGGCGCGCGCGAGCGCCTGCAGGGCGGCGGGCGCCAGGGCGGCCACGGCGAGCAGCAGCAGGAAGAGCGCCGCGAAGCCGCCGAAGAGGCTGCGACCCGAGCCGAGTATCGTCAGGCCCGCGGCGAGCAGCAGCAGCACGGCGAGCCCGGCCAGGCGCCGGGCGAGGCGCGTCGCGCGCGCCTCGAGCACCGAGCGACTGAGCGGGAGGCGCGGCGCACAGCCGGCCACCTCGAGCGCCGGGACGAGCGCGGCGGTGAGCGCGCAGAGCAGCGCCGCGGCGAATCCCTTGGCGAGCGTCGGGGTCGGTACCGTGACCTCGCGCACCGCCAGCACGAAATACAGATCGTTGATGGTGCGGGTGACGAGCTGCAGCAGCTCGCGCCCGATCAGCACGCCGAGCGCCACGCCGGCCAGCGCGCCGAGCACGCCGAGGAGGAGCGCCTCACCGAGGACGAGCCGCAGCAGCTCGGCGCGGGTCGTGCCGAGGGCGCGCAGCACCCCGAACAGCGGGCGGCGCTGCAGCACCGCGAAGCTCACTGCACCGTAGATGAGGAACACGCCGACCAGGAGTCCGAGCAGGCTCATCGCCTGCAGGTTGGTGGTGAAGGCGCCGGTCAGCGCGAAGCTCTCGCGCGCGGCGGCGCGCGTCGGCTCGAGGCGGGTGCCGGGCGGCAGCAGATCGCGCAGGGCCGCGACCGCGGCGGGGCCACCGAGCCGCGCGTCGATGCGCGAGAGCCTGCCGGAGAGCTGCAGCCACTCCTGGGCCTGCGCGATGTCGGTGAGCAGCAGGTCCTCGAGGCCCGGCGCCTGCGCCGGATCGAGCACCGCGAGCAGGTGCGCCCGGACCGGCCGGCCGGCCACTTCGAGCTCGAAATCGGCGCCGGGCGCGAGGTTGAGCTCACGCGCGGTGTCCGCGCCCAGCACGACCGCGCCTGCGCGGGTGAACCAGTCGCGCACCTGCTCGGGATTGCCGAGCGCCGCACTGCCCGCGGCACCGCCGAGCTCGGCCGCCGCGAGCGGGTCGGTGCCGATCAGCTGCAGCGTCCGCTCCCCGATCGTCGCGTAGGCGCTGAGCAGTGGCTGATAGGGGGGCGGCGGATCCGCGTCCGCGAGCGGCGTGCGGCGCAGCGCCACGTACAGCGCCGGGTCGATCCCCGGCGGGCCGGCCTCGATCTGGTGGGTGGCCGCGCCGTTGACCGCCGCGAGGGAGAGCTCGAACGCGCGACGGGCGCTCGCGGTGGCGATGTCGATGGCGACGATCGTCGCGACACCGAGCGCGAGCCCGGCCAGGGCGAGGGCGAGCTGGCCCGGGTGCTGCCAGAGGTGGCGCAGGCTCGCACGCCGCAGCGTGCTCACGCGCGGGGCCCGAGCCGCCCGTCCACGAGCTCGAGGACCCGGTCGGCCGCGGCGGCGAGGGTCTCGTCGTGCGTCACGAGCAGCAGCGTCGCGTCCTGCTCGCGCGGCAGCGCGAGGAGCAGCGGCAGGAGCTCGCCGGCGGTGGCCGCGTCGAGGTTGCCGGTCGGCTCATCGGCGAGGATCAGTCGCGGCCGGTGCACGAGCGCGCGCGCGATGGCGACCCGCTGCTGCTCGCCGCCGGAGAGCGCCTCGACGCGGCTCGCGCCGCGCGCGCCCAGACCGACCGCCTCGAGCGCCGCGCGCGCACGGCCCGCCGCCGTGGCGCCGCTCACGCCGTTGAGCTCCAGCACCAGCCGTACGTTCTCGAGCGCATCGAGCGTCGGGATGAGATTGAAGAACTGGTACACGAAGCCGATGTGCGCGCGGCGGAAGCGCGTCCGCGCCGGCTCAGCGAGCGCGCTCACCTCCGTGCCGTCGAGGACGATGCGGCCGTGGTCGGGCTGGTCGATCCCGCTGATGAGATTGAGGAGCGTCGACTTGCCCGAGCCGCTGCGCCCGGTGATGGCGACGATCTCGCCGCTGCCGATCACGGCGCTCGCGTCGCGCAGCACGGCGTGCACCTGCTCGCCCTCGCGAAAGCTGCGCGACAGATCCTCGATGCTGAGCACGGCGAAAGCCAGGTGAGGGGATGGGGGTCGATCATAGTGCGCGCGGGGCGGCGGACGCGCGGGTTGTGCGCGCCCTACCCCTTTGGCACTGTACGGACATGTCCGATCCCGAGTGGCGACTGCTGCAGACCCTGCCCGACCTGCCGACCGCGAGCTCGCTCGCCGAAGTGCTGACGCGCGCCGGCATCCGGGTGCGGCTCGCCTCGGACGCGGGCGTGCTCGGCCAGGCCGCGCCGTCGCGGCTCTACGTGGCGGCCGATCAGTACCTGCAGGCGCGCGGCTTCGTACAGCCCGAGCGGCTGCTCGAGGAGGATTTGCCCCCCTGAGGGCGGCGCGCGGGAGAAAGTCCTGCAGCCAGCGCGGCGATCCGCCACACTGTCGCGCCCTGGCTCAACCGAGGTCCGATCATGGCCGTGTTCTTCCGTCCTGCCACTCTCCTGCTCGGTGTCTTGTCGATCGGCGCGGCCGTCGCGCAGGTCGCACCGACCCCGTCGACCGATACGCCCAAGGCCGCCAAGGCGCCGCCGGCCGCGGACAAGGCCGCCACACCCAAGGCCGGCGCGCCCGCCGAGCGCAATGCCAGCTACAGCCTCGGGGTCTCGATGGGAAGTCAGCTGCGCGCCAATGGCGTCAAGGCCGCGTCGGTGAACGCGGCGAGCCTCGCGCAGGGTGTGCGCGACGCGCTCGCCGGCAAAGCGGAGATGAGCGAGACCGACCAGAAGAACATCATGGGCCTGATCAACGCCGCCGGGCAGGCGATCGGCGAGGCCAACCACCGCGCCGCCGCCGACTTCCTCGCCGAGAACGCCAAGAAGCCCGGCGTCACCACCACCGCAAGCGGCCTGCAGTACGAGGTCCTCAGCCCCGGCAGCGGTGACAGCCCGAAGTCGACCGACAACGTGACCGTGAACTACCGCGGCACGCTCATGGACGGCACCGAGTTCGACAGCAGCTACAAGCGCGGGCAGCCGGCGACCTTCCAGCTCAATCACGTCATCCCCGGATGGACCGAGGGCGTCGGGCTCATGAAGCCGGGCGCGAAGTACAAGCTCTACATCCCGCCACAGCTCGCCTATGACCTGCGCTCGCCGCCGGGCAGCAAGATCCCGCCCGGCTCGCTCCTCATCTTCGAGGTCGAGCTCATCGGCGTGAAGCCTGCCGCCGCCGCTGCGCCGGCCGCGCAGCCTAACCCCACGCCGCAGTAGCGCCGCCGCCCGGGCGGACACGGCCGCGCGGGAGCAGCGCGTGGGCAGGGTCTATCCGGATGCGGCGGCGAGCGTGGGCGGCACCCCGCTCGTCGAGCTGCGCCGCCTGGGCGCCGGCGTGGGGGCGCGCCTGCTCGCGAAGCTCGAGATGCGCAACCCCGCCGGCAGCGTGAAGGACCGGCTCGGGGTTGCGCTCATCCAGGACGCCGAGCGGCGCGGCGTGCTCAAGCCCGGCATGACGCTCATCGAGGCCACCGGGGGCAACACCGGCATCGGGCTGGCGTTCGCGGCCGCGATCCGCGGCTACCGCCTCATCCTCACCATGCCCGAGTCGATGTCGGCGGAGCGCGTCGCGCTGCTGCGCCAGTACGGCGCGCAGGTGATCCTCACGCCCGGGATCCTCATGGCGGAAGCCGTGGCCCGCGCGCGGGCCCTCGCCGCCGAGCTCCCCGGCGCCCTGCACCTCGATCAGTTCCGCAACCCCGCCAACCCGGACCTGCACCGCCGCACGACCGGCGTCGAGATCTGGCAGGACACGGACGGAGAGGTGGATGGCCTGGTCGCGACGGTCGGGACCGGCGGCACCATCACCGGCGTCGGCGAGGTGTTGAAGGGTCATCGGCCGTCGGTGAAGGTGATCGCGGTCGAGCCCGAGGGTGCGGCCGTGCTCTCCGGCAGGCCGGTCACGACGCACAAGATGCCCGGCATCGGCGTGGGCTTCGTGCCGGAGCTGCTGAACCGGGCCCTGCTCGATGAGGTGATCACCGTGAGCGATGCGGACGCCTTCGCCCGCGCCCGCGAGCTCGCGCAGACCGAAGGCATCCTGGCCGGCGTCTCCTCCGGCGCCGCGCTGCACGCCGCGCTCCTCGTCGCGCGGCGCACCGCATGGGCCGGAAAGACCCTGGTGGTGATCATTCCCGACACCGGCGAGCGCTACGTCTCGAGCGAGCTCTTCGAGCGGTCCGGGCCGCGCTAGTTTCCGGCGCGCGCGATCCTGTCCCCGCCCGCGCGCCCCGATCCGCAGGCGCCGGCTTCGGCGGCCCGTCTTTGAGTTTGGCGCGCCGTGCCTCACACTGGGGCATCGCGCGGCCCTGCAGACTCTCGAACCCATGAGTCAACCGCAGAGACAGCCTCACACCACCGAGCCGGCCCTGAGCGCCCGCCCGGAATCGGATCTGCGCGTGCGTTTCACGCTGACCGACGGATTGCGAAATCTGCTGGCCCGACCCGCGAACAGCTTCGGATGGGTGGGGGTCGGAACCCTGCGCTTCGCCAATCAGGGTGTATGGGTCAGGGCGCCGCGCCGCGCCTGGCTCGGCTTGCAGGGCCACCCGCGTTTCATCTCGGTGTTCGAGATCCGGGAGGTCTATCGCGAGGGTTCGGCAGTGCGCGTCGATCTGCGCGCCAGCGACAGCCAGCGACCCTTCTTCTGGTGCTGGGCGGAGGATGCCGCGGCGGCGGCGACCCTGGTGAGATTCCTCGCCGCCAAGCGCTCGATCGAATTCGAGGATGCCGCGCCGCATCCGGTCAGAACCGGGCCCGGCCCCGCGGGAGCGCCTGC
>JAFAPI010000244.1 GCA_019247195.1 Gammaproteobacteria bacterium
CCGCCGGGGACTGGCACATGGTCGCCCCGCGTCCGTCGCGGATCACCGCCTGCACGGAGTGCGTGCCGCGATCGACCGGCGAGAGGGTGAAGCTGTTGCCGGTGGGGGCGCCGCCGTTGACTGCCGTGCCGTCCAGCACCAGGTAGATCTGGTCGCCCTCGAAGAGCAGGCTCGGGTCGGTGCGCACGCGGATGGTGAGGGCGTCGATGTTGGCAAAGCTCTGATCGTCCGCCGGGTCCGAGACCGCGCAGCCGCGGTACGTGGCGGCGGGCGGGGCCGGGGGCGTGAGCGGCGCCTGGGTCGACTCGAGCGGGGCTGCCTTGTAGGTCTGCGGTGCCTCCACGTGCACCTTCTGCGCATTCGGGTGCGGCTGGTCGGAGTAGTGCACCACGCCGTTCTCGTCCACCCAACGGTATACCGTCGCGGCGAGGGCCACCGTGGCGGCGAGGCAGATTAAGGTAAAGGCGACACGACGCATCGTCTCGCAGCATACCCCCGCCGCGCCGGGCGCACCAAAGCGCACGCGGCGGATCCGTGACGGCGCGAGCCACGGGCGGCCGGCCGCGCCGCGTGCGCGGTCCGGCCTGCTCGAGCACGCGCGCGATCCGCATGTCAGCAGCTGTAGTACAGCTCCAGCTCGACCGGGTGGGTCGACATGCGAAAGCGCGTCACCTCCTGCTCCTTCAGTCCCATGTAGGCGTCGATCACGTCGTTGGTGAACACGCCGCCGCGGGTGAGGAACTCGCGGTCGCGGTCGAGGTGATCGAGCGCCATGTCGAGCGAGTGGCACACGGTCGGGATGTGCTTCGCCTCCTCGGGCTCGAGGTCGTAAAGGTCCTTGTCCGCGGGCTCGCCCGGGTGGATCTTGTTCTGGATGCCGTCGAGCCCGGCCATCATCATCGCGGTGAAGGCAAAGTAGGGGTTGGCGCTCGAGTCGGGGAAGCGCACCTCGATGCGCCGTGCCTTGGGGTTCGACACCCACGGGATGCGGATCGAGGCGGAGCGGTTGCGCGCCGAGTAGGCGAGCATCACCGGCGCCTCGAACCCCGGCACCAGGCGCTTGTAGCTGTTGGTACCGGCGTTGGTGAAGGCGTTGAGCGCCTTGGCGTGCCGGATGATGCCGCCGATATAGTAGAGCGCCAGGTCCGACAGGCCGCCGTACTTGTCGCCGGCGAAGAGCGCCTTGCCTTCCTTCTGCAAGGACTGGTGCACGTGCATGCCGCTGCCGTTGTCACCGACCAGGGGCTTCGGCATGAAGGTCGCGGTCTTGCCGTAGCCGTGGGCGACGTTCTGCACGGCGTACTTGAGGATCTGCACCTGGTCGGCCTTGACCACCAGCGTGCCGGCGCCGATGCCGATCTCCGACTGACCGCCGGTCGCGACCTCGTGGTGATGCACCTCGACCTTGAGGCCCAGCTCCTCGCAGGCGAGGCACATCGCGGAGCGGATGTCCTGATAGGCATCGACCGGCGGGACCGGGAAATAGCCGCCCTTGATGCCCGGGCGGTGGCCCTTGTTGCCCTCCTGGTACTCGGTGGGCGAGTTCCAGGCACCCTGCATCGAGTCGATCGCGTAGAACGCGCCGTGCATCTCGTTACCATAGCGCACGGAGTCGAAGATGAAGAACTCGTTCTCGGGGCCGAACAGCGCGGTGTCGGCGATGCCGGTGGAGCGCAGGTAAGCCTCGGCGCGCTTGGCGAGGGAGCGCGGATCGCGCTCGTAGCCCTGCATGGTCGCCGGCTCGATCACGTCGCAGCGGATATCGACCGTGCTTTCCTCGAAAAAGGGGTCGATGACCGCCGTCGCCGCGTCGGGCATCAGGATCATGTCGGACTCGTTGATCCCCTTCCAGCCGGCGATCGAGGAGCCGTCGAACATCTTGCCGTCGCGGAACAGATCCTCGTCCACCAGCCGCGCCGGGATCGTCACGTGCTGCTCCTTGCCGCGGGTGTCGGTGAAGCGCAGGTCCGCGAACTTCACCTGCTTCTCCTTGATGAGCTTCAGAACGTCACTGGGTTGCATGTCGGCCTCCGAAGGAATGGGTCGCTCGGCTCCCGGCACAGGCTGGGGAGAATGACGATCCTTTGCAGGGCGCGTGCCAGGCCCTCGCCCGTCCGATCCATCGCTTAGGGTGCAACGGGCGCCGCCCTTGCACTGTTCTGGTGCCAATGCGGCGCCATCTTGCACTAATTCAGGGCGGAATGTCGGGCGCTCGGCCGCTTGAGCCGCTACCGCGCCCGCGCGGCTCCCGGGAGCCCCCGGGTGGGTGCGAGGCCCCCGGGAGCGCGGCGAGCGCAGCCGTCGCCGTATACTCGCGCGCTTCTGGGCGCTATCCAGCAACCAATGAAAACAGGCCGGCCGCCGCGCACCTTCCAGGAGCTCCTCTTCACCCTGCAGCGGTACTGGTCCGAGCAGGGCTGCGCGATCCTCGAGCCGTTCGACATGGAAGTCGGCGCCGGCACCTTCCATACCGCGACCTTCCTGCGTGCGGTGGGGCCGGAGCCCTGGCGGGCGGCGTACGTGCAGCCCTCGCGGCGCCCGACCGACGGCCGCTACGGCGAGAACCCGTTCCGACTGCAGCACTATTACCAGTACCAGGTCGTCATCAAGCCCTCGCCGCTCGAGATCCTGGACCTCTATCTGGGGAGCCTCGGGGCCCTCGGCCTCGACCCGCTCGTGCACGACGTGCGCTTCGTCGAGGACAACTGGGAGTCTCCGACGCTCGGGGCGTGGGGGCTCGGGTGGGAGGTGTGGCTGAACGGCATGGAGATCACGCAGTTCACCTACTTCCAGCAGGTCGGCGGACTCGACTGCCGCCCGGTGACCGGCGAGATCACCTACGGCCTCGAGCGCCTGGCGATGTACCTGCAGGGGGTCGAGAGCATCTACGACATCCTCTGGAGCGAGAGCGCGGGCCGCCGCCTCAGCTACGGCGACGTTTTCCGCCAGAACGAGCTCGAGCAGTCGGCCTACAACTTCGAGCGCGCCGACGTGCCGATGCTGCTGCGGCACTTCGAGGACCACGCGCAGGCGTGCACCGACCTCATCGCCGCGCGGCTGCCGCTGCCGGCCTACGAGCAGGTGCTCAAGGCCTCGCATACCTTCAACCTGCTCGAGGCCCGCCGCGCCATCTCCGTGACCGAGCGCCAGCGGTACATCCTGCAGGTGCGCTCGCTCGCCAGCGCGGTGGCGCGCGCCTATCTCGAGAGCCGCGAGGCACTCGGCTTCCCGCTCCTGCAGGCCGCCTCCGCTGCGGGGGCGAGCGCCGCATGAAGGTCGAGTACCAGGACTTTCTCTTCGAGGTCGGGACCGAGGAGCTGCCGCCGCGCTCGCTCCTCAGCCTGCAGCAGTCCCTGGTCGCGACGCTCGGCAACGCGCTCGACAAGGCCGAGCTCGCGCATGGCGAGCTCATCGGCTACGCGACCCCGCGCCGTCTGGCGGTGTGGGTGAAGCGCCTGGCCACGCGTCAGCCGGACCAGAACCTGCGCCGCCGCGGCCCGCCGCTCAGCGCCGCTTTCGACGCCCAGGGGCTGCCGACCCGCGCGGCGACGGCCTTCGCGGCCAGCTGCGGCACCACGGTGGACGCGCTCGAACGCCAGCCCGAGGGCAAGGGCACTTTTCTCTTCTTCGTCGGCACCCGCGCAGGCGCCCGCGCGGCGGAGCTGCTGCCGGCGCTGGTGCAGGGGTGCCTCGAGGCGCTGCCGATCCCGCGGCGCATGCGCTGGGGGAGCGGCGATGCGCTCTTCGTCCGCCCCGTCCACTGGATCGTGATGCTGCTCGGCGCGGAGGTCGTGCCGGCCGTGCTTCTCGGCACGCCCGCCGGGCATTCGACCTACGGCCACCGATTCCTCGCGCCCAAGCCCCTGCGGCTGACGAGCCCGGCGAGCTACGAGCGCACCTTGCGCGAGCGCGGCAAGGTGATCGCTGACTTTGCCGCGCGGCGCGAGCGCATCCGCACCGAGGTGAACGCGCTGGCGCGGACCCTCGAGGGCCGCGCGCTGCTGAGCGAGCGCCTGCTGGAGGAGGTCAGTGCGCTGGTCGAGTGGCCGGTGGCGCTCGCCGGGCGCTTCGAGGCGCGCTACCTGGCGCTGCCGCGCGAGGTGCTGATCTCGACCTTCGAGTCCCACCAGCGCTACTTCCCGGTGGAGGACGCCGCCGGACACCTCAAGGCCGCCTTCATCGCCGTGAGCAACATCGAGAGCCGCGACCCGCCCAAGGTGCGCGAGGGCAACGAGCGGGTCGTGCGGCCGCGCCTCGCGGACGCCGAGTTCTTCTACGCGCAGGACCGGCGCACCCCGCTCGCCGCGCGCTTGCCGGCGCTCGAGCGCGTCACCTTCCAGAGCAAGCTCGGCTCCCTCGCCGACAAGGCACGGCGCGTGCTCGAGCTCGCCGCCGAGATCGCCGGCGCGGCGGGGGCCGACCCGGCGCGGGTGCGCCGCGCGGCCGAGCTCTGCAAGTGCGACCTCGTGACCGCGATGGTGGGCGAATTCCCCGACCTGCAGGGGGTCATGGGCAGCTACTACGCGCGCGCGGACGGGGAGCCCGAGGAGGTGGCGCACGCCATCCGCGAGCACTACCTGCCGCGCGCGGCGGGGGACGAGCTGCCGGGCACCCCCGCCGGGGTGGCGGTGGCCATCGCGGACAAGCTCGACACGCTCGCGGGCATCTTCGCCATCGGCGAGCGCCCGAGCGGCAACAAGGATCCGTTCGGCCTGCGCCGCGGCGCGCTGGGGATACAGCGCATCCTCATCGAGCGCGGCATCGAGCTCGACCTGCAGCGGCTCATCGGCCGCGCCGTCAGTGCGGTGCGCGCGGACATCGACCGGTTGCGCGGCGCGAGCGGCACCCCCGCCAAGGCCCACGTCGGGGCGGACGTGGTGGCCGGCTGGATCTACGACTTCCTCATGGAGCGGCTGCGGGCCTACTACCTCGAGCGCGCCGTCGGCGGCCCGGGCCGCGTGGCGGTGACCACCGAGATGTTCGACGCGGTGCTCGCGAGCCGACCCGCCTCGCCGCTCGACTTCGACGCGCGCCTGAGCGCGCTCAGCGCCTTCCTCGACCTGCCCGAGGCGGCGAGCCTCACCGCGGCCAACAAGCGCATCGTCAATATCCTGCGCAAGGCGCCGAGCGAGGGCGCCGCGCCGGTGGATGTCGAGCAGCTGCGCGAAGAGGCGGAGGTGCGGCTGTTCGATGCGGTGCGCGCCCTCGAGGACACGGTCGCCAGCGCCACCGCCGCACGGCAGTACACCGCGGCGCTCGGCCGCCTGGCGCAGCTGCGCCCCGCGGTGGATGCCTTCTTCGACCAGGTCATGGTCATGGACGAGAACCCGCGGTTGCGCGCCAACCGCCTGGGGCTCCTCGCGCAGCTGCAGGCGCTGTTCGGCGGCATCGCCGATCTGTCGCGCCTGCCGGGTTGAGCGCCGTGCGCGCCGCGGCCTCGGCCGCCGGGCAGTGGCTCGGCTCCCTTCTCTTTACGGGCTTTCTCTTCGCCTGGACCTTCCTCTACGCCATTCCCTTCGTGCTCGCCTGCCTGGTGCTGCCCTTCCCGCGGCGCTTCGCGCTGGTGCAGGTCTATGCGGGGGTGATCCTGTGGGTGCTGCGCGTGAGCTGCGGGCTGACCTACCGCGTCGAGGGCGCGAGCCTGCCCGCCGGCGCCCACATCGCCTTCTGGAAGCACTCGTCCTCGTGGGAGACGATCGCGATGATGCGGGTCTTCCCGCGCCAGGTTTGGGTGCTGAAGCGCGAGCTGCTGTGGATCCCGGTGGTCGGGGTCGGGGTGCGGCAGATGCACGCGATCGCGATCGACCGCAAGGCCGGGCACGCAGCCGTGGCGCAGGTGATCGAGCAGGGCCGGGACCGACTGGCCGAGGGGGACTGGGTCATGATCTTCCCCGAAGGCACGCGCATGCCCTCGGGCGAGACCCGCCGCTACGGGGTCTCCGGCACGCTGCTCGCGCAGGCGAGCGGACGGTACATCGTCCCCGTCGCGCACAATGCCGGCCGCTACTGGCCGCGGCGCGGCCTGCGCAAGCGCCCCGGGGTCATCCGCGTCGTGATCGGCCCGCCCTTCTCTGCCGCGGGACGCGAGGTGCGCGTGCTCAACGAGGAGATCCAGCGCTGGATCGAGGATACGGTCCGCTCGCTCAATGGCGAGGTATCGACTCCAATCTAAACGCGCCGCGTCTTTATTGTTTCTCTGGCGCTTTAATCTTAGACGTCGAGGTTGGTGACCGAGAGGGCGTTCTTCTCGATGAATTCGCGGCGCGGCTCCACCTGATCGCCCATGAGCGTGGTGAAGATGTCATCGGCGGCGACCGCGTCGTCGATCTTCACCTGCAGCAGACGGCGGGTCTCGGGGTTGATGGTGGTCTCCCAGAGCTGCTCGGGATTCATCTCCCCCAGGCCCTTGTAGCGCTGGATGGTCTGGCCGCGCTTGGCCTGCTCGAAGAGCCACTTCATCGCCTCCTTGAACGAGCCGACCTCGTGACGCTCGCTGCCGCGCGTCACGTAGGCGCCCTCGCCGATGAGTCCGGCCAGGGTGCGGGCGAGCTCGGCGATGCGTCCGTACTCGGCGGACTCGAAGAACTCGCGCGGCAGGTACTTGTGGCTCGGGGTGCCGTGCTCGGTCTTGTGCACGATGACCCGCGTGGCGTGGCCGTCGCCGGCGGTGCGCACCTCGACCCGGTAGGTGCGCATGCCGTCGGCGAGGGCATTGAGGCGGCCGTTGAGGTCGGTCGCCCAGCCGCGCAGCCACTCGAGGTGGTCGAAGCGCTCCGGGGTCACCTCGGGCATGTAGACCAGTTGCTCGAGCAGCCGGTCATCGTAACGGCGCGACCAGCGCGTGATGATCGCCTGCACCTCCATGTACTTGCGCGCCAGCAGCTCCAGCCCCGAGCCCGACAGCGGCGGCGCCGCGGCGTTCACGTGCAGCCCGGCGCCGTCGAGCGCCGCCGACAGCAGCAGCTGACTGAGCTCGCTCTCGTCCTTGACGTACGACTCCTGCTTGCCGCGCTTGATCTTGTAAAGCGGCGGCTGCGCGATGTAGATGTGGCCGCGCTCGATGAGCTCGGGGATCTGCCGGTAGAAGAAGGTGAGCAGCAGGGTGCGGATGTGACTGCCGTCGACGTCGGCATCGCACAGCAGCACCACGCGGTGATAGCGCAGCTTGCCGATGTCGAAATCATCCTTGCCGATGCCGCAGCCGAGCGCGGTGATGAGCGTGCCGACCTCCGCGGAGGACAACATCTTGTCGAAGCGCGCGCGCTCGACGTTGAGGATCTTGCCCTTGAGCGGCAGGATCGCCTGGGTGCGCCGGTCGCGGCCCTGCTTGGCCGAGCCACCGGCCGAATCGCCCTCGACGATGAAGATCTCCGACAGCGAGGGGTCCTTCTCCTGGCAATCGGCGAGCTTGCCGGGCAGGCCGGCGATATCCAGCGCGCCCTTGCGGCGCGTCATCTCGCGCGCCTTGCGCGCGGCCTCGCGCGCCCGCGCCGCTTCGACCATCTTGGCGACGATGGCACGCGCCTCCTGCGGATGCTCGAGCAGGAATTCCTGCAGTTTGGTGCCGACCGCGTTCTCGACGATGCCCTTGACCTCGGATGAGACCAGCTTGTCCTTGGTCTGGGAGGAGAACTTCGGGTCCGGCAGCTTCACCGACAGGATGGCGGTCAATCCCTCACGCGCATCGTCGCCGGTCATCGGCACCTTGTCCTTCTTGCCCGACAGCTCCTTGTCGACGTAGTCGTTGAGGGTGCGCGTGAGCGCACTGCGAAAGCCGGCGAGGTGCGTGCCGCCGTCCTTCTGCGGAATGTTGTTGGTGTAGCAGAACATGCTTTCCTGGTAGGAATCGTTCCACTGCAGGGCGACCTCCACCGCTACGGCGCCGTCCTGGGTGCGGAACCAGAACACCGAGTCGTGGATCGGCGTGCGCGCGCGGTTCAGGTATTTCACGAAGGCCTGCAGCCCGCCGGCGTGCGCAAACACGTCCGACTTGTTCTCGCGCTCGTCGATCAGCTCGATGCGCACGCCCGAGTTGAGGAATGACAGCTCGCGCAGCCGCTTGGCGAGGACCTCGTAGTTGAACTGGATGTTGGTGAAGATCTTGGCGCTCGGCCTGAAGCGGATCACCGTGCCGCGCTCGGGCGTGTCCCCGATGCTGCCGAGCGGCGCGGCCGGCTCGCCGAGGTGAAACTCCTGCCGGTGCAGCTTGCCGTCGCGGGCGATGGTGAGCAGCAGGTAGTCCGAGAGCGCATTGACCACCGACACGCCCACGCCATGCAGCCCGCCGGAGACCTTGTAGGAGCTGTCGTCGAACTTCCCGCCCGAGTGCAGCACCGTCATGATCACCTCGGCCGCGGAACGGCCCTCCTCGGGGTGGATATCCACAGGGATACCCCGGCCGTTGTCCGAGACCGTGACCGACTCGTCCGCGTGGATGGTGACTACGATGCGGTCGCAGAACCCCGCCAGGGACTCGTCGATGGAGTTGTCGACGACCTCGAAGACCATGTGGTGCAGACCGGTGCCATCGTCTGTGTCGCCGATGTACATGCCGGGGCGCTTCCGCACCGCGTCAAGACCCTTTAAGACT
>JAFAPI010000019.1 GCA_019247195.1 Gammaproteobacteria bacterium
GGCTCCGCTGCGGCGGCGTCAGCGCGCCGCGCGCCGCAGCAGAAAGTCCGCGAGCAGCGGGGTCGGCCGCCCGGTGCTGCCCTTCTGCGCCCCGGACTGGTAGGCGGTGCCGGCGATGTCGAGGTGGGCCCAGCGCAGCCCCTGGGTGAACTTGCCGAGGAAGGTCGCCGCCGTGATCGCGCCGCCGTCGCGGCCGCCGACGTTGGCGAAGTCGGCGAAGTTGCTCTTGAGCTGCTCGGCGTACTCCTCGGTGAGGGGCAGCTGCCAGCAGCGGTCATCGGCGCGCACGCCGGCGGCGAGCAGCTCCTGCACCAGCCGCTCGTCATTGCCCATGACGCCAGCGTGATGGTGGCCGAGCGCCACCACGCACGCACCCGTCAGGGTGGCAATGTCGATCACCGCCTGGGGGTTGAAGCGCCGCGCGTAGTGCAGCGCGTCGCTGAGGATGAGCCGACCTTCGGCGTCGGTGTTGAGTATCTCCACGGTCTGCCCCGAGGCACTGGTGGCGATATCGCCCGGTTTCACGGCGCGGCCCCCCGGCATGTTCTCGACCGCGGCCACCAGCCCGACCACGTTCAGGGGCAGGCGCAGCTGCGCGGCGCAGCCGAGCGTGGCGATGACCGCCGCCGCGCCGCTCATGTCGAATTTCATCTCGTCCATGCCCGGCGGGTCCTTGAGCGAGATGCCGCCGCTGTCGAAGGTGACCCCCTTGCCGACCAGCACCACCGGTGCCTGACCCTTGGCCGCGCCCGCGTAGTCGAGCACGACGAAGCGCGGCGGCTGCTGGCTGCCTTGCCCGACGGCCAGCAGACAGCCCATCTTCTCGCGGCGGATGGCGGCCTCATCGAGCACCCGCACCCGCAGAGCGGTGTGGCGGCGCGCGAGTGCGCGCGCCTGCTCCGCCAGGTAGGTCGGGGTGCAGATGTTGCCCGGCAGGTTGGCGAGATCGCGCTGTACATTCATCGCCTGGGCGATGGCATCGCCTTGGGCGAGACCGCGCTGCGCCGCGCTCGGCTTGCGCACCGGGCCGGCCAGCACCCGCTTCAGTGCCGGCGCCGGCGGCTTCTTGCCGGTCTTCAGATCGTTGACGCGGTAGAGCGCCGCGCCGGTGAGTTCGGCGACCTGCCGGCCGAGGTAGTAGTCATCGAGCTCGCGGGCCTCCGGGCGGTCGAGCGCGATGGCGCAGCTGGCGATGCGGGTGCGGGTCAGCGCCGCGAGCGCGCTCTGGCAGGCACGCCGCCAGGCGCGGCGGCGGAACTGCTTCTTGGTACCCAGTCCGGTGAGCAGTACCCGCGAGGCTCCGAGGCCGGGCAGTTCGGCGAGCAGCAGCGTGTCCCCCGCGCGTCCGCCGAAATCCCCGCGCGCCAGGAGTTTCTTGAGCGCGCCGCCGCTGACACTGTCGATGCTGCGTGCCTCACCGCTCAGCTCACCTTCCTCGAACACGCCGAGAATCAGGCAGTCCACGCCAAGCTTCGCGAGGCCCTTGCTCCAGACACCGAATTCCATGCGATATCCCCTTAAGCCGTGAGGCGCGCTAGACTCTCATTTACCTTATTGAGCGCCTCGCTCCGTTGCGGGCTCATGCAGCGCCTGATGCGCCGCGACGGGTGCAAGCGATGACAAGTGTAACTCACCCGCCGTCGGTGCGGCGGAGGAGCGGGTTGGTTCGTTGGCGAGCATCCTCGGCCGTTACATTCTGCGCGAGGTCGTAGCGGCGTGGCTGCTGGTCACCGGCGTGCTGCTGGTGATCCTGCTCGTCAACGAGGTGGTGGGCGTGCTCGAGCGCGCCGCCACCAACCAGTTCCCGCAGGGCGTGGTGCTCGAGCTGATCTGGCTCGGCGCGTTGCAGAATCTGTCCATCCTGCTGCCGGTCGGGCTGCTGCTCGGCGTGGTGCTGGCCTTCGGCCGGCTCTATGCCGACAGCGAGATGGCCGCCGCGCTTGCCTGCGGCGCGGCGCCGCGGGCGTTCTATCTGCCGGTCGCCGGCCTGGCGGTGCTGGTGAGCGCCGGACTGGCGTGGCTCACCCTGGAACTGGCGCCGAACGCGACCGTCGAGGCGCTCACCCTGCGGCAGGCGGCGATGCGGGCCGGCCAGTTTGCCCCCATCGCGCCCGGCAAGTTCCGCACCTTCGGTGGCGGTAGCGCGGTGGTGTACGCACAGGATGTGAATCCGGACGGGACCCTGCACAACGTGTTCGTCGAGCGCAGCCGCGGACCATTCGTGCTGGTGGCGCTCGCCGAGCGGGCGCAGCACGCCGTCACGCCCGACGGCCAGACCCACATTCTCACCTTGTACTCGGGGTCGCGCTTCGAGGGCGTGCCGGGCACGGCTGAGTTTCGCATCGTGCACTTCGCCGAGCACGTGGTACCGGTGCAGGTGCCGGCGCTGCGCGACCTGGTACGCGACCTGGAGGCGCGCCCGAGCGGTGAGCTCCTCGCCAGCGCCGATCCAAAGGCGCGGGCCGAGCTGCACTGGCGCGTGGCGATGCCCCTCATGTGTCTGGTGCTCGCGCTGCTCGCCGTGCCGCTGGCGCGGCTGCGACCGCGCCAAGGCCGCTATGCGCGCATTTGGCTCGCCGTGCTGATCTTCCTGCTCTACTCGCAGCTGATCTCGGTGGGCAAGGTGTGGATCGCGCGCGGCAACGTCCCCGCAGCGCTCGGCTTGTGGTGGACCCACGCGGTGGTGGTGCTGCTCGCGTTGCTCGTCATCCTCGGCCCCGGCTTCCGGCAGCGGCTGCGCTACCGGCGCAGCGCCGCATGAGCCTGCTCGATCGTTATCTCATGCGCTCCATATTGGGGGCGGTGGGCCTGGTGGTGAGCGTGTTGCTGGCGCTCGGTGCGCTGTTCACCTTCATCGACCAGCAGGAAGACATCGGCAGCGGCAACTACACCGCGTTGAGTGCCATGTGGTACACGCTGCTCAATCTGCCGCTGCAGGCCTTTGAGTTGCTGCCGATCAGCGCGCTGATCGGCGCGTTGCTCGGGCTTGGTTCGCTGGCACGCGGCAGCGAGCTGACCGTGATCCGTGCCACCGGGGTGTCTGTGGCGCGCCTGGCTAGCATGGCCTTCCTCGCAGCCCTGGTGCTGCTCGGCGCGGCGGTGGCGTTGGGGGAGTTTCTCGGCCCGGCGCTCCAGCAGATGGCGCGCGAGCACAAGGCGTTCAGCCGCCTGAGTAACGTGAGCATCGGCGGCGCGAGTGGCGCCTGGGTACGCGATGGCAATCTCATCCTGCACGTGGTCGGTCAGTCCGGGCAGAGTGAGTTCGGCGGCATGCAGATCTTCGAGCTGTCTCCGCAGCACGAGCTGCGTTCGCTCGGGCGCGCGCAGCGCGCCAGTGCCGGGAGCAAGGGCACCTGGCAGCTCACGGGCTACACCGAATCGCGGTTCCAGGACGATACGGTCACTCGCGCGGCGCCCGGGGCGCGCCTGCTGCGCTCGAATGTGACGGCGGGCTTCCTCGGGCTGGCGATCGAGAATCCCGACCAGCTGACCAACCGCGCCCTGTGGCGCCTCATCAGTTACTACCGCACCAATGGTCTGGCGGACCGCGAGTACGTGTTCGCCTTCTGGTCGCGCATCGCGCGCACGGTGGCCATCCTGTTCACCGTGCTGCTCGCGATCCCGTTCGTGCTCGGCTCGCTGCGCTCCGCCGGGGCGGGCACCCGCATGCTGATGGGGCTGCTGCTCGGGCTGGGGTTCTTCCTGCTGCAGCGGCTGATCCAGAGCGGCACGGTCGTCTTCAACCTCAACCCCATCGTGCTCGCCTGGCTACCCACCTCGCTCCTGGCCGTGGTCACCGTCGGATTACTGGCCCGCGCGCGCTGAGGCGGCCTCAGTCCGGTACGCCGGCCGGGTAGATCGGCAGCCCGTCGCCGAGGACGATCCACGGGAGCTTGTCCTGCACCCAGATGTGCATGCGTGGCGGTAGCTCCGCCGCCGCATCGAGCGTCGCGAGCGTCAGGTCGACGTCCGCCGTGCGGCGCGTGTGGCGGTAGGTCAGCGCGGCACCGCACGCGGCGCAGAAACCGCGACGCACCGGAGGCGAGGAGGCGTATTCCGTCAGCGAGCCCCGGCTCAGTCGGAAGCCGCTGTTGTCGAAGCTCGCCCACGGCACCGCGGGTGCGCCGACGGCCCGCCGGCAGCTCGTGCAGTGGCACCAGCAGGGATTGCGGGCGGGTCCACGGACCTCATAACGCACTGCACCGCACAAACAGCCGCCGGAGTAGACAGCAGGGGCCATCCAACTACAGTAGCAAGCGGCGCGCCGTAAGCACGAGCGTGGCTGTTGGAACACCGGGAACGCGCGCCTACAATCCACGCCCCGGCGCTCGCCTGCCGAGGCGCCGCGAATCCAACATCCAACAAGGGGAGCCCACCATGAAAACCGTGCTCGTATCCGCGCTGCTGCTGCTACCGGCCGCAGCGCTGGCGGGGAGTAACTTCGACGGCACCTGGAAGACGCGACTCAACTCGATGAAGGTGACGGGCAAGCCGGACACCTTCGCGCTGCAGGACGGGATGTACACCTGCAGCTCCTGTGTACCGGAGATCAAGGTGAAGGCCGATGGCACGGACCAGAAGGTGAGCGGCCATCCGTACTACGACACCATCGCCGTGAAAGTCGTGAGCCCGACCTCGATCGAGGTCACCGAGAAGAAGAATGGCAAGCTGCTCAACCGCTCGGTGTACACGCTGGCGGCGGACGGCAAGAGCTTCTCCGGCACGTTCCATGACCACTCAGGGGCGCAGGAGGCCACCGGCACCTTCACCGAGAAGCGGGTGGCGGCCGCACCCGCCGGCGCGCACGCGATCTCAGGCTCCTGGCAGCCCGACCAGCTCGGTGAGGGGAACGACGCGCTGCGCACCGTGCGCTATCGGATGACCGATGAGCAGATGAGCATGCAGTGGAACGGTCAGAGCTACGAGGCGAAATTCGATGGCCAGGAATACCCGGTGAAGAACGACCCGGGTGGCACGAAGGTTTCGCTGAAGCGCGTCGATGCGAACACCGTCGAGGAGACCGACCATCGCGACGGCAAGGTGACCGACAAGATCCACATGGCCGCCGCCGCTGACGGCAAGACGATCGAGGTCACCGACAAGGACATGCTGCATGACCAAGTGACGACCTACACGCTGGAAAAGCAGCCCTGACGGTCAACGCGCCGTGAGCGTGCACTCACGGCGCGTCCCCCGGGACCCTCAATGGCGATGACCGGGGAAGAGCCGGCAATAGATGCAGTCGGCGCCGGTCGGGTTGTCCGGCATGAAGTGCCGAACCCAGTAGCCGTCGCTGCGCGCGGCGGCCTGCTCGAAGCTCTGTTTCTCGAGGTCATGGCCGACCACCTCATTGGCACCGGCACCCTCGAGGATCTGCGCGGCGCGCTGCGTCTCGATGTCCCCGCGCGGATGCACCGCGATGGTGGTGGCGGTACCGGTCTGCACGCGCTGGGCGAGCGCCTGACAGAATTCCCGCTCGTCGGCGCGGCTGAGCAGCGTGCAGTAATACTTGCGGAACTGTTCCTCGCTCGAGCCGCCGGGCTGCAGGCCAGCGCGCCCGGGCTCGCCGCGTGCGGTCAGCTCGACGCGGTCGGTGGGGAAACCGTCACGCACCAGCCGCGTGCGCACCTGGTCGGCGGTCCCGAAATCGTTGAATACAGCCAGTAGTACGGCGCTCATCTCGCCCTCCTGCGTACGCTCCCGGAGTGAGTCGGTGGCCCGGGCGGAAAAATTCTACGCCCGCGCTCGCGGTCGCGACGTCGGCGGTTCCCGCGCCAAAGTGCCGGCGCCCGCTGCGCCCGAGCTCGGGGCGGGGGAGGGTAAATCAGCCGCCCGCGCCTTAGGATGCGCCACATGATCCGACGCAAGCGCGGACGCCCGCCGCATGCGGACGTCCTCACCCCCGGTGAATGGCGCGTGGTCCACGCGGTGCAGCACGGGCTGAGCAACCGCGCCATCGCCGGCCGCCGTGGCATCAGCGTCGATGCGGTCAAGTTCCACGTCGCGAACGCCGTGGCCAAGCTCGGGCTGCCGAACCGGGCGGCGCTGCGCGCCTGGTTTCGGCCCCCGCGCGAGGCGCCCTCGCGGCACAGGATGACACCATGGCAACCCTGCAACTCGGACCCCTGCACCAGATTGCCCGCACGGTACGGGACATCGCCGCCTCGGAGCGGTGGTATCGCGACACGCTCGGGCTGCCTCACCTCTACACCTTCGGTGCGCTGGCCTTCTTCGATCTCGCCGGCACCCGCCTCATGCTCGATGCGCACGGGCCGGTGCAGCCGGAGTCGATCCTTTATCTGCGCGTTCCCGACGTCCGCGCCGCGCATCAGGTCCTCAGTGCGCGGGGCGTGCGCTTCGAGTCGGCGCCCCACCTCATCCACCGCCACGCGGACGGGACCGAGGAGTGGCTCGCGGCGTTTCGGGATCTCGAGGAGCGACCGCTCGCCATCATGGCGCAGGTACGCCCCTGAGGACTCAGCGTGTGGGAGCTGGCGGGCCAGCCGTGGTGGGCTTCTTGCCCGAGGCGGGTTTTTTCTCCGGCAGGGGCTTGAGCAGCTCCTCGAGCGAGCTGAAGATCGCGGCGTACTTGTAGTCGGGGATGTCGAACTCCCAGCCGCTCCAGCGCGCATTGAGTGCCTGGGCCTGACTTTGGGCGGCGGGGTCGGTAGCCCGCGCGCTCAGGGTCAGACAGGAGCGCGGGCCGTCCTTACGGCCGGACGCCTCAATCTCGAGCCCATCGAAGGTGCGGAACAGCGCCCGTGACGCCGCCGGCACACCGCCCGCCTTGCGCACGTCATCGAGGGTCAGTCCGCTCAGCGCCGCCGCCAGCGAGTCGGCGGCCCCGGGCGCCGAGAGCTCGCGCCCCTTGGGCAGGGGGGCCACGCTGAAGTGCGCCTCCTCCTTGCTGGCGCGCGCGACTTTGAAGGCAGCGGCGTGCTCGGGACGCTCCTCGATCTCGCGTACCCGCTCGGCCGGCAGGTCCACCAGTGTGCGCTCGAGCCATTGCTTCGGGTCGGCCTCGACCGCCAGCAGCGGCGCCGCGAGCAGGCTCTGCTCGCGGCCCAGCACCCGGACATAGCCTGACTTGGCCGAGGAGGATTTACCGACGATGAGGCTCCAGCCGCGCGCCGCGCCGGTCACATCGACGCGCGTGCCGGTCGCCTTCGGACCGAGATCCTCGACGCCCAGCTGCGGATAGTTGGCCGGCACGCGGGTCTTCTCCTCGACCACGTTCAGCGAGCCGAGGTCCAGTAGCAGGCGACGTACCTTGCTCATGTCCGCCGGCCAGGCGCGCTCTTCAACCACCCAGCCGCCGTCCTGGCGCTTGAGCGTGGTGTGCGTGTCTCCAGCCTTCTGCAACCGCACCGTCGTGACCGTGTTGACCGCGCGTGCCAGTCCCGGCAGCACCAGATCGCCACTGAGGGTCGCGCGCTCGAGATGCCGGAGCGACGAGACCCAGATGGCGAACGCGATGATGAGCACGGCGGCGACCAGCAGGCCCAGGACTCGCCGCGCGCTCATGGGCGAGCCTCCGCCGGGGTATGCGCCCGCCGCGCCCGGCGCCGCCACGCCGCCAGCGCCAGGGCGATGAGCGCGAACAGCGCCGGGGCGACCACGATGTCGAGCAACTTGAGGCGCGTGCCGAGCGACTTTATGTCGGCGTCCAGGCCGGCCCGTACCGCCCGCAGTTCCTTACGGATACGCAGCTTCTCGAGGCGGAAGTGCTCGATCTCCTGCTCCTGCTCGGGCGTTATGAGCAGCGCGGCGGATTGCGCGCCGCCCTTGTTCTGCAGCGCGGTCAGTTTCTCCTCGGTGGACTGCAGCTGATGCTCCAGCTCCTGCTCCTTGGCGTGGAAGCGCTCGTTGGCCGCGCGGCGCAGCGCCTCGACCCGCTCGAACGGGCGCGTGAAGGTAGCGCGGCCGCGCACGCTGATCAGTTCCGCGCTGCCGGAGAGGTTGTCGAGGGCGTTCTGCACGATGTCGCCGTTGCTCGCCCACGCCTCGGCGAGGCGCTGGCCGAAGAAGTTCTGGGTCCGCACCCAGAGGAAATCGGACAGCATGTCGGTGTCGGCGAACACGATCAGGTTCAGCGGCCGTGTGGACGATTTAAGGTCGAGCTGTCCGGCGGCGAGCGTCACGCCCGTCGGCGGACCCTGCGGAAACGCCGTGCGCACCGCTCCGCTGACCCGCGCCGCCAGGGTATAGCGCTTGCCGGTCGGTTTGAAGCCATCGAGCAGGCTGGCCGGGTCGAGGAGCATGCGGAAACGCTCGGCCGGCATCAGCTCGGCGTCGGTGCTCGACTGCAGCAGGGGTTCGAAGCGCACCTTGGCATCTGGCAGCGGCGCCAGTGCCCCGGCGGTCGCCATGTTGACGTTGGACAGGCCGGCGGTGATGACATCGTCGGCGAAGCTGTCCTTCTCCAGGCCGAGCACGCCCAGGTGAACCACCGGCTCCTCCCCCTGGCGCATGGTTACGGCGAGGGCGTGGCCGCGGTCCGCTACCACCTCGGCCGGGTTGAACTGCACGCCCCATGCCTTCAGCAGGGGCTCGAGGTGGGAACTCTTGTCCGCGCCCATGGCCGCCATGGGGTTCTGCGCCGCGCCCGGCGGACTGTCGGCCTCAGCGATCGGGTCGACAAACAGCAGGATGTGCCCGCCGCGCAGCGCGTACTGGTCGATGGCGAACTGGGTAGCCGGCGCGAGGTTCTTGGGATGCACCAGCACCAGCAGGTTGACGTCCGGGTCGATGCGGGTCGCGGTGGCGACGAGCGGCCGGACATCGAAGAGCTGGCGCGCCTCGGAGTACACCAGCCAGGGCTCGCGCATCTGGCCGGTCTGCGGGTCGAACGAGGCATCCATCGGCAGCGTGCTGAGCCACGCCACGACCGGCTTCTTGGGGTTGGCGAGCTGGTACACCCGCTTCATCACCTCGTATTCGAGGAACTGCTCCTTGTTCGGGTCGAAGAACTCTATGGCCTCGTGACCGTCGGTAGCGTTCGTCCCCGCCAGGCCGAAGTAGAACTGGCCGGCTCCGGCGAGCGGGGTGCCGCGCACCCCCAGCTCGGCTGCGCGGTCCTCCTCCTCGGAGAAGGGCTGGGGGTCGATGACGTGCAGGCGCAGCTTGCCATTGGAGCGCGCCACGAGCTCCTCGAGGAACTCGCGCACGTGGGTGCCGTAGCTCTTCAGCTGCGGCAGCTGCTGCGCAGCTTTCTCCGAGTAGAAGAAGTAGAGGTTGATCGGCTCCTTGATGCTGGCGAGGATGCGATCGGTGCCGGGCGCGGTGGTGTAGAGACGATTGGCGGTGAGATCGAGCCGCCAGCCGCGCAAGGTCTGATTGAAGAGCAGCGTCAGGCCGATAAACAGGAGTGCCAGTGCCAAGAGCGCGCCGCCGCCCAGCGTGGAGCGTTTCGTCATGAGCTAGTCCGCCTTATGCAGCTCGAGCGCAATGGTCGTCGCGAGCAGGAAGAAGCCGATCAGCATGGCAAAGTAGAGCAGGTCGCGCAGGTCGATTACTCCCTTGGTGATCGCATCGAAGTGCGCGAGGAAGGACAAGGAGGCGATCGCATCGAGCAGCGGCTGCGGCGCCCAGGCGCGAAAGACGTCGAGCACCAGCGGGAAACCGGCGAGCAGGAAGGCGAAGCACACCACGACCGCGAGGATGAAGGCGACCACCTGGTTGCGGGTCAGTGCCGACATGCACGACCCCACGGCCAGGAAGCCGCCCGCGAGCAGCAGGCTGCCGAGGTAGGCGGCGAGGATCGCGCCGTTGTCGGGGTGACCGAGGTAGTTGACCGTCAGCCACAGCGGAAAGGTGAGCGCGAGCGCCAGCGCCGTGAACAGCCACGCCGCCAGAAACTTGCCCAGCACCGCCTGCCACAGCGTGACCGGCTGCGTCATGAGGAGCTCGATGCTGCCGGACTTGCGCTCCTCGGCCCACAGGCGCATCGACAGCGCGGGGATCAAGAACAGATACAACCACGGATGAAAGGTGAAGAAGGGCTCGAGGTCGGCCTGGCCGCGCTCGTAGAAACCGCCCAGGTAAAACGTGAACGCGCCCGCCAGCACCAGGAAGATGACGATGAATACGTAGGCGAGGGGGGTCGCGAAATAGCTCCCCAGCTCGCGGCGCAGGATGATTCCGACGTGGCTCATAGGCGCGCGCGGTCCTCTCAGGCGGTGATGGTGCGGAACACCTCATCGAGGCGTCCGGACTCGAGGTGGAGGTCCTGCACGCTCAAGCCATCACGGTTGGCGAGCGCCGAGATCTCAGGCAGCACCATCGCCCCCGGGCGCGGCAGCGCGGTCAGGCGCGCCTCGCGCTCGCTCAGCTCGACCTCGGCCACCCCCGGGAGGGCGGCGACCGCGGCGCGCGCCGCCGCGAGCTGCGCCGCGTTCTCGAGTCGCAGCGATACCGCGTTGTGGTAGCGCGAGCGCGCGGCCAGTCCCGCCGGGGTGTCGTCGGCGACGATGCGGCCGCGGGCGATGATGATCGCCCGGCTGCAAACCGCGTCCACCTCCTCGAGGATGTGGGTCGAGATGATGATGATCTTGTCGTGCGCCATGGTGTTGATGAGCGTGCGCACCTCGTGCTTCTGATTCGGATCGAGGCCGTCGGTCGGCTCATCGAGGATGAGCACGGGCGGGTCGTGCATGATGGCCTGCGCGAGCCCGACCCGGCGGCGAAATCCTTTCGACAGGGTCTCGATGGTCTGCTCCAGCACCTCCTGCAGCTGCAGGTGCTCGATGACGTGAGTCAGTCGCTGCGCGCGCCGCGCGCCGCTCAGACCCCGCAGATCGGCGATGAAGTGCAGAAAGGCGCGCACGGTCATCTCGCCATAGCTCGGCGCCCCTTCCGGCAGATAGCCGAGGCTGGCCTTGGCGGCGAGCGGCGCCTCCACCACGTCGTGGCCGCAGATGCTGGCGCGGCCGCCGCTCGGCGTGACGAAGCCGGCGAGCATGCGCATGGTGGTCGTCTTGCCCGCGCCGTTGGGCCCGAGAAATCCCAGCACCTCGCCGGGTCCGACCTGGAAGCTGACGTCGTCGACCGCGACGAGCTCGTCGTAGCGCTTGCTGAGGTGCTCGGTCTTGATCATGGTGCGGTCTCGGAGCGGGACGTGACTTGAAAGTTCCCGTCACTTTCAAAGCGCGCGATTGTGAACGTGAGGTGGCACGGAATTCAACCCGCGTCCGGTCCGACCGGCTGACGCCGGCGCCGTTCCACCACCGCCGCGTGAGGCCCGGTCGAGGTGCGAGGCGAGGCTGTCGGCCGCGCACCCAGTTCCGCGAGGGCGGCGGCCTGCCGCTACCGGTTTGTCCGCCGGCTTCGGCCGTGCGCGACATGCGGCAGCGGTGCGAGGGCCGGCCGGCCGTGGCGGTGGGGCGCGGACCGGTCCGGCGGCGGGTACCGGCCGGTGCGGCTATGCCTCGCGCACGCAGCGCGGACGGCTGGGACTTAACGCCTCAGGGAGCTGAAGCGCCGCCGCGCCTGCCAGTAAAGGATACAGAGCACGCCCCCCAGCATGCCGCCCAGGTGCGCGAAGTGCGCCACGCCGCTCTCGGCACCAGTCAATCCGGAGAACAGCTCGATCAGCGCATAGCCGGTGACGAACAACCAGGCCGGCACGGGGATCGGAATGGGCAGCACCAACAGGCGCTGGCGCGGGAAATACCAGGCAAAGGCGAGCAGGACGCCGAACACCCCGCCCGAGGCGCCGAGCACCGGCTCCGCGTTGCCCGCCATGCCCTGTACCAACAGCTGCGTAAGCCCCGCGCTCAGCACGCAGATGAAATAGAACAGCGTGAAGCGACGTGCGCCCCAGTAGGTTTCCAGCGCGCGGCCGAACATGAAGAGCGCGAACATGTTGAGGAAGATGTGCGCCACGCTGCCGTGCAGGAAGGCGTAGCTGAGCAGCTGCCAGGGGTGAAAGTACGGCGTCCCCAGCGGCCAGAGCGCGAACAGAGGGATCAGCGTTGCATTGGCGCCCTGTTGCAACAGGAACACAGCGACGTTGACGAGGATGAGCGCACGAGTCGCCGCAGGGATGCCGCTAAACATGCGGCAATCTTACGGCCTCAGATGCGCCGTTGCAGGAACACCAGGTCGAGCCAGCGGTCAAACTTGAAACCCACCTCGTGCAGCTGACCGACGCGCTCGAAGCCGAGTCGCTC
The DNA here is from genome assembly GCA_019247195.1 of Gammaproteobacteria bacterium. Taxonomy (GTDB): domain Bacteria; phylum Pseudomonadota; class Gammaproteobacteria; order Steroidobacterales; family Steroidobacteraceae; genus 13-2-20CM-66-19. Next base: position 12,171 of record JAFAPI010000019.1, read on the forward strand.
GTGGAAACGGATCGAAGCGGCGTTTGCGGCGTCCACCCCCGCAACCATCACGTGCTTGCCGAGTGCTGCGCCCCGTACCAGCAGTGCCCGCACCAGCTGGCCGCCGATGCCCCGTCCGCGCGCCCGGTGGTGCACGTGCACGGTGTGCTCGACGGTGAAGCGGTACCCGGGTCCGGCGCGAAAGTCGCCGAAGGTGGCGAAGCCGAGCACTTCCCCCTCGACCCGTGCCGTCAGGACGGGGTAGCCCTGCGCGACCCGCACCCGCCACCAGTCGCGCCGCTCGGGGAGCGTCATCGCGGTACTCGAAAAGACCGCGGTCGAATTGCTCAGCACTTCGTTGTAGATGGCGAGCAGGCCGGGCAGATCAGCCTCGGTCGCCTCGGCGATCACCGGCTGCATCTAGGCGGCCCGCAGTTCGCCGCGCAGGAACTCGAGCAGCGGCGGGCGCGTGCTGTGACAGACGTTGAAGCGCAGCCACTGCTCGCAGCCCGCGGCGGGCGAGAACAGCGCGCCACGCGCGAGCAGGATCGACTGCGCACGGGCGCGGCGCACGAGCCCGTCCACTGCCTCGAGCTGCCGCACCCGCCCCCAGAGGAAGATGCCATCCCCGGCGGCCGGTTCGAACTCGATGCCGACCGCGGCCAGTGCGGCGCGCGCTTCCCCCCGCATGCGCTGCAACCGCGTCCGCAGCCGCTCGACGTGGCGCTTGTAACGCCCGCCATCGAGCACTTGTGCGACCAGGCCCTCGAGCAGTGCCGACCCCGCCAGTACCGAGAGTACCTTGCGCTCGATGAGCTGAGCGATGAGCGTGGGCTCGGCGGCGATGTAGCCGACGCGCAGTGCCGGGCCGACCAGCTTGGTGAAGCTGCCGACGTAGATGACGTGACGCAGGCCATCGATCTGCGCCAGGCGCACCGCGGGCCCCGGGTGCAGGTCGCCGTACACGTCATCCTCCACTAGCGCGAAGCCGTACTGCTCGGCGAGCGACAGGATGCGGTGGCAGTGTGCCGCGTCGGTGCTCGAGCCGGTGGGATTGTGCAGCAGCGTCTGCATGAAGAAGGCGCGCGGGCGGTGCGCGCGGCAGGCGGCCTCGAGCGCGGCGAGATCCGGGCCGTCCGGACCCCTCGGCACCGGCACCAGGCGCACATGGTGCGCGCGCAGCTGCGCGAACAGCACGAAGTAGCCGGGATCCTCGACGAGTACCGCATCGCCGGGCGCGAGCAGGATGCGCGCCAGCAGGTCGAAGGCGTGCGAGGCGCCACTCGTGGTGAGTACATGGCCCGGGCTCACGGCGATGCCTTGCTGCACGAGCCGGGCGGCGATGTGCTCGCGCAGCTCCGGCAGCCCCTGCGGCGGGCAGGGCAGCCAGTGCTGGATGTGGTGCTTCTTGACGCTGCGCAGCAGCTCGCTCGCCGGCACCGCCTCGAGCAACCAGCTCTCGGGCAGAAAGCCGGACCCGGCGGGGATCAGCTCGGCGCACTGCGACAGGGTCAGGCGTGCGAGCGCCAGGGCATCGGTGCCCGGATCCGGCACCGCCTCTACCGCCACGAGTGGCAGCGCCGTGCGCTGCGCGGTGACGAAAAAGCCGCGTCCGGCGCGCGACTCGATCAGTCCGCGGGCCACCAGACGCTCATATGCCTCGACCACCGTGAAGGGGCTGGCGCCGACCTGTCGGGCGAGAGCGCGGATGGAGGGCAGGCGGGTGCCTGCGGCGAGGCGCCCGGCCCGCAGCAGCGCGGTGATGCGCTCGCAGATCTGCTCGACGAGCGGCACGTTCGAATCGCGGCTGAGCTCGAACACCGCGTCTCCTCCGGGCCGGCTACCTCACCATCAGCACTGCGGTGGCGGCCAGCGCCGCCGCCATGCTGCTGTTGAATAGCATGCGCGCGCGTGCGCCGGCGAGGAAGCGCCGCAGCGAGCTGCCAAAGAGGGCCCACACGACCAGGCAGGGCAGGCCGACCGCCACCATCACGGACACCATGTACAGGGCCTGCAGGGCGGGGGTGAGTCCGCCGGGCAGGAACAGCGTCGCGGCGGTGAGGGACATCACCCAGGCCTTCGGATTGAGGAACTGAAAGAGTGCGGCTTCGTAGCCGCGCAGCGGCCGCGCGGGTGCCGCCGCCGCGCGCGCCTCGCTGCGCAGCAGCTGCCAGCCGAGGAACACGAGATAGGCGGCACCCAGCCAGCTGAGGAGGGTGTGCAGCGCCGGCCAGCGACTGAATAGCATGGACAGCCCGCCGCACACCGCCAGCAGCTGGACATTGAAGCCGGCGGATACACCGAGCAGGTGCGGCACCGTGCGCCGCATGCCGAAGCGCGCGCCCGAAGCGGTGAGCATCACGTTGTTAGGTCCGGGGGTGATCGACATGACGAAGGCGTAAGTCACGTACGGCAACGGATCGAGCATGAGCGCATCCTTGAGCCAAGTCTGGCGCCACCCTGCCAGCGCCGCGGGCCTCGCGACAGGTACGCCACCGCCGGGCAAGCGACCACTGTACCGGCGCGGCAGCCGGTACGGCGCTATCATGCCCGCCATGATTGAAGCACTTCTCTGTGATGCCGTACGCACGCCCATCGGCCGCTACGGCGGTGCACTGGCTGCGGTTCGGGCCGACGATCTGGCCGCCCTGCCGCTGGCTGCGCTGGTGCGGCGCAACGCGCTCGATGGTGCGGCGGTTGACGAGGTGCTGCTCGGCTGTGCCAACCAGGCCGGAGAGGACAATCGCAACGTGGCCCGCATGGCGGTGCTCCTCGCCGGGCTGCCGGTGAGCGTTCCCGGCGCCACCGTCAATCGCCTGTGCGGCTCCGGACTCGATGCGGTTGCCATGGCGGCGCGCCTGATCCGTACCGGGGAGGCCCAATTGGTGCTCGCCGGCGGCGTCGAGTCCATGTCGCGCGCGCCCTTCGTCGTGCCCAAGGCGGAGAGTGCCTTTGCGCGCGCCGCCACCATCTACGACACGACCATCGGCTGGCGCTTCGTGAACCCGCGCCTGGAACGGCAATTCGGCATCGACTCGATGCCGGAGACCGGTGAGAACGTCGCCACGCAATTCGCCGTAAGCCGCGCGGATCAGGACCGCTTCGCGCTGCGCAGCCAGCAGCGCACCGCGGCGGCCTACCAGGCCGGTCTCTTCGAGCAGGAGCTGATCCCGGTCGAGATCCCCGCGCGCAAGGGCCCCGCGACGCGCATCACCCGCGATGAGCACCCGCGACCTGACACGACGCTCGAGCAGCTCGCCGCGCTGCCGACGCCCTTCCGCGCCGGCGGCACGGTGACGGCCGGCAATGCTTCCGGCGTCAACGACGGGGCCGCGGCGCTGCTGCTCGCCTCACCGGCCGCCGCCCGGCGCTTCAATCTCACCCCCCGCGCGCGGGTGGTTGCGGCCGCCACCGCAGGCGTGGAGCCGCGCATCATGGGGATGGGTCCGGTCCCGGCCACACGTAAGGTGCTCGAGCTCGCCGGGCTGACCCTCGGGCAAATGCATGTCGTCGAGCTCAACGAGGCATTCGCCTCCCAGGCTCTGGCCGTGCTGCGGCAACTGGGGCTGCCGGATGACGCCCCGCACGTCAATCCCAACGGCGGCGCCATCGCGCTCGGACATCCACTCGGCATGTCCGGGGCACGGCTGGCGACTACGGCGTTGTGGCAGTTGCAACGCCAGCAGGGGCGCTACGCGCTGTGCACGATGTGCATCGGGGTCGGACAGGGCATCGCGCTGATTCTCGAGCGCGTCTGAGTCATGCCTGCCACGGCAGACGCTCCAGATCGAGGTTGCCGCCGCTGAGGATGATGCCCACCCGGGCCCCGCGCGCCGGTACCCGCCCGGCGCGGACCGCCGCGTAAGGCACCGCGGCCGAGGGCTCGGCGAGCACCTTGAGGATCTCCCACAACTCGCGCATCGCGGCGATGATCTCGACATCGCTCACCGTAACGATGTCGCTCACGCACCGGCGGATGACGGCGAAGGGGCGCACGCCGAGGGAGCTGCGCAGCCCGTCGGCGATGGTCTGCGGATGCTCGCTCGGCAGGATGTGACCGGCGCGCAGTGAGCGCGCCGCATCGTCTGCGCCGGCCGGCTCGGCCCCGAACACCCGCAACGCCGGCTGCAGCGTGTGCGCCGCCACCGCGCTGCCACCCAGGAGTCCGCCGCCGCCGACCGGGCACAAGAGCAGGTCGAGCGCTCCGACCTCCTCCAGCAATTCAACCGCCGCCGTCGCCTGCCCCGCCATCACCTGCAGGTCGTCATAGGGGTGCACGAGCGTCGCACCGGTCGCGGCACGCAGCTCCTCCGCCGCCCGCTCGCGGTCGGCGAGGGTGGGCTCACACAGTTGGATGCGCGCGCCGTAGCGCTCCGCGGCGGCGCGCTTGGCGCGCGCTGCGTTACGGGGCATTACCACATGCGCGGCGATGCCGCGCAGGGCGGCGGCGCGGGCCAGGGCGGCGGCATGATTGCCCGAGGAGTGGGTCACGACGCCGTGGCGCGCCCGGGTGTCCTCGAGGGCGAAGATCGCGTTGGTCGCCCCGCGGGCCTTGAAGGCTCCGGCGTTTTGGAACATCTCGCACTTGAAGAAGAGGTGCGCGCCCGAGAGCGTGTCCAGCGAGGCGCTGGTCAGCACCGGTGTGCGACGCACGCGACCCACGAGCCGCGCACGCGCGGCACTGATGTGCTCCCACTCGAGCGAGGCGGGCTCGGACATGATGGCGGGAGCATGGAGCGCGCCTGGGCGCGCGGCAAGTCTTTAGGGCGCGGCGCCGCTCGCCACCCGGCTGCGGTGGTAGTCCGCGTCGAGCTGCGCGAGCGCGGCATTGACGTCGACGACCTCGGTCCGGCCAGCGGCGGTGCGCTGCAGACCCTCGCGCAGCAGACCTGCGACCTCCGCCGGGGCTGCGCCGTGCGGCGCCGCCGACAGCAGCAGCGCCAGCACTCCGGTCACTTCGGCCGCGGCGACCGAGCCACCGGAGACGAAGTCATATTCGCCCGCCGGGCGCAGGGTGAGCACGTGCTCGGCCGGCGCGGCGAGCGCACCCGGGGGCAGGGCGCGTTCGCTCCCGCCGGCCGCGAGTACGCCCGGCACTTCGGTCGGGAAGCCGCCCCCGCCCTCGGCCACCGCTCCGACAAACACGACGCCACGCTTCTGTGCCTGCACGATCAGCGCGGTGAGCAGCGGGTCGCTCGGTCCGGCAATGCTCAGGTTGACGAGCGGAGCGCCCGAGGCGAGTGCGCCCGCGAGGGCTTGAGCCAGAGTGAAGGTGTTGCATACGGCCGCATCGCTGTCGGCGCGGAGCTGCCAGCAGGCCTCGAAGACCTCGAGTTGCGCCCGGGGGGCGATCCCGACGATGCCGACCCCGTTGTTGGCCACGGCGGCAATGAGGCCGGCCATGGCGGTGCCGTGGCGCAATGAACCGCCCGCGCCACTATGCGCCGGGACGTAGGCATGCGTGGCGATCACGCGGCCGCGCAGGTCAGGGTGAGCGGTGTCGACCGCCGTATCGATCAGCGCCACCTTGAGGCCCGCGCCCTGCGTGCGCAGGTGGGCGCGGGCGATGCCCAGCGTCACCAGGTTGGTCTGCAGGTCATAGAGCGGGTCGTTGTAGGCGCCAGGATCGGTGAGGGTATGGAATTCCTGCAGCGGCTGGGCGAGCACGATGCGGTCATCGTGCTGCAGGGCTGCCAGCACCTCGGGCACGCTGCGGCCGTCGGTGATCTCGTACACCACGCAGTGCATGGCCAGCGCCTGGATGGGCCAGCTAGCCACCTCGCGCAGCGCGTAACTGGCCGCGACCTGGCGCGACTGCTGCTGCGCGTTCTGCGCCACGCGGTAGCTTTGCGCCCCCCCGTAATGGCTGCCGGTGGTGCCCGCCGGCGGTGGCGCACGGTGTGTGACGTTCGCGAACCCCACCACGATGCGGGGCGCGGTGGCCTGCGCACCCGAGGGCGCGCCCGGAGCGGGCAGCGCCTGGAGGGCGAGCAGCGCAGCGAGCAGCGCCCGACGCATCAGGGCTCCGGCTGCGCGTCGCTCGCCAGGGGTTCGATCCAGCGCACCCGTGGGTCGCGCCGCAGCCGCGCAGCGAGCGCCCGCAACTGTGCTCGCCCGGCCGGCGCGGCGCCCGTGTCCGCCGGCACGACGCCGAATACGTCGCTGCCACCTTCGCCCTCGACGACCCGCGCACCGGCACGCTGCAGCACCTCGCCGACCTCGCCCACCGGCAGGGAGCGCTCGAACGCGACGTGCAGCACGGTCGGGGCGGCGGCCGGCCGGGTCGCGGTGACGTAGAGGGGCTGTGACCAGTGATAGGTGCCGGCCACCAGCAGCCCGAGGCCCACCGTGAGGACGAAGGTCGCCGCCCACGCCAGCCCCGGTGGACGCCAGGCACGGCGCACCTCGCGGCGGCGGAGCGTCTCCCTGCGGGGGGCGGGCTCGGCGTCGAGCCGCTGCAAAAGTTTGCGCAAGGACGGCGCGGGGGCGTACGTCACCGTGTCCGGTGACTGCAGCGTGCGGCACAGGGTGCGCTGCGCCTCCAGTTCAAGGGCACAGTCGCTACAGCCGTGGACGTGCGCCTCGACCTCGGCGCGCAGCTCACCGCTCAGCCGTCCATTGGCCAGCCAGGGCAGCTGCAGCCAGGACTCCTCGTGTCCGAGTGGCGCGCGCATCACGGCGCGGTCCCGGTGCGCGGCTCGGCCAGTTGCGGCAGCAGGCGCTGCAGCTTGGCACGCGCATGGAACAGACGTGTCTTCACGGTATTCACCGGGCAGTTCATGATGGCCGCGATCTCCTCACACGAATGGCCCAACTCGTAGCAGAGCTGCACGGCCATGCGCTGCTCGACCGGCAGCGCATCGAGGGCCTGGCCCAGCCAGTCGCGCAGCTCAGCCCCGGTCGCGGGGGTCTCGTGAGTGAGTACGTCCGGCAGTACCTCCAGGTTCTCCTCCGGGCGCCGCGCGTTCGCACGGAACGCGCTCCGCGCCTTGCGGTACGCGATGCCGAGAATCCAGGTCGAGGGTGCCGATTCGCCGCGGAAGTCACCCGCCTTGCGCCATACGACCCAGAAGGTGTCGTTGATGACTTCTTCAGCGACGTCGTAGCGATGCGTGAGCCGGGTCAGGAAGCGCGCCATGCGGCGGTGATAAAGGTGATAGAGCTCTTCGAAGGCACGCCGGTCGCCCGCGGCGACCCGCCGAATGAGCTCCATCTCCCGCGCCACCGTGGCGGTGCCGCGATATGTCGCCTCTGTCATGTGGCCTGTCTCACCCTCGTGGCGCCTCACCGGTAAGTGCCCGAAGCCCGGTGCGGGGTTCTGTTCCCACCCTAGACCGGCGGGGGCTGAGCGGTCAAAACGCTCAGAATTGCCAGGCGATAGTCGCGGCCAGCCGGTGGCTGGGCAGGGGATAGGGAAACGACCGGCGCGCGGCCCGCTGCGCCTGGTAATAACCGAGGTCGAGCCGCCACGGTCCACGCTCCAGCGCCACCCCGGCGTCCCCATAGGCGTAACCCGTACCGCGGTTGATGCCGGCGCCCGTCCCGGTGGAGCGGTAGTAGCCCAGCCCCGCGGTGGCGAGCAGATACCGCCCGAGGGGCCACTGGCCGGCGCTCTCGGCCGTGTAGGCGGGACTGCGGCTGAGGCGCTCGTAGAACCAGTAGCGCACCGCGTTGGGAATGGCCGTCAGGGTGAGGCTCCAGCGGTCAAGGTAGTTGAGCGCCGCGGACACCTCTTGATAATCGTCCGAGGTCTCTTGCATGCCCACATACTGGCGCGAGCGCAGGCTCAGGGTGCCGCTCCAGCTGGCCCCCAGATCGATGCGTTGCCCGAGGTAGAGTTCAGCGATCGCGCCGGCGCCCGGCTCAAGGTCACGGGAGCGCGAGGTCGCCCAGACCCCGAAGAAGGTGCCGCCCCGGGTGTCCAGGTGCAGGTCGCCCTGCAACGCCGGATGACCGTCGCTCTCGGAAACACCCCGGTAGATGTAGTCGGACGTGAGCGCGAGGCTGCCCCCGAGGGAAAGTCCATCCACGGCGGTGCGCATGTCCGCGCGGGTCGCGTTCATGGCCAGCAGCCCGCACGCCAGCGCGGCGGCCCGCCGGACCCCCTGATGCAACCGTTGAACCACGCCGTATCCGCCCGCGAACGATCCCGCGGCGCGAGTGTAGTGCCATTGCCGGCCCCCGGCACGTCGCGTCGGTGGTCGGCCGCCACGCGGCGGGACCGGACAAGCAGGGCCGCACCCCCCGGACGTATACTGGTTGGATATGAAGACCTTAGCGGCGCAGGAGCTCGCGACGGTGCGGCGCATCATCGAGGAGTGCAAGGGCCGTCCAGGCCCACTCATCGAGTTGCTGCACGCGATCCAGGCCGAGCTCGGCTTCATCCCCCCCGAGGCCGTGCCCGTCGTGGCGGAGGGCCTGAATCTGTCGCGCGCCGAGGTCCATGGGGTGGTCACTTTCTACCATTTCTTCCGCCGCGCACGGCCGGGGCGCTCCACGGTCAGCCTGTGCCAGGCGGAGGCGTGCCAGTCGATGGGCGCGGCGGCCCTGAGCGAGCATGCGCGGCAACGCCTCGGGGTCGGCTTCCACGAGACGACCGCCGACGGGCGCTATACCCTGGAACCGGTGTACTGCCTCGGCAACTGTGCCTGCTCACCCGCCGCCATGATCGATGGCGAGCTGTATGGGCGGCTCACCCCCGAGCGTTTCGACGCGCTTCTCGCCGAGGACGCCACCTCCTCATGAGCCGCCTGGTGTACGTGCCGCGCGATGCCGGTGCGCTGTCGCTCGGCGCCGAGGCGGTGGCACAGTCGCTGCGCGCCGAGGCGCGTCGCCGCGGGGTAGCCCTGGAGCTGGTGCGCAACGGCTCACGCGGGGCCTACTGGCTTGAACCGCTGCTTGAGGTGGCCGGCGAGGATGGGGTGCGACGCGCCTACGGGCCGGTCAGCGTGCGGGACGTGCCTTCTCTCTTTCAGGCGGACTTCCTGGCCGGCGGGGCGCACCCGCTCGCGCTCGGGCCCACCGAGGAGCTGCCGTGGTTCCGCGGCCAGCAGCGGCTCACCTTCGAGCGCGTGGGCCGCATCGATCCGGCGAGCGTCGCGGATTATGTCCGCCACGGCGGCTACGCGGGCCTGACCCGCGCGCTCGGGCTCGCGCCGGGCGAGATCGTGGCGGCGGTCACCACGTCCGGGCTGCGCGGGCGCGGCGGTGCCGCCTTTCCGACCGGCATCAAGTGGAAGACCGTGTCCGAGCAGGCGGCGCGGCAGAAGTACATCGCCTGCAACGCCGATGAGGGCGACTCCGGCACCTTCGCCGATCGGATGCTGATGGAGGGCGATCCGTTCGCGCTCATCGAGGGCATGACGATCGCCGCACTGGCGGTGGGGGCGACGCAGGGTTACATCTACCTGCGGGCCGAGTATCCCCACGCGCGCCGCGCCCTGGAGACGGCCCTGGCCGCGGCCTACCAGGCCCACTACCTCGGCGCCGACGTGGCCGGCAGCGGTCGGCGCTTCGACCTCGAGGTCCGCCTCGGCGCCGGCGCCTATATCTGCGGCGAGGAGACCTCGATGCTCGAGAGTCTCGAGGGCCGGCGCGGAGAGGTTCGCGTGCGCCCACCGCTGCCGGCGATCAAGGGGCTGTACGGCCAGCCGACGGTCGTCAACAACGTCATCACGCTGGCGAGCGTGCCGTGGATCCTCGCGCACGGCGCGCAGGCGTACGCGGATTACGGCAGCGGCCGCTCGCGCGGTACGCTTCCCATCCAGCTCGCCGGCAACATCCGCCGCGGCGGCCTGGTGGAGCGCGCTTTCGGCCTGAGCCTGCGCGAGCTCCTCTATGATTACGGGGGCGGCAGCGCCAGCGGCCGCCCTATACGCACCGTGCAGATCGGCGGCCCGCTGGGCGCGTACGTGCCGGCGGGCCAGTTCGATACGCTGCTCGACTACGAGGCGCTCGCCGGCATCGGCGCGATGCTGGGACACGGCGGCATCGTGGTGTTCGACGACACCGTGGACATGGCGCGCATGGCGCGTTACGCGATGGAATTCTGCGCGCTCGAGTCCTGTGGCAAGTGCACGCCGTGCCGCATCGGCTCCACGCGCGGCGTTGAGGTGATCGACCGCATTCTCGCCGGCGAGGACGGCGAGCGTAACCTCAAGCTCCTCGAGGCGCTGTGCGACACCATGGTGCAGGGCTCGCTGTGCGGCCTGGGCGGCATGGCGCCCTTTCCGGTGCAGAGCGCCCTCAAACATTTCAGGGAAGATTTTCGCGCGCAGGTCCGCTAGAGGCGCGCGCACGAGGCTCACCGCATGTATGCCATAGACTACGAAGACCTTGGGACCCCGCCGAGCGAGAGCGCCGACGGCGTGACGGTCGAGATCGACGGGCGCGCGCTCACCGTACCGGAGGGTACGAGCATCATGCGCGCAGCGGCGCTCGCCGGCGTGAGCGTACCGAAGCTGTGTGCCACCGACACGCTCAAAGCCTTTGGCTCCTGCCGGTTGTGTCTGGTGGAGATCGAGGGCCGCAAGGGGTACCCGGCCTCGTGCACCACCACCGTCGCCGCCGGGATGAAGATCCGCACCCAGTCGGCGAAGCTTGGCGAGCTGCGCCGCGGGGTCATCGACCTGTACGTCTCGGACCATCCGCTCGAGTGCGCCGGCTGCCCCGCCGAGGGACACTGCGAGCTGCAGGACATGGCGGCCGCGGTCGGCGTCACCGAGAGCTCCTACGCGCCGGGCGGGCGCATGCACCGACCCCTCCCCCAGGACACGAGCAACCCGTACTTCAGCTTCGATCCGCAGCTGTGCATCGTCTGTTCGCGCTGCGTCCGCGCCTGCGACGAGACGCAGGGCACGCTCGCCCTCACCATCCAGGGGCGCGGGTTCGAATCGAAGGTCGCCGCGAGCGAGGACCAACCCTTCCTGGAGTCCGAGTGCGTCTCCTGCGGGGCCTGCGTCGAGGCCTGCCCGACCGGTGCGCTCACCGAGAAGTCAGTCATCCGGCTCGGCGTCGCGGAACGCGCCGTGGCCACGACCTGCGCCTACTGCGGCGTTGGCTGCGGCTTCAAGGCCGAGGTGCAGGGCAGCGCGACGCAGCCCGAGCTGGTGCGCATGGTCCCGGCGCGCGAGGGCCGCGCCAACCACGGACACGCCTGCGTCAAGGGCCGCTTTGCCTGGGGCTACGCGACGCACAAGGACCGCATCACCAAGCCTATGGTGCGCGCCAGCATCCGTGACGAGTGGCGCGAGGTCTCGTGGGAGGAGGCGATCGCCCACGCCGCGCGCGAGTTCAAGCGACTGCAGCAGCAGTACGGACGCAACGCGGTGGGCGGCATCACCTCTTCGCGCTGCACCAACGAGGAGACCTTCCTGGTGCAGAAGCTGGTGCGTGCCGCCTTCGGCAACAACAACGTGGACACCTGCGCGCGCGTCTGCCATTCCCCCACCGGCTACGGCTTGAAGAACACCCTGGGCGAGTCGGCGGGCACGCAGGCGTTCGACTCGGTGATGAAGTCCGATCTCATCATGATCATCGGCGCGAATCCGACCGAGGGGCACCCGGTCTTCGCCTCGCAGCTGAAGCGCCGCCTGCGCCAGGGCGCGAAGCTCATCATCGCCGACCCCCGCGAGATCGGCCTGGTGCGCACCCCGCACATCGAGGCCGACGTGCACCTGCAGCTCAGGCCCGGCACCAACGTCGCGCTGCTGAATGCGCTGGCCCACGTGCTGGTCAGCGAGGGCCTGGTCAAGGAGGATTACGTCGCGGCGCGTTGCGAGGGCGACTCGTTTGCCCGCTGGAAGGCCTTCGTCGGCGCGGAGCGCAACTCGCCCGAGGCGAGCGAGGCCATCACCGGTGTGCCGCCCGCCGCCGTGCGCCGTGCGGCGCGCCTGTACGGCAGCGCCGGCAACAGCGCCATCTATTACGGGCTCGGCGTGACCGAGCACAGCCAGGGTACGACCACCGTGATGGCGATCGCCAACCTCGCCATGGCGAGCGGCAACCTGGGCCGTGAGGGGGTGGGGGTAAACCCGCTGCGCGGCCAGAACAACGTGCAGGGCTCGTGCGACATGGGTTCCTTCCCGCACGAGTTCAGCGCCTACCGCCACGTCGCCGACCCGGCGACGCGCGCGCAGTTCGAGCACGACTGGCAAGTGCCGCTGCAGGCCGAGCCGGGACTGCGTATCCCCAACATGTTCGAGGCGGCGCTCGATGGCACCTTCCGCGGCCTGTACGTGCAGGGCGAGGACTTCGTCCAGTCCGATCCCAACACCCACCACGTCAGCGCCGCCATGGAGGCGATGGAATGCGTGGTAGTGCAGGACCTGTTCCTCAACGAGACCGCCAAGTACGCCCACGTCTTCCTGCCGGGATCCTCTTTCCTCGAGAAGGACGGCACTTTCACCAACGCCGAACGGCGCGTGTCGCGGGTGCGCAAGGTAATGGAGCCGCTCGGCGGCTACGAGGACTGGCAGGTGACCTGCCTGCTCTCCAATGCGCTCGGTTACCCGATGCACTACAGCCACCCGCGCGAGATCATGGCGGAGATCGCCCGCCTCACCCCGACCTTCGCCGCGCTCACCTACGAGAAGCTCGACCGCCTCGGCAGCATCCAGTGGCCCTGCACCGCTGACGCGCCGGAGGGGACCCCGACCATGCACGTGCACCAGTTCGTGCGCGGCAAGGGCAAGTTCTGGAACACCGAGTACGTCCCGACCAGCGAGCGCTCGACCAGCCGCTTCCCGCTCATCCTCACCACCGGCCGCGTTCTCACCCAGTACAACGTCGGTGCACAGACGCGCCGCACCGAGAACGTGGTGTGGCACGCCGAGGATGTCCTCGAGATCCATCCGCACGATGCCGAGGTGCGCGGCATCGCTGACGGTGACTGGGTCGGTCTCACCAGCCGCGCCGGCGACACCGTGCTGCGGGCGCGGGTGACCGAGAAGATCGCGCCGGGGGTGGTGTACACCACCTTCCACTTCCCCGAGACCAATGCCAACGTCGTGACCACGGAGAACTCCGACTGGGCGACCAACTGCCCGGAGTACAAGGTCACGGCGGTCGAGGTCGTGCTCGTCAACCAGAAGGATGCCTGGCAGAAGCGTGCCGCGGTCGAGCGCGCGCTGCCGCGTGCGCCGGGGCGGCGGCGCGACCGCGCCCCGGCCTGAGGTGACGCGCGCACCGCAAGGGGGTGCGCCGGCCGCGGCGCTGCAGCCGGCCACCAGCGTGGCGCTCGACGTGCAGCGCTGGTCGGCGGGCGGACTGCAGGCCATGCAGGACCAGGTGGCCGAGGAGATGCCGGTCGCGCTCGTCTACCACGACGTGCCGCACGTGGTCATGCTCGCCACTCCCGCCGATCTGGAGGACTACGCAGTGGGCTTCACCCTCAGCGAGGCGCTGGTGGCGCAGCGCGAGGAGATCCGCGGCGTCGAGGTGCGTCACGGCGCGGGGGTGATCGACGTGCACGTCAGCGTCGCCTGGGAGCGCTTCGCGCAGCTGCTGCAGCGGCGGCGCAATCTCGCCGGGCGCACCGGCTGTGGACTGTGCGGGGCGGAGAGCGCCGCCGATGCGATCCGCGACTGCCCCCCCGTGCCGGCGGGCGTGTCCGTCAGCGCGGCGCAGCTGCACGAGAGCATCGAGGCACTCGCGGCGCACCAGCCCATCAACCGTCGCACCGGCAGCGTGCACGCCGCCGCCTGGGTGCGCCCGGGTGCAGGCATCCAGCTGTTGCGCGAGGACGTCGGTCGTCACAATGCGCTCGACAAGAGCATCGGCGCGCTGGCCCGGGCGCAGGCCGACTTCGGCGCCGGCTACATGCTCATCACCAGCCGCGCCAGCTACGAGATGGTGCAGAAATGCGCCACCGTCGGCATCTCGCTCCTGGTCGCGCTCTCCGCTCCCACCGCCTTCGCGGTGCGTCTGGCGCGCCAGTGCGGGCTGACGCTGGTGGCCTTCGCGCGCCGCGACCAGCACGTGCTCTACGCCCACCCCGAGCGCGTGCAGTAAGCTTGCGCGCATGAACACCGACCTGCTCATCAAGATGGCGAACGAGATCAGCGAGTTCTTCGCCGGGGCCTCTGAGCCGCAGCAGGCCGCGCGCGACGTGGCGGCGCACCTGCGCCGCTACTGGGAGCCGCGCATGCGGGCGCAGATCATCAGCTACTGCGCCGAACGCCACGGTGCGGGACTCACCGATCTCGCCCGCCACGGGGTCGAGCTGCTGCAGGCGGAGAGCGCCGGCCAGGGCTCGCGCGCGTGACTGGCGCCGCCGGGCGCGCCCTCATCTGCGGCTCGCTGGCCTACGACACCATCATGGTGTTCGCCGACCGGTTCGCGCACCACATCCTCCCCGACAAGATCCACATGCTGAACGTGTCGTTCCTCGTGCCGCAGCTGCGGCGCGAGTTCGGCGGCTGCGCCGGCAACATCGCCTACAGCCTGCGCCTGCTCGGTGACGAGGGCGTGCCCATGGCCACGGTGGGCCGGGACTTCGCTCCGTATCGGGAGTGGCTGGAGCTGCGCGGGGTGCCGCTCGGGCAGGTACAGGTGATACCCGAGGAGCTCACGGCGCAGGCCTTCATCACCACCGACCTCGATGACAACCAGATCACCGCCTTCCATCCCGGCGCCATGCAGCACGCTCACCGCAACCACGTGCGCGCCGCCGGGCCGGTCGCGCTCGGGATCGTCGCACCGGACGGCCGTGAGGGCATGCTGCAGCACGCGGCGGAGTTCGCCGCCGCCGGCATACCCTTCATCTTCGATCCCGGGCAGGGCTTGCCGCTCTTCAGCGGCGCTGAGCTGCGCGCCTTCATCGAACAGGCGCGCTGGGTCGCGGTGAACGAGTACGAGTGGCAGCTGCTCGCGCAGAAGACGCAGTGGTCGGTGCGCGAGGTCACCGAGCGCGTCGCGGCGCTCATCGTCACCCGCGGCGCGCAAGGCTCGAGCATCACCACCGCCACCGGCGAGCTGCACATCCCGCCCGCACCCGTGCGCGCGGTGGTGGACCCCACCGGCTGCGGTGACGCCTACCGCGCCGGCCTGATCCACGGCTTGCTGCACAACCTTGGCTGGGAGCGCACGGGACATATTGCCGCGCTGCTCGGCGCCATCAAGATCGAGACGCGGGGTACGCAGAATCATCGCTTTACGCCTGCCGAGTTCACGGAGCGGCTGGCGCGGGCATTTCCTCAGCTCCAAGGGTGCTGATTGCGGTGCGGCCCAACCTGTTAAAATGGCAGTTCCGCTCGGCTGACGCTCTGGTGACCTGCCCGCATGGCCAATGACTACCTCTTTACCTCGGAGTCCGTCTCCGAGGGACACCCCGACAAGGTCGCCGACCAGATCTCGGACGTCGTGCTCGATGCGATCCTCAAGGAGGACGCCCGCGGTCGGGTCGCCTGCGAGACCCTCGTCAAGACCGGCGTGGTCATCGTCGCGGGCGAGGTCACGACCAGCGCCTGGGTCGACGTCGAGGCTCTGGTGCGCAAGACGGTGCTCGATATCGGCTACAACTCCTCGGAGATGGGCTTCGACGGCGCCAGCTGCGGCGTGCTCAACATCATCGGCAAGCAGTCACCGGACATCGCCCAGGGGGTCGACCGCAAGGACGAGCGCAAGCAGGGCGCGGGTGACCAGGGCCTGATGTTCGGCTACGCCACCGACGAGACCGACGTGCTGATGCCGGCACCGATTACCCTCGCGCACCGTCTGGTGAAGCGCCAGGCCCAGGTACGCAAGGCCGGCAAGCTCCCCTGGCTGCGCCCGGACGCGAAGAGCCAGGTGACGCTGCGCTACGAGGACCACCAGCCGGTCGGTCTCGAAGCGGTGGTCCTTTCCACACAGCACAGTCCCGAGGTCTCGACCAAGGTGCTGCGCGAGGCGGTGATGGAGGAGATCCTCAAGCCCGTGCTGCCGCCGAAGTGGGTCGACCGGCGCACCAAGTACCACATCAACCCGACCGGGCGCTTCGTCATCGGCGGCCCGGTGGGAGACTGCGGTCTCACCGGCCGCAAGATCATCGTCGACACCTACGGCGGGTATGCGCGCCACGGGGGTGGGGCCTTCTCCGGCAAGGACCCCTCCAAGGTGGACCGTTCGGCCGCCTACGCCGCGCGCTACGTCGCCAAGAACATCGTCGCGGCCGGTCTGGCCACCCGCTGTGAGGTGCAGGTCTCCTACGCCATCGGCGTCGCCGAGCCCACCTCCATCATGGTGGAGAGCTTCGGCACCAGCCATCTGTCGCGCGAGCGGCTCACGCAGCTGGTGCGCAAGCACTTCGATCTGACTCCCTACGGGCTGCGCGAGATGCTCGATCTGGTGCGCCCGATCTATCAGAAGACCGCCGCCTACGGGCACTTCGGGCGCAGCGAGCCCGAGTTCACCTGGGAGCGCACCGACCGCGCCGCCACGCTGGCCGAAGAGGCGAAGGGGATGCGCGCCGCGTAACGGCCCGACTTTGCCGCGTCCGCGGCGACCGCACCCGCTGAGGAGCGTTGCGACAGGGTCCGCCCTGCCAGGCTCAGCGAGCGGCGGAGCAACCATACGGCGCTCGCTCTGTCAGACGGAGTACGTATGAATGCCACCTTGAAGGCCGCCCAACCGCCCAGCAGCGACTATCGCATCGCTGACCCCGCACTGGCTGAGTGGGGCCGGAAGGAAATCACGATCGCCGAGACCGAGATGCCCGGTCTGATGGCCATCCGCGAGGAGTTCGCTCCCGCGCAGCCGCTGCGCGGCGCCCGCATCGCCGGTTCGCTGCACATGACGATCCAGACGGCGGTGCTGATCGAGACGCTGCAGGCGCTGGGCGCGCAGGTGCGCTGGGCATCCTGCAACATCTTCTCCACCCAGGATCACGCCGCGGCCGCGATCGCGGTGCGGGGGACCCCGGTATTCGCCTGGAAGGGCGAATCGCTGAGCGATTACTGGGAGTACACGCACCGCATCTTCGAGTGGCCGGACGGTGCCTACAGCAACATGATCCTGGACGACGGCGGCGATGCGACGCTGTTGCTGCACCTCGGGCGCCGCGCCGAGGCGGACGCCGCGCTGCTGGCGCAGCCGGCTAGCGAGGAGGAGAGCGCGCTCTACGCCTCGATCCGCGCCAAGCTCAAGGCGGACCCGCAGTGGTACTCGCGGCGCATCAGCCAGGTGCGCGGCGTGACCGAGGAGACCACGACCGGCGTGAAACGTCTCTACCAGATGGCGCGCGAGGGCACGCTGGCCTTCCCGGCCATCAACGTCAACGATTCGGTCACCAAGAGCAAGTTCGACAACCTCTACGGCTGCCGCGAGTCGCTGGTGGATGCCATCAAGCGGGCCACCGACGTCATGATCGCCGGCAAGATCGCCGTGGTGTGCGGCTACGGCGACGTGGGCAAGGGG
>JAFAPI010000028.1 GCA_019247195.1 Gammaproteobacteria bacterium
CTCTACGAGCACTTCGTGCTCACCCAAAGCGTCATCTGGGGCATCAACGCCTACGATCAGTGGGGCGTGGAACTCGGCAAGAAGCTCACCGAACAGCTTGCACCGGCCGTGCAGGAGCCCTGCGGCGGCCATCCGGCGCCCGCGAATCTGCAGCGCCTGCTCGACACGGTGGCGGCATGGCGGGACGAGCGGGCGGCCCAAAAGGGCAGCGGCCGCAGCGGTGGGTAGCGTCCGTGGCGCTGCCCTAGAAGTGGTAGCTCAGGTATGCGACCCCACCCTGCATGACGTAGAAGCTGTCGCGGCGGTTGGTATGCGGATCGCCCGGCAACACCCGATCGCGGGCGACGTTGTCGTAGTAGCGCGCATCGATACCCAGATCGAGGTGCGGCAGTAGGTCACGCCACTGCAGGCCCGCACTGTAATAGAAGCCGTAGGCGGGTGTGGCCAGGTCGTAGCGCGCCACCCCCAGCGACAAGGTGAAGGCGAGCGGGTTGTCGAAGCGGTACCGGTAGTCGAGAAGGCGCACCCCGAGCAGGGTGTGGGCGTCCGCGCGATCCAGCTCGACCTTCGCCGCGAGGTCACTGTGCTCCGAGACCGCGCGCCGCGCGGCCACGGCAAAGTGCGGGCTGGTGGTCCGGGGGCGATCGACGATGGGCGTGAGCTCGGTGAGATCCACGCGCGTGCGCAGGCTGCTGGCGCCCGCCTCGAGCACCCACTGGGGACCTTGCGCCTCGTCGGCGGCGGCGGCGGTCTCACTCGCGGCGGCACTTATGGCGTCAGGGTCGTCGTAGCGGACGAAGCCCGCAACGCGGCCGAAGGTCTGACCGAACACATCGGTGCCGGAGTCCACCTCACCCCCCACCACGACGCCGTGCCACGGACGGGAGTAACCCACGCTGATCTCGTGGTAGTGGTGATAAGGGATGGCCCCGTAGACCTGGTTCTGCAGGGCGCGGTAGCGCACATCGAGGGTTCCGCCGAACCAGGCATCCCACCCCAGGTGGGCCATGGCGCTGCGGCCGCCGACGCCGTCGCGGAACACGCGCTGGTCGCCGAACCAATGGCTGATGACCAGGCCGTCATTCGTCATCCCATCGAGCCAGATGAAATGGGTGTACCAGTTGTCCTGCCACTCCGAAGCCTCGAGCGTCAGATCGAGGTGGCCGGGCAAGTGCGGCAGGTGAATGCCCCACGAGAGGTCCGTGTCACCGAGCAGATAGTTGCGCCCGTGCGAGGTGTCTTCGCCCGCGTACTCGGCGTAAACCACGAAGGGCAGTGGACCGGGGAACAGCAGGCTCGTGGTGAACGATGCCTCCTGGTTGGTGGCCTTCTGGTCGACGCTGAGGTTTGGATTGACGTTGGAGTAGCGCGACGGGTTGACCAGGGCGCGCAGCAGCGTCGACAGCGAGGCGCCACCGCGCGCACCGCCTCCAAACTGCACCAGTCGCGTCACCCCGAACGACCAGCCACTGACCGGCTCGATCGCCAGGTGCAGTCCGCCAAGGTAAGGCCGCCCCTGGGTCAGTCCGCCCGGGGCCGCGGTCCATACGATATTTTTCGAGTAGGACATGCGCGCATCAAACACCTCGTAGGTGAGGTTGAGACGCGTCAGCGGTTCGTAGTTAGACAGACTCACCGACGGCATGGTGGGTGCCTCGGTGCTCAGCAGCATGCTGCTGTCAGTAAAAGGGGAGAACCAATGCGGCTTGTAGCCGACATCGAGCTGCAACTTGCTGAAGCCCGCGCTGAGGTACGAACCGGTGAAGTTCTGGCGGCCGTCATAGGCAATACCGCCGATGTTCACGAGCAGGTAATCACTCGGCTGCACATAGCCGGCCAGGGATGCCTCCCAGGCGCTGCGGGTCGACAGACCGTACCGGTTCGGCAAGGGATCGCTGCCGCCATGCGTGCTGGCGCCCTCGACGCTCGCGTGTGTCAGGGCGCTGAAATGCATGTAGCGCGCCAGGTAGCGGCCGACCTGCTCACACAATGCCGCATCGATCGCGCAAGCCCTGGGAAGGGCATCGAGCACCGTCGCCGCAGCCAGCGGGCGTCGCAGCACTGGCTTACCCGCCAGGATGAGCACGCGCTCTATCTTGGCCTCCATCTCCGGCTCGAGACTCAAGGGCAGATAGGGGCTGACGCCGCGCGCGGCGGCCGCATCGGGGACGCTCAGCAGCAGCAGCGTGGCGACCAGGCACGCGAGGACTGCGCGCCCCGTCCCGGCGGCGCGAAAACGAGTCACCGATGGCAACATGGATATAATTATGGCACGCGAGCCCATACGGTCCCCGGGAACCCTGCTTGAATCTTCGAGCCCTGAACGTCGCCGCGTCACGGCGAAGGCGCAGATGAAGCACCGTGCCATCCAACACGCCTGCCCGGCCGGCGAGTTGGCGCAACGCGGCTACCTCCGTCCTTCCGGCCAGCATGGCTAAGCGCGCCCTCATCACCGGCATCACCGGTCAGGACGGGGCCTACTTGGCGGAGTTGCTGCTCAACAAGGGCTATGACGTGCACGGCATCAAGCGCCGCTCCTCCTCGTTCAACACGGACCGCATCGACCACCTCTATCAGGATCCGCACGACGCGGGCGTGCGGCTGCATCTGCACTATGGCGATCTCACCGATGCGACCAGCGTCATCCGGGTGATCCAGAAGGTGAAGCCCGACGAGATCTACAATCTCGCAGCGCAAAGTCACGTAGGGGTGTCGTTCGAGACCCCCGAGTACACGGCCAACGCCGACGCACTCGGAACGCTGCGGCTGCTGGAGGCGGTGCGCATCCTGGCACTGGAACAACAGACCCGTTTCTACCAAGCCTCAACCTCCGAGATGTTCGGGCTCGTGCAGGAGACACCGCAGCGCGAGACGACGCCGTTTTATCCGCGTTCCCCCTACGCTGCGGCCAAACTCTACGCTCACTGGATCACGGTGAACTATCGCGAGGCCTACGGGCTCTATGCCTGCAGTGGCATCCTCTTCAATCACGAATCGCCCATCCGCGGCGAAACCTTCGTCACCCGCAAGATCACCCGCGGGCTGGCCCGCATTCACGAGGGGCTCGAAAAGCGGCTGTATCTGGGTAATCTGGACTCGCGGCGGGACTGGGGCCACGCACGGGACTACGTGCGTGCGCAGTGGCTGATGCTGCAGCAGCCCGCGCCCGAGGATTTCGTGATTGCCACGGGCGAACAGCACTCGGTGCGTGAGTTCGTCGTGCGCGCCGGCGCGGAGCTGGGGATGCAGATCGAATGGCACGGTAGCGGCGCCGAGGAGCGCGGCGTCGACGCGAACACCGGTCGCACCATTCTCGAGATCGATCGGCGCTACTACCGGCCAACGGAGGTGGCGTCGCTGCTCGGCGATGCCAGCAAAGCCCGCGCCAAGCTCGGCTGGCAGCCGGAGGCGACCTTCGCGCAGCTGGTGCAGGAGATGGTTGCGGCGGACCTTGAGATCGCGCGGCGTGATGCGCTTGCCGCCCGGCAGGGATTCAAGACCTACAGGTACCGTGAGTGAAGCAGCCGGGGCCGATCTTCGTCGCCGGCCACCGGGGGCTGGTCGGCGCGGCGCTGGTGCGCAGGCTGCGCGCCGCGGGTCACGAGCAGCTGTTGCTGCGCGAGCATCGCGAACTGGACCTGACTTCGCAGCAGGCAGTACGGGATTTTTTCGAACGCGAAAGGCCGCAGCAGGTCTACCTCGCCGCGGCACAGGTGGGCGGGATTCTCGCCAACAGCACCTATCCGGCCGACTTCCTCCGTAACAATCTCCTCATTCAGACGAACGTGATCGACAGCGCTTGGCGCGCCGGTGTGCGCAAGTTGCTGTTTCTTGGCTCGAGCTGCATCTATCCACGCGAGGCGCCGCAGCCGCTGCGCGAGGAGGCGCTGCTCACCGGTCCGCTGGAATCGACCAATGAGGCCTACGCGGTGGCCAAGATTGCCGGTATCAAGATGTGTCAGGCCTATCGCCGGCAGCACGGCTTCAACGCCATCTCGCTCATGCCCACTAACCTCTATGGGCCGGGTGATAACTTCAGTCTGCAGGGTTCACACGTGCTGCCGGCGCTGCTGCGACGCATCCACGAGGCCAAGGAGACTCAGGCAGAGGAGGTCCTCATCTGGGGCAGCGGTCGGCCGCGCCGCGAGTTTCTGCACGTCGATGACCTGGCCGATGCCTGCCTGTTCCTCATGGCGCGCTACGAGGACGAGCGTCTGCTCAATGTCGGTTGGGGCCGCGACGTGACGATCGCCGAGCTCGCTGCCCTGGTGGCCCGGGTGGTGGGGTTTTCCGGAACTTTACGCTACGATCCGTCGAAGCCGGACGGCACGCCGCAAAAGCTGCTCGATATAAGCCGGCTGGCAGCGCTCGGCTGGGTACCGAGCATCGATCTGGAAGCTGGTATCCGCTCCACTTATTCGTGGTTCCTGGCCCACCGGGCGACGCTGCGGACGTGAGCCGCCGTGGTACGCGGCGGATCCCGGCGCGGCCGTGCCGCGGTCTGCGCCCACACCGGTGAAGGCTTAGACTCAAACGTGATGACCTCGCTACGCCAAAACGTATACGGGCTACTAGGGAGCGTGCTGGCCATCGCCTTGGCAGGGTTGCTGGTCACCCCGCTCGGTCATGCCCAGGGCTTCACGCCCACGCCGGAGCAGCTGCAGATCTTTCAGGGTCTCACGCCCGACCAGCAGGACGCGATTCTCAAACAGCTCGGCAATCTGGGCGGCACCGGGGGTTCGGGCACCGGCCTGTCCGGTGGCACCTCAAACGCGGAGCGCGGCGGGGCGAACGAGAAGTCGGCCGTCGCTGAGACCAACATGATGGAAGCTCCTCCCAGCGAGGAGGAGAGCGAACCGCTGCCCTCGCAGCTGCGCGGCGATGACTGGGTAGTACTCGAGGTGGACTTCCACCTT
>JAFAPI010000096.1 GCA_019247195.1 Gammaproteobacteria bacterium
GATCGACCCCACCTCGATGCTGCCGTGGCGCGGCTCGATGCGCATCAGGGCCGCCGTGCCGGCCGGCCAGGACGTCGCCGTCTCGATGATGCTGAAGTGCAGCGGATCCTCGCTCTGCTCGAGCTCGGCGAGGTACGACTCGAAACGGGGTAGGGTGGTGGGTCGTTCGTGGAAGAGGTACGTCCAGTCGCGGTCGTCGGGCGCCTCCATATACGCGGCATATAAGCGCGCGCCATGTCGCTCGCGGCTGACGGGCTCGAGCCGGCAGTGGCGGCCGAGGAGGGTGTGGCGCGTCGGGCGCGGCGGAGGCACCCAGTCCCGCACGGCCGCTCCGATTGGCTGCCCGTAGGCATTGCGGCGGTGGTCAGGCGGGGGAGTGCTCACGAAGTCACCGCGCGGCGAGGTCGCCCGATCTGCACCTGGTCCGCGCTTGAAGGGGCGGGCCGGCCGTCATAGGGTGATCGGCGCGGGGTTGCGTTGCGCGGGCGCAGGGCGGGGGGATCCGGATGTACACCAAGAAGCTGCACGCCGGCTGGGCAGACATGGATTTCAACGCGCACATGAGAAATACCGCCTACCTCGACAAGGCCGCCGACGTGCGACAGATGTTCCTCATCGAGAACGGTTTTCCGGTCGAGGAGTTCGTGCGTCTGCGCATCGGGCCTGTCGTCATGAAGGACGAGCTCGAGTATTTCCGCGAGGTGGGGCTGCAGCAGGCCCTCGTCGTGAGCTACGCCCTGGGCGGCCACGCCGCCGATGGCAGCCGTTTTCTCCTGCGCCACGAGTTCTTCCGTGCCGACGGTCTGCTGGCCGCCCGGCTGACCAGCACCGGTGGATGGCTGCAGCTCGATGAACGCCGGCTGATAGCGCCACCGGCGCCGTTGCTCGCCGCGATGAACGCCCTTGAACGCACCGCAGACTTCGCGGTGCTGCCCTCGAGTCTGCGCCCCCGCAGTTGATCGTGGCTGTCCAAGGTCAGACCCTCCAGCGCCTCTGCACGTCGGTGGGCAGGTCGTAGCGGGCGAGGAAGGCGGCCAGGCGGCGGCTTTCCGCCACCACCTCCCGGTCCCGGCGCAGCATATGACGGGGTGGGAGGGATATGCCCCGATGGCGCAGCAGCGCGGCCAGGCGCCGCCAGTGCAGACCGCCGGTATCGCCGTACACGCCAAGCGCGACGATTGCATAGCCATGGTGGGCATACTCCGCGACTTGATCAGCGATCACCGCCAGCAGTGGTGCGTGGCGGCCGGGGGGCGGCAGCTGCAGCAGTCCGTAACCACTGTCCTCCAGCAGCTGCAACACATCCGGTGCGGTCCGGCGTACCGCGGGAGGGTTGACGAGCGCATCGGGCACGAGCGCCAACCGCCAGCCGCGCGCATCAGCCTTCACGGCTGCGAACCGTTGGGTAGGACCGGGCGTCCAGAAACGAGTCGAGGTCGCGCCGCGCGCCCTCCTCATCGCACCGCCCCATATCGAGCGCCCAGCCGGTCGCCGGCAGCGGCGGCAGTCCGCGGCGCGCCAGCTCACTTTCGAGTTCTTCTATCCAAATTCCACGGCGCGGCACGATTTCCCAGTCATCCTGCGGGCGATCGGGGCGACCGCCCCAGTCAGGCTTGCTGGAGGTGAAGCGCACACCAGTCGACGGGCTGCCATCCAGGCCGATGAGGATCACCTCATCACCGCGGCGCAGGTAAGTCTCGATGAGCGGTGCGATCGCCTGCGCAAGGCGCCGGCAGTGCGCCCGATACACGGGCGTGTCGTACTGTTCGTACACCGCCCACCAGCGGCGCGTGCCCGCGAAGGCCAGCTCGGGACAGGGCAGCTGCTGCAGCAGGTAACCGCGTCGACGCAGCGTCTCGACCACCGGGCTCACTACGCCTGGGTAGTTCGCGCCCTGGCAGACCTTGGCGTTCTGGTTCAACAGGCAGTTGGCAAGGAATGCAACCTTGCGCCGTGGGGTCCGGCCGGCGGATGAGCGGGTTCGACGGGGCTTCGTCACGGCCGCAAAATGCCATATCCGCGCCGCGGAAGCAGCTGGGTCATGGTGCGGCGTGCTGCGCGAGCCAGTGCTGCGCGATCGCCGCGCGCGTGCAGATCCAGACTCCGGCGTGCCCCTGGATGTGCTCGAGCAGCCGGGCCAGGCCGCCAATTCGGCCCGGGCGGCCGATGATGCGTCCGTGCAGGCCGATGCTGAGCATGCGCGGGCGCCCCGCCGCGCCCAGAGCGTACAGCCAGTCGAAGGCATCGCGGCAATAGCTGAAAAATTGCTCGCCGGTGCCGAAGTCACCGCCGCGCTGCAGGCGACTGTCGTTGGTGTCGAAGGCATACGGAATGACCAGGTGCGGGCGGCCGGCGGCCGCCACCCAGTAGGGGAGATCGTCGTTGTAAGCATCGCTGTCGTAGAGGAAGCCGCCGGTCTCTACCACCAGGCGGCGCGTATTGGGGCCCGGGCGCCCGGTGTACCAACCCACCGGCCGGGTGCCGGTTAAGCGGGTGATCACCTCCACGTTGCGTGCAATGTGCGCACGCTCGACCTCCTCGGGGACCGATTGATAGTCGAGCCAGCGCTGGCCGTGGCAGGCGACCTCGAGCCCGCAGTGCGAGAACTCCGCCGCCTGCTCCGGATTACGCTCGAGAGCCATGCCGACGGCGAAAACGGTGGCGGTCAGCCCTTGGTCGCGCAGCAGCTTGACGATCTCGCGCGCGCCCACGCGGCTGCCGTACTCGAACAGAGACTCGACATTTAACTGACGCGCCCCCGGCAGGGCTTCCACGACCCCCAGATCGGTGAGGACGGATTCGGAGTGCGTGTCGCCATGGAGCAGGCACGCTTCCCCGCCCTCCTCGTAGTTCAGCACCAGCGATACCGCGATCCGCGCCTCGCCGGGCCAGCGCGGATGCGGTGGCCGGGCGCCGTAGCCGATGAGGTCGCGCGGGTAGGCAGGAATCATCATCGGTCCTTGCTATGGGCGGCGCGCTCGGCGCGCAGCGAGTCGATGTAGGCGTGGAAGGCGGTGCGCACCGGCCGCGGCCTCCAGCCCGTGTCGGCGAGGAGACGCGACACATCGTAAGCGCCCCACATCCCGTCGCGCAGCGCCGGATCGGCGAGGATATCCGCCTCGGCCGGGGCGACCAGTTCCGCCCTGAAGCCGGGTACCTTCTCGGCCGCCCACGCCACCAGGTCGCCGATCGAGGCCGGCTTGCCCGCGGCGACGTTGTAGGTGCTGTAGTTGAGTCGCGGCGCATTGAGGAGCGAGACGACCGCACTCGCCACGTCCTCGGCATGGATGTAGTCGCCGATGGCATCGAGGCTGTTGACGCGCACGCGCGTCGCGCCATCGAGTGCCAGGTGGGCGATGCGATTGGGGACGTGACGGAAGTTGCGACTGGGCGTCACGCGATCCATCGGACCGTACACCGAGGAGGGGCGAATTGAGGCCGTGGACAGACCGAACAGCTCGCCGTAGCGCTCGGTCACGAGCTCGGACGCGAGCTTGGAGATGCCATAGAGCCGCCGCGGCATCACATAGCCGTCTTCGGGCAGAGGTTCACCGGGGCGATCCGGGCCGTGGTGTTTGTACACCGCACCGGAGCTGACATAGATGAAGCGCTGCAGGCCGGGCTGCGTGCGGGCCCATTCCAGCGCGGCCACGGTCCCCATGACGTTGACCTCGACGATGCGCGCGGGGTTCTCCGCCTCCGGCTCGCGCTTCGCCTCCGCCGCCGTGCCACGCGACAGGGGGGTGATCGTGGCCCCATGGACGAGG
The DNA here is from genome assembly GCA_019247195.1 of Gammaproteobacteria bacterium. Classification (GTDB taxonomy): domain Bacteria; phylum Pseudomonadota; class Gammaproteobacteria; order Steroidobacterales; family Steroidobacteraceae; genus 13-2-20CM-66-19. The sequence continues at coordinate 3,768 of JAFAPI010000096.1, forward strand.
TGAGTGACGCCCTGATCCGC
>JAFAPI010000154.1 GCA_019247195.1 Gammaproteobacteria bacterium
GGCCTACGACCTCGTCAACGGGCCCTCCGGTACCGGCGTCGACGATCTCTATACCCCGGAGATCACCAACGCCGGCGGCTTCGACAACACGATCAGCGTCGTCTGCACGGTGCAGAACGACGACAAGAAGGTGGCGGCCGTCATCAATGAGATCCATGGCCTGGACCACGCCGGCCACACCCACGTCGGCGTCCCGAAGGTCTTCGGCCTGAACTTCCAGGCGGTCAGCGTCGGGCAGAAGCTGTTGCTCGACAACCCGGGCGGCCCGGCGCACGGCTGCGCGACCGACACCAACCCCGCCATCAATCAGCAGCGGGGCGGCTACCTCGACGGCGCGGGGACTCCGGGCCCGGTGCTGGCCTACGGGCTGCGCAAGACCGACGAGTCGCTGGCGAGGATCATCGAGGCCCTTAAGGACGAGCACCTCTATGACTCGACCCTCATCATCCTCACCGCCAAGCACGGCCAGTCGCCGATCAACCTCGCCAAGCTCAACAAGCCCGGCCACTTCGCGGACCTGGTGTGCAAGGTCGGCGACTGCACGGTGCCGGGCCCGGCGAAGATCCTCAACGATGCGGGCAACAACTGCCCGGAGGGTCCCTGCGGCTTCGTGCAGGACGATGACATCGCCCTCATCTGGCTGCCGGATCAGCGCCAGACCGCCGCCGTCGCCGGCTGGCTCAACGAGAACGCCAACGCACTCTTCATAGAGGAAGTGATGGCGGGGGATGAGATCACCCTGAAGTTCAACAACCCGCGCCACGACAGCCGCACCCCCGACATCCTGGTCCAGCCCCGCTACGGCACCATCTACACCGGGGCGAGCAAGAACAAGCTCGCCGAGCACGGTGGCTTCAGCTTCGGTGACACGAACGTGGGCCTGATCGTCTCGCACCCGGATCTGTCCCCCCGGGTGGTGAAGACCCCCGTGCTGACTTCGCAGGTCGCGCCGACGATCCTCAAGTCCCTCGGCCTCGACCCCGGCGCCCTGCAGGCGGTAGAGAAGGAGGGCATCCGCGTCCTGCCCTTCGTGTTCGAGGACTGAGCTGCGGCCGCGACGCGCAGGCCCTGCGCGCCGCGCGGCACGCCTTAACCGAATCCGAATTCCCCTTCCCCCCTCGCCCGGGCGTATGCTCGGGCTTCTTTTTCTGCGCATGCCCGACCCGACCCGCGTGCGCTGAAGGGACGGGCCCTGGCGGAGGCGCGACATCCGGGACAACCCTGGTTCCTCACCGGGGTATTCCTGAGCTGCATGTGCGGGCTGATGCTGCAGATCGTGCAGACCCGCATCCTCTCGGTGCAGGTCTACTACCACCTCGCCTTCTTCGCGATCGGGGTCGCCATGCTCGGCATGACCGCCGGGGCGCTGTGGGTCTTCTACCGCACGGAGCGCGAGCTCTCCGAGACCGAACTGCACGGGCTCATGAGCTCGGTCATGTCGCTCTTCGGCTGGAGCGTGCTCGGCAGTCTCCTCGTCCTCCTCAACGTCGCCCTGAACGCGCTCTTCGAGCCGACGCTCTCGTTCGTGCTCACCTGGGGGCTGGCGATCCTCATCCTGCTGCCGCCCTACGTCCTGCTCGGGATCACCATCTGTCTGGCGCTCACCCGCAGCCGGCAGCGGGTCGGCCTGGTGTATGCCGTGGACCTCTTCGGGGCCGCCGGCGGGTGCCTGCTGACCCTCGCTCTGCTGAGCCTCATCGATACGTACTCGGCGGTGCTCATCGTCGGCGGCATCGGAGCGCTCGCGGCCCTGTGCTTCACGCGCGCGGGGGCCGCGCCCCCCGCGCTCACCCCGGCCTTCCTCCCCGCGTGGGCCCTGCGCCCGCTGCCGGCACTGCTCGGCGTACTCACCGCCGCGCTCCTCAACCTCGCGCTCGGCACGCACGGGCTGCGACCGCTGGTCGTCAAGAACCGCGTCGAATCCGCCGCCAGCCTCACGGCCGAGCGCTGGAACTCCTTCTCGCGCGTCGCGTTCGTGATGGAGCCGCAGAGCCGGCCATTTCTGTGGAGCGCGTCCAAGCGCGTGCCCGAGATGGTGATCGACCAGGGCTACCTGGTCATCGACGGGGCGGCCGGCACGCCCATCTATCACTACACCGGCGAGCGTGCCGACATCGAGTTCCTGCGCTACGACCTGACGGCGCTCGCTTATTTCATCCGCCACAGCGGCCGCGCCGCCGTGATCGGCATCGGCGGCGGGCGCGACCTGCTCACCGCCTCGCTCTTTGGCTTCGCGGACGTCACCGGGGTCGAGTACAACCCGATCTTCGTGCGGCTCTTCGCGCGCGACTACCGCGCCTTCAGCGGCGCGGACCGCATCCCGGGCCTGCGCCTCGAGGTGGACGATGCGCGCAGCTGGTTCGCGCGCAGCACCGAGCAGTTCGACCTCATCCAGATGAGCCTCATCGACACCTGGGCCGCGACCGGCGCGGGGGCATTCACGCTCTCCGAGAACGGCCTCTACACCGTGGACGGCTGGAAGCGCTTCATGGCGCGACTGAGCCCGGCTGGCATCTTCACCGTCTCGCGCTGGTACGCAGAGGAGCACCTGGACGAGACCGCCCGCATCCTCTCGCTGGCCATGGCGACGCTCATGGAGGCGCACGCGGCCGACCCCGCCGCGCATCTGTATCTGGCGAGCAACCGGCGGCTCTCCACGCTCATCGTCGGCCGTGCCCCGCTCAGCGCGGCGGACGTCCGCACGCTCGATGCCACGGTCGAGCGGATGGGATACCGCACCCTCGTCGCGCCACACCGGCCAGCGGCCGACCCCGCGTTCGAGCGCATCCTGGGCGCGCGCACTGCGCGCGAGCTCGTCGAATTCGGGCGCGCCCAGCCGCTCAACCTCGCGCCGACCTGGGACACGAACCCCTTCTTCTTCAATCAGCTGCGGCTGACGGATCCGGTCTCCATGGCGCGCGCCATCGGCTCCTCCCCCGGCGTGGTGCGCGGCAACCTCACCGCCTCCCTCACGCTGCTCACGCTCATCGTGCTCTCGCTGCTGGTGGTCCTCGCGGTGGTCGTGCTGCCGGCGCGCGGCGCGGTGCGCGGGGTCGAGGCGGGCGTGCGCCGCTGGAGTACGGCCTACTTCCTCGTCATCGGCGTCGCGTTCATGTGCGTCGAGATCAGCCTCATCCAGCGCATGTCGGTCTTCCTCGGCCACCCGGTCTACGGCCTGGCGATCGTCCTCTTCAGCCTCGTGCTCGCGACGGGACTCGGCAGCGCCCTCTCGGGGCGGCTCTTCCCGCTCACGGCCTCCGCGGCACTGCTCTGGCCACTCGTGCTCGCGGGCTATCTGGCCGCGCTGCCCTTTGCGCTGGGCTCGGTCCTGCCGGCGACGGAGACGGGGCCGCTGGTCGAGCGGGCGGCCGTGTGTGTCGCCGTCATGCTGCCCGCCGGCGCGCTGATGGGCTTCATGTTCCCGACCGGCATGCGCCTCGCCAGCCAGCTCGCCCCCGGCGCGACCCCGTGGCTGTGGGCCGTCAACGGCGCGGCCGGCGTACTGGCCTCCGGCACGGCCGTGCTGCTGACGATCGAGACCTCGCTGAACCAGGCGCTGTGGCTGGCCGCGGCGGGGTATGCCGCACTCAGTGTGATCGCACTGCGCCTGCTGCGACTCACGCAGCCTGCGCAGTCGAGCGCACGCCCGGCCCCGGCGCATGCCTGATCTTCCCGGCCCGCCGGCCGGCGACTCTAGCGCTCGTAGCGGATGAACGAGGTGCGGTGCGCGAGGGTGTCGTAGAGCGCCCGCGCCTCGGCATTGAACTCCTGGGTCATCCAGTACACCGCGCTGGCACCGTGCGCGTCGGCCGCCGCGTAGACCGCCTGGATCAGGGCGCGGCCGGCGCCGTGGCCGCGGATGCCCGGGTCGACGAACAGGTCCTCGAGATAACACACCGCGGTCGCCGACCAGGTCGAGCGGTGGAACAGGTAGTGCGCGAGGCCCACGAGGCCGGCCTCGCCCTCGGCCACGAGACCGTGCGGCTCCTGCTGCGGGTGCACCAGCCGCTCGAAGGTCACGGCCGTGACCGGGTCGGGGAGCCGCTGGCGGTAGAAGCGCAGATACCCCTGCCATAGCCGCCGCCACTCGGCCTGATCCTCCGCCTGCAGCGCGCGGATGCGATACGCAGCCATCCTGCTCTCCGAAGACCCGGTACGGGGGCGTCAGTGTAGCGGTGTGCGGACCCGACGCGCCCGCCGGCGTATCCGCGGCGCAGGCGGCACTAGCGAGTGGGCCGCCACGCGCGCGGGAACAGCGCGCGCGCGTTCTCGCGGTAGAGCTTGTCGATCACCGCGCGCGGGAGCCTGAGGCCGCGGAAGGGCGCCTCGAAATCCGTCGAGTGCATCGGCTCCTCGGTGGCGAAGAACCGCCAGTCCTCCTGCCAGGCGGTGTGCGTATCCGCGAGCGCCGCGGCGTCGGTGTCCGAGGGTCCGTACGCCTGGTCGCTGCCGTAGAGGATGCGGTCCTGGTAGCGCACCAGGAAGGCGCGCACCTTGTCCGGGTGCTGCGCCGCCTGGTACTCGAGGTGCACCACCCGCGCCGCGACGTCCACGCGCGCCTCGGGGAAGCGATCGAGGAAGGCCGCCACCTTATCCACGTCCCACTCGAGCGAGGCGAGGTGCACGCCGACGAAACGCAGCTGCGGGTGCGCGGCGAGCATGCGATCCCGGGCGGCGAGGATCTGCCGGTGCGAGGGCATCTCCGGGTGGCGGTACATGTAGTACTGCGGGTGCTCCTGGAAGTATTGCCGGTCGGAGCGCACGGTCATCTTCTCCATCGGCAGCCAGCAGTTGAGCGGCTCGGCCTGGTGTCCGAGCAGCACCACGTGCTGCTGCTCGAGCTCGGCAAAGATCGGCTCGAGGCGCGGGTCATCCGCCAGCACGTAGTGTCCGGCGGCGTCCTTCAACCCCATGCCGATGTTCTTCCAGACCTTGATGGCGATGGCGCCGCCGGCGCGCGCGTCGGCGATCTGCTCCAGCGCCGTGGCCGGCCAGCTCGCGGTGCCGAAGTCGCGCACCGAGAAGGTGCCGGCGAACTCCACCCGCCCGGGGTAGCGCTGGCGCAGGGACTCGGCCGCGTTCTGCTGCTCGGCGAGGGGCGGGAAGTCGGGGTAGTCGACGTTGATGGTGAGCAGGCGGAAGTTATCGCGCTGCGCGAGTATCAGGAACTGATCCGCCGGGCCGGTGAGGTGCACGTGCGCGTCGATCTTCTCGACCCGCCCGAAGTCCCCCATGCCGTAGAACGCCGCGTCCTGCGCGGCGGCGGTGCCGCCGAGCGCGAGCGCCGCAACCAACAGCCAGGTCCTCATACCAGGCGCACCTCGACCCCGCGTGCGCGCAGCCGGCCGAGGGCGCCGGCGGGTGCGCCGCGGTCGGTGATGAGCAGCTGGATCTGCTCGGTCTTGGCGATGACCGAGATGTTGCGCCGGGTGAGCTTGGAGCTGTCCGCCACCACCACCACCTCGCGCGAGATGCGGATCATCTTCGCGTTGAGCTCGGCCTCGGCGAGGTGCGGAGTCATGACCCCGAGCTCCGGGTCGATGGCGTCCGCGCCGAGGTAGAGCCGGTCGGCGGTGAGGTTGGCGAGCGCGCTCTCGGCCATGGGACCAGAGAGCGAGTTGGACTCCCGGCGCAGGATCCCGCCCGGCACGATGAGGCGCACCGAGGGCACGTCGATCAGGAGCGCGGCGATGTTGAGGGCATTGGTGATGACGTTGATCGCCTTGAGCTCGCGCTGGCGGATGCACTTCGCCAGCTCCGCCGTGGTGGTACCCGAGTCCAGGATGATGGTCTCCCCGTCCTGGATCAAGGCGGCCGCCGCGAGTGCGATGCGCTGCTTCTCGGCATGATGCAGCAGCTGCTTGACGGTGAGGGGCTGGTCCTGGCCCGCCTCCGGCGGCAGGGCGCCGCCGTGGGTGCGCGCCAGCGCCCCGCCCGACTCGAGCGCGGCGAGGTCGGCGCGGATCGTGACCTGCGAGATGCCGAAGCGCCGCGCCAGGTCCTCGACGGTCACGCGCCCCTGCGCGCGCAGCAGCTCGCAGATGCGCCGCCGCCGCTCGTCGATGAGGAGCCCGGTCTCGAGCGCGCGCACCATCAGATGCGCCGCGCCTCGAGCACCAGGAAGTGCTCGAACTGCACCGTGAGCGGCCCGCCGGCCGCGCTCACCTCGCCCAGCGTCCGGTCGTGGAAGTAGTCGCGCACGCGGTAGCGGCCCTCACCGAGCCCGCGCAGCGTGACGGGGCCGGCGTAGCGCGGCGCGTAGCAGGCGTAGTACATCGCACCGTCCTTCTCGATGGCGTGCATCTCGGGCGCGTCGAAGCCGATGTCGTAGAGCTCGCCCCGGTAGCGCCCGCGCGAGAGCATGAGGCGGTTGTAGAGCGCGATCCAGTGGCGCCACAGGGCCTCGCGCTCGGGGGTGAGGAGGAAGGAGTCCTTCGGCTTCGGATCCCTGGGCCAGGTGAACTTGGTCGACACGATCGCACCGATGCCGACCGTCGAGGCGAAGTCGTCCCCGCCCTCGCTCAGCTCGACGTGATCGCCGGCGTAGGCCGCGTGCGGTCCCATCAGGGCCTTCAGGGTCTTGCCCTTGTGCCGCACCTGCCAGGAGGACTCGGGGTCGGACGCGGGCGCCTGGTTCATGGCCGGGAAGTTGAAGAAGGAGAACGCGGTGCCGCACGGGCACCACTCGAAGACGGCCTGCGGGTCGGCGCGCAGCGCCTCCTGGTAGAGCGCGAGCAGGTAGCCCTGCAGGGCCTCCGCCGATTCCTCCGGGCGCGCGTGCCGGTGCGCGGGGTTGTAGCAGGGCGCGACCGCGTTCAGGTGCTGCCCGTCGATCTTCAGTCCCTCGTAGCCCCATTCGCCCACGAAGCGCCGCACCAGCGCGGTGGTGAAGGTCACCGTCGGGGCGTACGCCGGGCACAGGTAGAAGGCGTTCCACCAGCTCACCATCTGCGGCGCGCCATCCTTGTCCAGGAGCAGGAGATCGGTGTGATCGTGCAGCAGGTCCGAGCCCGGGGGCGCCATGAGGGGGGCGAACCACAGCCGCGCCCGGAGGCCCTCGGCGCGGATGGCGCCGACCAGCTCGCGCATGTCCGCCTCGCCGCGCGGGTACTTGTCGCGCGCCAGCTGCCAGTCCCCGACGTTCGACTGCCACCCGTCATCGACCACGGCCCACCTGAGCCCGAGCTCACGCACCTTCGGCAGCGTGCCGCGGATGAGCGCGGACGTGCACTCGCGCTCATACCCCCACGCGCACCAGATCGACTCGTAGGCGGGCGGGGGCGGCTCGGGGAAGGCCATGCCCTGGTCCGCCATGAGCTGGCGGTAGGCGGTGAGGGTCGCGAAATGATCGCCGCGGTGGAGGGCGAGGAACAGCCGCGGCAGGCGCAGGGTCGCGCCGGGCGCGAGAACCTGCTCGTTGCCGCCGGTCGCCGCCATCACGACGCCGCGCGGCTCGCGCCGCACCGGGAGAGAGAGGAGCTGCGGGCGCAGCTCCAGGTGCCCGAGCGCAAGTCCCGCCTCGCGCCGCCACACGTCCACCACCGGCGTCCCGCCGCCGTAGTCGCTCGCGGTCATGCCCATGAAGTTGTCCTGGCGGAAGCCGGGCCGCACCGGCTGCACCCAGTCGCGACGGTCGGCGTGGGTGCTGCCGCAGTAGGACCAGAACGCGGGCTCGGCGAGGCCGGGGTCAGCGAGGAGCGTGCGCTGCCCGCTGCGCCACTCGCGCACCGTCAGCGGCCGGCTCCCCTCGTTGCGGTAGCGGACCTCGCACAGGGCGAGGCCGGGGAAGCGCTCCAGCAGGCTGACCTCGACCGTCTGCCGCACCGCGTGCGCGGAAGTTGCGGACAGCCGCAGCCGCCGCCCCGGGCCGTGCGCCCCCTCGAGCGACTCGGTCTCGCTGGCCTCGAGCGCGAAGTCGGCGAGGATCGTGCCGTCGGCGAGCGTGAGGGCCTCGGTCGCCTCCCAGGGCGTGAGCGCGACCGGCTCGGGCGCGAGCCGGGTGAGGCGCGAGCGCAGGGCGCGATCGTACTCGAGGCGCAGGGTGGCATCGGCGAGCGCGGCGGCCGGCGCGCGGTCCGCATCCGGCGCCGCTGCATCCGCCGGCGCGGCACGCGCCGCCACGCCGGCGAGCGCGGTGAGGGTCAGGAACTCGCGTCGCGTCGTGCGTACGCTCACCTACGGACTCCTCTGCGGGAGGATCGCCCGGGGCGAAGGGACGCCCCAGACGCGGAATCGACGGGCCTTGACAGCTTCGAAGGTATTCGAAATAGTCCGCGAAAGAAAAAGAAAAATCAACGGTTTCGTTTTGTTTCGCTTCTGCCGAGGGCCCCTATGAACGCGCGCGCCTGCCTCGCTCTCCTCCTGCTGCTGTCGCTCGATCTGCTCTCGGCGCCCGGGGCCGCGACGGCGGCGGATGCGCCCGCCGCCGCCGGGGACACAGACCAGTCGAAACTGCAGGAAGTGGTGGTCACCGGCTATCGCGCCTCGCTCGAGAAGTCCCTCGAGATCAAGCAGAACTCGGAGATCGTCCTCGACTCGATCAACGCGCTCGAGCTCGGGCGCTTTCCGGATGATGACGTCGCGGACTCGCTGCGGCACATCACCGGCGTCTCGATCTCGCGCACCACCGGCGGCGAGGGGCAGTACGTCGGCGTACGCGGCCTCGGCTCGCAGTACAACATCGTCACCCTCAACAACCGCATCGTCGCGACCGACGACGACGGCCGGGCGCTCGCCTTCGACATCCTGCCGGCGGACGTGATCTCCGGCGCCGACGTGTTCAAGTCCTCCGAGGCCTCCGCCCTCGAGGGCAGCATCGGCGGCACGGTCAACATGCGCACCGCGCGCCCGCTCGATGCGCCGGGCTTGCACGGGGCGGCGCGCATCGAGCGCAACTACAACGACATGTCGCGCTTTCAGGGCACCAAGGGCTCGGCGTTCCTCTCCGACAGCAACGACGCCGGCACGCTCGGCTTTCTCCTCGGGGTGGTGTACTCGCGCCAGCGCACCCGCAGCGACGCACTCAACTACAACACCTACGACCCGAACAACCCGGGTGTCTGGCCGCTCAGCGGCCCGGACAGCCAGCCGGTGGTGGCGGAGTGCTGCATCTCCTTCGGCTCGGTGATCGACGACAAGCGCCGCGCGGCGCTCTCGGGCACCCTCGAGTGGCACCCCACCGACTCGCTGCGCGTGACGCTCGATGGCCTCTACACGCGCCTCAACGACCCGCAGGTCGCCTACGACCAGGCGTACTACCCGGACTTCAACTACGACGCCAACGGCAACCCCGAGTGGTCCAACGTCGTGGTCACCAACGGGCTCATCACCTCCTTCCACGCCAACACCTCCACCCCCGAGATCGTCAATCAGACCGTCAGCCGCCGCGTCACGACCTCGCTCATCGGCCTGAACGTCGCCTGGGAGGCGAGCAGCCGCCTGTCCTTCGCCGCGGACCTGTACCGCTCGCGCGCCAACCGCCCGGAGGGCGGCACGGACGCGTTCGTGACCTCGGGCCTGGAGTCCCCGACCCCCTACAACCAGAACACGATCGACTGGACCAACATCCCGAACAGCCTGCCGGACATCCGCGTCACGCTGCCCAACGGGCAGGACTACGCGGCCGCGCTCGCCGCGGGCCAGCTCGGCAACGACCGCTGGACGGCGCACTACACCGGGCTCAATGGCTTCTCGGTCCATGACAAGGTGCAGGGCGCGACCCTGGGCGGCACCCTCAAGTTCGACGCCAGCGTGCTGTCGCAGCTGCGCTTCGGCCTCGCCTTCACGCGCCGCGACAAGAGCCGTGACGACTACGACAACGACTGGACCGGCGGCTCGAGCCAGTACGACTGGTACACGACCCCGCCCGGCGCGAACCCGATCACCTA
>JAFAPI010000211.1 GCA_019247195.1 Gammaproteobacteria bacterium
AGCCCGGGACTGCTGACGGTGATAGTCCCTCCGTGCAGCTCCACCAAACCCTTCACGAGCGCTAGCCCGATCCCGAGGCCGCCCTGCGCGCGGTCAATCGAGGAATCCACCTGCGAAAACATCGTGAACAGGCGCGGTATGGACTCGCTGCTGAGGCCGATGCCGTCGTCGCGCACGGCGAGGGTGAGCTCTGCGTCGCCAAGGACCACCTCGAGGTCGATGTGCCCCTGCGCGTCGGTGTATTTCGCGGCATTGGTGAGCAGGTTGGAAATCACCTGCGCCAGGCGCAGCGGGTCGGCCTCGACCGTCACCGGTACCGGGGGCAGAGTGACATTGAGCCGGTGATTCTTCGCCTGAATCAGCGGGCGGGCCGTCTCGATGGCCATGTCGCAGACGGCCTTGAGATCGACGTACTCCTTCTTCAGCAGGAATTGGCCCCGCGTCACGCGCGAGACGTCCAGCAGGTCATCGAGCAGCAGCGACATGTGGCGCACCTGGCGATCGATGACGTCGCGGGCTCTCTGGCGCTGGGTGTCGTTGGCGTTGGGGCTGTTGAGAATGAACACCGCGTTGCGGATGGGTGCGAGCGGGTTACGCAGCTCATGCGCCAGCGTGGCCAGGAACTCATCCTTGCGGCGATCGGCCTCGCGCAGCGCCTGCTCGGTCTGCTTGAGGCGGCCGATGTCGAGGTGGATGCCCGCCCAGCGCTCGATGTGACCCTGCTCGTCGCGGATCGGTACGCCCTGCGCGAGGATGAAGTGGTACTGGCCGTGCACGTCGCGAATACGGTGCTCGTGGTACCAGGCGCTGCCGCTGCGCACGCATTCGCGCCAGGCCGCCCGCACCGCAGCGCGGTCCTCCGGGTGCACCACCTCGATCCATCCCGGATAGCAGTAGGCCTCCAGCGTGAGGCCGGTGAGGGCGAGGAAGGACTCGCTCGCATAGGTGTTGCGCCCGGCCGCATCACAGACCCAGACCCCGTAGTTGATCGACTCACCGATGGCGCGGTACAGGCGCTCGCTGGCGAGCATCGCCAGCTCCGCCGCCTGACGCACCGCCGCGGCCTCCTTGAGCGCCTGATTGGACTGCTCGAGGGCCTGGGTGCGCAGCTGGACCTCGCCCAGCATGTTGTTGAAGGCGTCCACCACGAGGGCGAATTCATCGTGCGTGGTCTTGCCGGCGCGCAGCGCGTAGGTCCGCCGCTCGACGATCTGCCGTGCCACGTGCGCGATGGACTCCATGGGCTGGGTGATCGCCCGCTGCAGCCAGCCCGCCGTGAGCATCGCCGCGACCAGTCCGGCGAACATGACGACGGCGAGCACATTGAGATAGGTGACCACCCGGCCCGTGGCCTCGTACTGGCCTCGCAGGTACACGCTCCCGAGGCGCTCGCCGCCCTGGATCACTGGCTGCAGCAGCTCACCCTGGGTGCCGGAGAAATGCAGGCCCGGCGACAGCACCGGCACCTGCGCGGGGGGCGGCGCGGCTGCCCCGCGGCGGTAGACGGCAATCGGCAGGCCGCGAGCGTCATAGATGGCCGCGGCATGGATGGCGGGCTGTCGCTCGAGGGCCGCGAGGGTGCGCTGTGCGGCCGTGCGGTCATCGAAGGACAGGGCGGGCGCGGTGGCGAAGGCCAGGATGTCCGCGCCGCTTTGCAGCTGCTCGCTCCAGGCACGGCGGTCCTGGTAGAGATCGGTGGCGAGCAGGCTCGTCCCGGCCACCAGCAGCGCGGTGGCCGTGGTGAGCAGCACGAAGGCCATGAGCTTGCCCGTCAGGCTGCGCGCGGGGTGGCGGATCGCCGCGAGCGAGCGCCAAATCGTCGAGAGACGCTGACGCAGCCAGCCGACCTGCAGTTGCGAGGGTACCGAAGCCACGGCGGCGTTACTTTATCCGCACGCGCCGGGCTTGTGCAGCGCTGTCGGCACGCGGCAACGAAATCCTCCTGCCCACGCCGGCGCATTGAGACATAGAATGTGCGCGCTTGCGACGGAGGGGGGAGGGGGTTTTGCGCATCAGGCCGGCCAGGTTGCGGGTTTTCGCACCTTCCCGCGGCGGTACATGGCGCTGGGGACTAGCCGCGGTGGCGTGCCTCGTTGGAGCGCTGCCGCGCGCGGTGTCGGCACAATCCTACAGCGAAGACGCGGTCAAGGCCGCCTATCTCTACCGCTTCGCCGCGTATGTGCAGTGGCCGCAAGGCAACGCCGCCAATTTCACCGTCGCCGTCGCCGGGGCAGACGGTGTCGCGGAACAGCTCGAGAAGCTCCTCAACGGGCGCCAGATCCAGGGCCGGCCGGCGCGGGTCGTACGCGTGCACCGCGCGCAGGAGCTGCAGGACGCCCAAATTCTTTACGTCGCCCCGCCCAGTCCCGCGCGCCGCACGCTGCTCGAGGCGGCGAGCGGGCAGCCCATTCTCGCGGTGACGGATGAGGAGGGCGGCCTCGCTGCCGGGGCCGTCATCAATTTCCTGCCCGTCGGACGCAACGTGCGCTTCGAGGTGTCCCTACCGGCGGCCGAGCGTCAGCGGTTGAAGCTCAATGCCGGACTGCTCTCCGTGGCGGCGCGCGTGGAGCGCAGCCCGCAGGCGCTGTTGTGCGCCAGCCTGCCGCAGGGAGCCCTGGCCGCGTGCAACAACTGGCCGACCCTGCTGCTGGCGAGCGGCGAGCAACCCCGGTCCCTGCTCTACCGTCGTCGGCGGTCGACCGCATGCGCCTGAGCGCGGGCGCGCTCGCGCTGCTCGCGATACCCGCCAGCGCACTGGCGGTCGAGACGCCCCCCGAATCGCTCGAAGAGCTCGGTCGCATGTCCCTGAGCGAACTGACTCATGTGGAGGTCACCTCAGTCTCTAAGAGTCCGCAAACCCTGAGCACCGCACCCGCCGGAATCTACGTCATCACCCAGGAGGAGATCCACCGCTCCGGGCTCCACAGCCTCCCCGAGATTCTGCGCCTGGCGCCCAACCTACAGGTGCACCAGGAAAGCTCGAGCGGGTACGAGATCACCGCGCGGGGCCTCGTCGGCAATCCGCCGGACCAGGCCTTCTCCAACAAGCTGCTGATTCTCATCGACGGCCGCAGCGTCTACTCGCCGCTCTTCTCCGGGGTGTTCTTCGATCAGTTGGACGTGATGTCCGAGGACATCGAGCGAATCGAGGTCATCGACGGCCCCGGGGCGACGCTCTGGGGCGCGAATGCCGTCAACGGCGTCATCAACATCATCACCCGCGACGCGCAGAGCTCGACCGGCACACTGCTGCGCGCCGAAGGGGGTGATCGCACGCAGAGCCTGGCGGCCCGCTATGGGGCGAGTGCCAGTGATGCCCTCAGCTACCGGGTATACGGCACGGGCTTCGTTCGGGGCTCGCTGGAACAGTCCTGTGCGCCGCAGGCCTCATCCTGCACGGAGGGCGGCAGTGCCCAGGACCACTGGAGCCGCGCACAGGCCGGCTTTCGCACTGACTGGAAGAGCACGCTCGACAGCCTCACCCTGCAGGGTGATGCCTACCGGGGCACCGAGCACCAGCTCGGCGCGTCGGAGGTGGCGCTCATGGGCGCAAACGTGCTCGGCCGCTGGCAACACTACTCGGCCTACTCCCTGTGGCAGCTCCAGGCCTACGTCGATCACTCGCAGACGGGGCACCCGGTCAACGGCGCGGCTTTCGTGCTCACCAACTACGACGTGGAGCTGCAGAACAACCGCCTGTGGGGCGCACGCACCGAGCTCGTGTGGGGGATCGGCGAGCGCCTCAGCGATTACCACCTCGAGACGACGCCGACCCTTTACTTCGTGCCCCCGCATCGCTGGCTCGATCTCACCAATGTCTTCGTCCAGGGCAGCTACGCGGTCACCCCGGAGCTGAAGCTGACCGCGGGCTCCAAGTTCGAGCACGACCCTTATTCGGGCTGGTCTGTCATGCCCGATGCGCGCCTGGGCTGGAGCCCTGACTCGCGCAACTACGTGTGGCTCGCGGCCTCGCGCGCGGTGAGGGCCCCGACGCCCTTTGACACCGACGTGCGGGAGACCGTGGGCGGCATCGTGTTTCTCACGGGCAAGCCGGATTTCCGCACCGAGAAGGTGACCGCGTTCGAGACGGGTTACCGGACCGAGCCGAGCACCTGGCTCAACGTCTCCGCCTCAGTCTTCTATAGCCTCTACGATGACCTGCGCAGCATCGAGCCCGCCTCCGCGACCGTCTTCCTGCCCATCCACTGGGACAATCGAATCGCCGGGCACACACATGGCGTTGTCGCCTGGGCGGACGTGCAGGTCACCCCGTGGTGGCGCCTATCACCGAGCGTACGCACTTTCCGCGCGGCGCTGCATTTCGAACCCGGCGCGAGCGGCCTGCTGCCGCTGTCGCAGGCGGGCGATGACCCCGGCTCGAGCTGGGGACTGAAGTCACTGCTGAACCTCGGGCCCCGCGTCACCCTCGATGGCTTCCTGCGCCACGTGGAGAATCTCCCCGACCCCTACGCGCCCGAATACACCGAGCTGGACGCGCGGCTCGGCTGGGTGGTCGGGAAGCAGGCGGAGCTGTCCCTGCACGGCACGAACCTCCTGCACCGGCGGCACCTGGAATTTCCCGCCGGCTACGGCGCCTTCATCGAGCGCGGCGTCGCCCTCGAGGCCCGGTTGAGCTTCTAGCGCGGGCTCAGGCCGGGGCAGGCGACGGCACCGCGCCCCGCTCGGCGTGATGATCCGCCGCGAGCAGCATGTAGAAGGCCGGCACCACGAAGAGCGTGAACAGCGTGCCGATCGAGAGCCCGGTCGAGATGACGAGTCCCATCGAGAAGCGCCCGGCGGCACCCGCGCCGGTGGCGATCACGAGCGGGATCACGCCCAGCACCATCGCCGCGGTGGTCATGAGGATCGGACGCAGTCGCACCGCGGCGGCGTGCTGGATCGCCTCCGCCTTGCTCATGCCCGCGCGCTGACTTTCATTGGCGAACTGGACGATCAGGATGCCGTGCTTGGAGATCAGGCCCATCAAGGTCACGAGGCCCACCTGGGTGAAGATGTTCAGGCTCGAGATCAGGTTGACGAAGATCAGCGCGCCGAACAGGGCCATCGGCACCGAAACCAGGATGACGATCGGGTCGCGCAGGCTGTTGAACTGCGCCGCGAGCGCGAGGAAGACGATGATCACCGCGAACAGCAGCGTCGTCGCAAAACCTCCCGCCTCCTGCACGAACTGGCGCGACTGCCCGGCGTAGTCGAGCGTGTAGCCGCTCGGGGCCACGGATTGCAGCGTGTCGCGCAGATACTGCAGCGCTTCGCCCTGTGACATCTGCGTGGCGCCGGAGATGGTCGCGGAGTTCAGCTGCTGGAAGCGGTTGATCGAGCGCGGCACTACCTGGCTCTTGAGCTCCGCCACCGTGCTGGCGGGCACCACCGCGCCGCTGGGCGTGCGCACGTAATAATCGAGCACCTGGTTGGGGTTGAGGCGATCGACCTGCTGCACCTGCGGGATGACCTTGTAGGAGCGGCCGGCGATGGAGAAATAGTTGACGTAGCCGCCACCCAGCGCCGCGCTGAGCGCGGACCCGACATCCTGCTGCGTCATGCCGAGGGTCGAGACGAGGTCACGGTTGACGACGACGGTCGACTGCGGCTTGTCCACCTTCAGGTCCGTGTCGACGAACCACCACTTGCCGCTGTCGCGTGCCTTGTTGAGCACCGCCTGCACCACCTCGTTGAGATTCTGGAAGGGCTCGGTGGTGGTGATGACGACCTGCACCGGGGCCCCCTGCGCGCCCGGCAGGGCGGGCAGGGCGAACACGAATACCTGGCCGCCGGCGACCTTGCTCCAGGCGCCCTGCAGCACCTGCTGCAGCTGCGCGGCGCTGCGCGTGCGCTCATTCCAGGGCTTGAACACCATGCCGCCGAAGCCCTGCCCGGGTGTGATGATCTGGAACATCATCTCGTACTCGGGAATCTTCTTGCCGATGTTGAACATCTCCTCAGAGTAACCGAGCATCTGCTGCGCGGTGGCGTTGGGCAGCGCCTGCAGCTGATAGAAGAGGAAGCCCTGGTCCTCCTCCGGCGCGAGCTCGGATTTGGCGGTCATGCCCAGGAGCACGGTGGCGCCAAAGAGCATCAGGCCCATCACCACCACTACGCTCCAGGTGGCGAGCACCGAGCGCAGCAGCCGCTCGTACCCGTGCCGCACGCGCTCGAACTGCCGGTCGATGAACTGCACGAAGCGATTGCCGTGCTGGCCCGACTTGAAAAAGCGCGAGCACATCATCGGCGACAGGGTGAGCGCGACCACGGCGGACACCGTCACCGCCGCGGCGAGCGTGAAGGCAAACTCGGTGAACAGCGCGCCGGTCAGGCCTTTCTGGAAACCGATCGGCACGTACACGGCCACCAGCACCACGGTCATGGCGAGGATGGGTCCGCCGAGCTCACGGGCGGCGATGAGCGCGGCTTCCCATGCGCCCTTACCTTCCTCGGTCATGTGCCGATCGACGTTCTCGACCACGATGATGGCGTCGTCCACCACCAGGCCGATGGCGAGCACCAGGGCGAGGAGGGTGAGGAGGTTGATCGAGTAGCCGAGCGCCAGCATGACGAAGAACGTGCCGATGAGCGACAGCGGCATGGCGACGACCGGAATGATGACGGCGCGCAGGCTGCCGAGAAACAGGAAGATCACCACCGTGACGATGAGCAGCGCCTCGACGAGGGTCTTGATCACCTCGTTGATGGAGGAGGTGATGAACTTGGTGCTGTCATAGACGATCTCGCCCGACAGCCCGGTGGGGAGCTGGCGCTGGATGTCGCCCATCGCATCGCGCACGCGCTGCGCCACGTCGAGCACGTTGGCTTCGGGGGAGGCCTTGATGCCGACGAATACCGCCAGCCGGCCGCTGAAGGACACGTTCGCGTCGTAGTCCTCGGCGCCCAGGGTTACGTTGGCCACGTCCTGCAGGCGCACGATCGAGCCTGACTTCTGCTTCACCACCAGCTGGCGGAACTCCTCCACCGAGTGCAGGTCGGTGGCGGCGGTCAGATCGACGCTCACCATCTGCCCCTTGGTGGTGCCGACCGCGGCCAGGTAGTTGTTCGCGGCGAGCGCCTGGTACACGTCCTCGGCGGAGACGCCGTGCGCGGCCAGCCGCGCCGGATCGAGCCACGCACGCAGCGCGAACTGACGTCCGCCGAGGATCTCCGCGGTCTGCACCCCCTGGACCGCGTCGAGCTTCGGCTTGACCTCGCGCGCCAGGTAGTCGGTGATGCCGTTGGAGGGCAGGACGTCGCTGCGGAAGCCGATGTACATCGCATCGAGCGACTGGCCGACCTGGATGTTGAGCACCGGCTGCTGCGCCTGGGGCGGCAGCTGGTTGCGCACCGAGGTCACCTGGGTCTGGATCTGGGTGAGGGCCTTGTTCGCGTCGTAGTTGAGGCGCAGCGTCGCGGTAATCGTCGACAGCCCGGTCACGCTGCTCGAGGACAGATAGTCGATGCCCTGCGCCTGTGCGATCGCCTGTTCCAGCGGCTGCGTGATGAATCCCCCCACGGTCTGCGCATCGGCGCCGTAGTAGGCGGTGGTTACGGTCACGACCGCGTTCTCGGTCTTCGGGTACTGCCGGATCGACAGCTCGCCGATGGCGCGCAGGCCGAGGACGAAGATCAGCGCGCTGATCACGATGGCCAGCACCGGGCGCTGAATGAAGATATCGGTAAACTTCATAGGCTCACCACTTGGGCCGCTGGCGGGGCCGCGCGCGGCTCACTGCTCCTGCGGCTGCGGGTTGGGGCTGTCCGCGGGCCGGATCGAGTTGTCGACGCTGATCGGCGCGCCGCTCTTGAGCTTGATCTGGCCGCTCGTGACCACCTCGATCCCTTCCTCGAGCCCCCCGGTGATCGCCACCTGATCCCCCCGCGTGGCACCGGTCTTCACGAAGGTCTGCTGCACCACGAGCGCGTCCGCTGGCAGCTGGGGTCCGGCCTGCTTGGCTTTCTTGGCCTCCGCCGCTGCCGCCTTGGCGCCGTCCGCGGTGGAGGCGGTCTGCTGCGGATGCGCCTGGTCGAACTGCGCCTTGGTCATCACGCGATAGACCGTGGCCCCGTAGGGGTTGTAGACGATCGCGGTCTGCGGCAGCGTCAGGTAGCGCTGCTGCGTGCCGACGTCGATGCTGGCGTTGGCGAACATCCCGGGGGTGAGCAGGCGTTCAGGATTCGGCACTTCCGCCTCGACCTGGACGTTGCGCGTGTCGTTATCGACCTTGGGGCTGATGGCGTTCACCTTGCCCTCGAAGGTACGTCCGTCGAAGGCATCGAGCGTCAGCACCACCTTGAGCCCGTCGCGCAACTCGGCGAGGTCCTTCTGCGGCAGGAAGAAGTCGATGTACACCGGGTCGAGCTGCTGCAGCGTCACGACCGTCGCGCCGGAGTTGAGGTAGGTGCCGGGGTTGATGGTGACGATTCCCGCTCGCCCGGCGAAGGGTGCGCGCAGCTGCTTCTTGGAAACGTTGACCACCTGCTGCGCGACCGCGGCCTGTTTGGCCTTGAGATCCGCCGCGGCCTGATCGAAGTCCGCCTTGCTCACGGCCTGCACCGCAAGCTGGGTCTTGATGCGGTTGAAGGTGACCTCCGCGAGCGCAGCGGTCGCCTCGAGCTGATGCAACTGGGCGATGTCTTCCGCATCGCGCAGCTGCAGGAGCACCTGCCCCTGCTTGACCTCATCGCCGGACTTCATGTTCACCTGGGTGACCAGGCCCGCCACATCGAGCGCCAGGTCGGCACCGCGCGCAGCGCGCAGCGTGCCCACGGCCCGCAGCTGCGGCTGCCACTCCTGATAGGTGGCCTTGGCCGTCGTGACCACCGCCGGCGGCGGGGGCTTCATGCCGGCCATCAACCGCATGATCATCAGCACCTTGATGCCCGCGATGAGCGCGATCAGCACCAGCACGCCGATGATCACCAGGATCATGCGCCGCTTGGTGCTCGGCCTCGCGGCCCCCGCCTGGCTGGTGATTGAGGCCGGCGTCAACTCCGTCTGCATTCGCAGTCTCCCGTCATCCTTCCCGCACCGGACAGGCCGCGCCAGGCGCGCCTTTTCCGGGCGCGCAATGGTATGTCAACTCCAGCGCGGATACTGCTGAAGCTTCGGTCGAGCCCCCCGGTTAGACCGGTATTCTGCCGCCGCGTGTTCCTCAGGGCGCCCCCCGAAAGGAATAGGCGCGCCAGGCTGCTCCGAAAGAGAGGCGGGAGGTGTGGGGCAGGGGAGCGGCAGGGCCGTTTATCATCCAGACATGATCGCCACGCGGCACTGGATAACCCGATCGGCCGGAGCCTTCCTCGCGCTGGGCGTGCTGGGCGTCAATCCTGCGCAGGCTGCCCGGCCGGCCCCTCCGCTGGCGCCCGCGGCCATCGCCGCCATCCAAGCCCACATCGCCGCAAGCGGCGCCGAGGTGGCGGTGGCTTTTCGCTCGCTCGAGGGCGACGCGGGCTGGGAGCGAAATGCCGCCGAGTCCTTCCATGCGGCCAGTACGATGAAAGTCCCCGTGCTGATCGAGCTCATGCATCAGCAGCGCGCCGGCCGACTGCGCCTGGACGACCCGCTGGTCTTGCGCAACGAGTTCCGCAGCCTCGTGGATGGCTCGCCCTATACCCTCGACCCGGCCGATGACTCGGAGACCGAGCTTTACGCTCACCTCGGTGAGACCCGATCGCTCGGCACCCTCGCGGAGCTCATGATCACCGTGAGCAGTAATCTTGCGACCAACCTCCTCATCGAGCGCCTGGGCGTCGCCAACATCCGGCGTACCGTGCACGCACTGGGGGCCGATGGCATGCAGGTACTGCGCGGCGTCGAGGACCCGAAGGCGTTCGCTCAGCATGTGAACAACACCACCACCGCGGCGGCGCTGTGCACGCTGCTGCGCGCGATCGCGACCGGCAGGGCGGTAGATACGGCTGCCTCCGCCCGTATGCTGGCCATACTCGAAAGACAGCAGTTCAACGAGGCCATCCCGGCCGGCGTCCCGCCGGGCACTGCGGTTGCGCACAAGACCGGCGACATCACTGCAGTGCACCACGATGCGGCCATCGTCTTCGCGCCGCGACCCTATGTCCTCGTCATCCTGACGCGAGGACTCGACGAGAAGCCGAGCGCCGCCTTGATGGCTCAGATCAGCCGCGAGGTCTACGCAGCCACGCAGCGCTGAGCGCCGCCTGCCGTGCCGTCACGCCCGGCTCTCGGCACTCCGGCACCGTGAGTGCCGGCGCCACAATTTCTGCGGCGCGAGCAGGTGCGGGGGCGAAAAATCGGGACTGTGGGTCAGTGTCCAGCCCCCCCCAGCGGCCCCGCGCCGAGGCCAGCCTCTCCTTCGCGACACGTCTACGAATCTCATGCCGCGAGCACCAGTCAGATTCGCGCCTGGAGGTTCCATGCCGCAGCCAGCTTGAGTGTGCGGCACCGGTCACGGGGCACGCCGAGGGCATGCGCCTGCGCGGGGCCGAATAGGATAAGCGGCGAGTTTCGCGCGCCGATCGGCGTGCCAACCGCGGCCGGCCTTCCGCATAATGCCCGGGTCCAGTCTCAGGCCGGGGGTGTGCATGCGTTGGGCGGTCGTTTCGTGTCTGATTGGGGCAGTGCTCGTCGCAGGCGCCGATACCCTGGCGGCGGATTCCCCCTTCTACCCGCCCGCCGGGCTCGACATGAGCGCCTTCGATCCCGGCACGCGCCCCGGGGATGACTTCTTCCAGCACGTGAACGGCGCTTGGCTCGCGCGTACCGTCATTCCTCCGGACAAGGCCTCGATCACCGAGGCGCAGATGGTGCGGGACCGGATCGAGACCCAGCTGCACGAGCTTCTGGAGTCAGCCGCCGCCCACGCCTCCCGCCGGCCTGGCGATCTCGAGGGAAAGGCCGGCGCGTTCTACCAGGCCTTCATGGACGAATCCCGCCGCGACGCGCTGGGGGCACGGCCGCTCGCGGCCGAGCTGGCCGCGATCCGCCGCAGCCGCTCGCGCACTGAGCTGGCGCGGTGGATGGGGCGCTCGACCGCAGACTTCGGCAGCTCCTTCTTCCAGCCGAGCTTTGACGTCGATCTCAAGGACACCGAGCACTACGCGCTCTATCTGACCCAGGCCGGCCTCACGCTGCCGGACCGCGACTACTATCTCGAGCCCTCGTTCGCGGAGCAGAAAAAGGCGTTCGCGGCCTACGTCCGGCAAATTCTGCAGTTGATCCGATGGCCGGCGGCGGCTGAGCGCAGCGCAGAGATCGTCGCGCTCGAGAGCCGAATCGCAGAAGTGAGCTGGAGCAAAGCCGAGCAGCGCGATCTGCTCAAGGTCTATAACCCCTACACGATCCCGGAACTCGAAGCGGCCGCACCGGGTTTTGACTGGCGGTCGTTTCTCGGCGGGGCGGGCCTCGGGCACCTCACGCGGGTGGTGGTCAACGAAAAGACCGCTTTTCCCAAGATCGCCGCCATCTTCCACGACACGCCCGTGCCCACGTTACGGGCGTGGGCCGCTTTCACCAGCGCGGACCAGGCGGCGCCTTATCTCTCGCAGCCGTTCGTCGCGGCGCATTTTGCCTTCCACGATCATGTGCTGCTCGGCGTCAAGCAGCGCCCGGCACTGTGGAAAGAGGCGATTCGCGCTGTCGCGGGGGGCGATTGCCTCGCCGCGGCGAGCGCCTGCTTTGGCACGCTCGACTGGGGAGTGGGACAGCTCTACGTCGCGCGCCACTTTCCGCCCGCCAGCAAAGCGAGCGCCGCGGCGCTGGCGGCCGAACTCGTCAAGGCGTTCCGGGCCCGCATTGAGCACCTCGACTGGATGACCGAGGCCACCCGCGCTGAGGCGCTGCGCAAGCTCGACACCTATGTGATCAAGGTGGGCTACCCGGACCACCCCCGCGACTACTCAAACGTTCTGATCCGCAATGATGACCTGATAGGCGATGTGCGCCGCGCAGCCCAGGCGGACTGGAGCTTTTACGTCGCCCGCAGCGGTGGTCCGGTCGACAAGACGGACTGGACGATGACACCGCAGACCCTCGATGCCTATAACGGCTCGCTGCGCGACATCGTATTTCCCGCCGCCATCCTGCAGCCCCCCGATTTCGATCCCGCCGCTGACCCGGCCGTGAACTATGGCGGCATCGGCATGATCATCGGTCACGAACTCACGCATGGTTTTGACGACCAGGGGCGGCTGCTCGATGTCAGCGGCAGTCTGCGCAACTGGTGGACCGACGCGGACGACCGCGCCTTCAAGGAGCGTGCGGGGATCCTGGGCTCGCAGTACGCGGCATTCGAGCCCGTACCGGGCGTACATATCAAGCCGGACCTGACGATGGGCGAAAACATCGCCGACCTGGGTGGGGTGTTGATTGCGCTCGATGCTTATCACAATTCGCTGCACGGTTCCCCCGCTCCGGTCATCGATGGGCTCACGGGGGACCAGCGCTTCTTCTGCGCACTGGCGCAGTCGTGGCGGGGCAAGGCGGGTGAGGACTACATCCGCAACCAGGCCACGAGCGATCCGCATTCGTACCGCAAGTTCCGGGTCAATGGTCCGATCCGCAACGTCGACGCCTGGTATAGCGCGTTCGAGGTGCAGCCGACCGACAAGCTCTACCTGCCTCCGGACAAGCGCGCACGGATCTGGTGAGGCCGCCGCCTCACCGCAAGGAACCCAGCACCGCGGCCTAGCTACGAGATGATCTCTGCGACCGCCCGATGCGCAGCATCGATCGCGCGGTGAGCGTAGGCATCCCAGGCTGCGTCTGTGCCCGCAAAATGAATATTTCCCAGCGGGACGACGCTGCGGCGCATCTCCTGCTCGGCGACCGGGAGTGAGTCGTACAGCGTATTGACGTCATACGCATAGCCGTGGCCCCACCGATTGACGGTGATGGCGGCGATATCACGCTCCGCGTCGAAACCGCCCGCACCGAACATACGGGTGAGTTCATCTCGGGCGTGCGTCTCGAAGTCAGCGAAGCGCAGAGCATAGGCCTTGGCCCGCGCGGCACGCCAGGCGGTGCGCAAGTCGCCCACCGGGGCGTCCGGCCACGGCACGTGCAGCAGATGCAGGACCATCGGTTCGTCCGGCTGAGTCGCGCAGCGGTATTCACCGAGGCTCACCGGGTAGTCGAGCTTCAGGTGGCTGTAGAACCCAGCGGGGTTGTTGACGTAGTGCACGCCGCAGTTGACCCATGACCGCCAGCTGCGCAGCGCGACGTTGACATAGATGAGCGGCGCACGGACCTGATCCTTGAGGGCCTGGCGCTGCTGCGGCCCGAGCTCCGCGCAGATGTACGGCAGCATCGCGGAGTAGCCCGCATACACCACGTGCTCCGCATGCACCTTCTTCAGTTCGCCCTCCCTGGAATACAACACGTCCACTCCCGAAGGCGAGTTGCCCAGCGCCACGACCGTCGCCCGCAGGCGCAGCCGCACCGCCGCCGTGGCGCGATCGAGCTGTCCGTAGTCAAAAGGCGCCGTGAGGATGTCCTCCATGGTGTGGCCGGGGGCCACGCCAGGGATCAGCTCGCGCACGAAGAGCCTGGCTAGGGAGGCGTTGCCGTCGGGGAAGTGGTAGATGTACGGGTCGCCTTCCAGCACGCCCTCGCGGCGCATATGCAGTCCGAGGCCTTGAAAGCCTGGGTATTGGCATTCCCAGGCGTGCCGCGCGGGCACCATGCTCCCCTTGCTCGCGAAAAGGTCCAGGAAGCGGCCGTCGAACATCGCGAGCGACCGCTCATCGAGTGCGAAGTAGCGTTGCAGGTAATCACGGTAGGAGAGGGTGCTGAGGATGCGCTCCTTCTCGTGCAGGCTTCGCCCGGCGAGTGGGTCGCGTGAACCGGTGTAGAGCTCAAGCAGCCGCGCTTTCTGGCCGGCCTCGACCGGACAGTCGGCGATGAAAGCGGCCGGCGCGCGGCCGTGGTGCAGGCGCGCGGGCACGTCGGTCGGCAGCTGGCGGACCGGATCGCCGCTCACCAGGCGATCCACGCCGTAGACCTCGCGCGGAAAGAACAGCCCTGAGGACAGCCCGAGACCGGGATACAGGTTCAGAGCAAATCCCTGCTGCAGACGATCCAGATTAACCCCCAGGCTCTCGACGCATGCGCGCGCGATTTCCGACCAGCGCGTCCTGGGACCTTCGAGCGACTCGCTGCCCCCGTATCCCAGCCGCAGGCGGCCCCCGACCATGAACTCGTTGCGGCGCGCATGACCGCCGAAGTCGTCGTGATTGTCCAGCAGCAGAATGCGTGCCTGTGGCCGCGCGCGGCGCAGGTAGTGCGCGCTGGCGAGCCCCCCGATACCGGCACCCACGATCACGGCATCGTAGTGCTCGGAGACCGGCACAGAGGCGAGCTCGTAGCGCCGCCCGTCCCGTATGCCGTGGGCGATGGAGAAATCCGCAGGCCCGCTGCCCCCGTAGCCGGTGCGCGCAGGTGGGTAGATGGCGGGGCTCTCTTGGGCGTGGCCGAGACCCGGAAGGCTCGGCGCCGCTATGGCGCAGGCGACACCATCCAAGAAATCACGGCGGGTAATATTGCCCACGACTCTCCCCCGAGTTCACGGCGACGACGTTGGCGTGCCGGTTCTGATCCGCGGCGAGTGTAGTCCTCACGCGCCGCGCCGGCACTTCAAGCTGCACGCCCGCCCGACGGCACCTGCTTGCCCGGGAACAGACGGCGTAGAATGCAGCTCCAGGTGTCTGGGACCGCCGGCTAGCCGGTGCGCCCGTCTGCAACTACAAGATTCTAGCTACCGTTTGCTCGGGGGAGTCCACATGCCCGTACTGCACTCACTAGCGCGCCGCGCGTCCACCAAGATTGGCAGGCGTCAGTTTCTCGGTGCCGCGACGAGCATTGCCGCCTTGTTACCCGTTCGCCGCTTGTGGGCCGATGCCTCCAGCGCCGCACCCTTACCGTCCCAGGTGGCAGCCGTGTCGGTCGATGGGACGCCCATCGTCCTGACAGGCGCGGAAGTTGGGGAGCTGCGCACCGCCCTCGGGGGCAGACTGCTGCTCGCCCAGGACGCCGCGTACGACCAGGCGCGGCGTGTGTGGAATGGCTCCATCGATCGACACCCCGCGCTCATCGCCCGCTGCGAGAGTACCCAGGACATCGCGCACGCGGTTCAGTTCGCCAACGCGCATGCACTTCTGACGGCCGTCAAGGGAGGGGGGCACAGTCTCTCGGGACAGTCCACGTGTGAGCGCGGACTCATGATCGACCTGACGCCCATGCGGGCGATGGAACTCGACAGCAGCAAGCGTATGGTGCGCGCGGGCCCCGGGGTGCTCCTTGCCGAACTCGACGGCAAGTGTCAGTCGGCAGGTCTCGTGACGCCCCTCGGGACCGCCGCCGACACGGGTATCGCCGGTCTGACGCTCGGCGGTGGGCAGGGCCGCCTGATGCGCAAGCTCGGGCTCTCCTGCGATAACGTCCATTCGTTCGAACTCGTCACGGCCGACGGCCGGACGCGGCACGTCAGCGCCAGCGAGAACCCGGACCTGTACTGGGCGCTGCGCGGCGGGGGCGGGAATTTTGGTGTGGTCAGCTCGTTTGAGTACCGGCTGCACCCGCTTGCGCATCCGGTGCTGGCCGGTGGCCGCATGTACCCGTTCAGTCAGGCGCGCGCCGTGATGCAAGGAATCGTCGATATCGCCGCTACGGCGCCCGACGAGGTGTACCTGTCATGTTCGATCGTCAGTGAGTCGGGGGAGGGGCCCTTACCGAAGGGCAACTACGTTGCGGTCGAGTTCGTCTACGGCGGCAATCCGCAGGAGGGCGAGCACGTCCTGCCCACGCTCGACAAGCTCGGCAAGCCGCTCAACGACACCATCGCGGCCAAACCTTATATCGTCGCCCAGAACGGTCCTACCGGAGCCGCACCGCCGGCGCTGCCGCCGGGGTTGGGCGTCTATGTGCGGTCGGGCTTCGCGCAGACCGTGCCCGCTCAGCTGATCGACGAATGTATTCACGCCTTCGAGCAAGGTCCGCCGTGGCTCGATGAAGTGGGGCTCGGCCCGATCGGCGGCCAGGTTGCCCGCATCAAGCCAGACGCCACGGCCTACTGGAATCGGGACGCACAGTACGAGTTCCTGATGGTCGGTGCGTGGATGGATCATTCCCAGGACGACAATAACATTGCCGTCATGCGTGACCTGTGGAAGCACTTCGAGCCTTTCATGAAGGGCTACTACGTCAACACTGAGCCTTCCGCCTCCGAATCGCGGCTGAAGGCAACCTACGGTGAGAACTACGCGCGCCTGGTGCAGATCAAGGGCCGATACGACCCGAAGAATCTGTTCCGGATGAATGCGAATATCCGGCCAACAAGCCAGGCCTGATGGCTCGCCACTGCAGAAAGGCGAGCGGAGCTGGGCGCTGCCTGCAGGCGGCTACTGGCCTGGCGAATGAACGGGCTCTTGGTTCCCAGAGGACGGCGACGTGACGGAGATGCCGTAACGATCGGCGAACTCCGGCAAGGGGTTGAGC
This sequence comes from Gammaproteobacteria bacterium, assembly GCA_019247195.1. Classification (GTDB taxonomy): domain Bacteria; phylum Pseudomonadota; class Gammaproteobacteria; order Steroidobacterales; family Steroidobacteraceae; genus 13-2-20CM-66-19. The sequence continues at coordinate 16,472 of JAFAPI010000211.1, forward strand.
GAATTCGCCATCGTGGTGAGAAGTCTGAGGCACAGCGCCTCGAGCACTGGTTCTGCGGCTGACGTCCGCGTACGCCGATCGCATTCTTCCCCTCGGTGAGGAGTCGGCGCAGATTTGGGGACGTCTGCGCGTCCCCAACCCCGAGAATCCACTCGACAAACAGATCGCGGCGACGGCGCTAATTCACGATCTTGAAGTCATCTCGCGCAATGTCGCGCACTACGCGCGAACCGGAGTGCGCGTGACAAATCCCTTTAGCTGAGACTCTAAAGTCGCGTGGATGTAGCTCGACTATTAATAGCCACACGTCGTGCCCGCCCCTAGGGCTGGTACTTCGCATAATGTATATTATGTTTAATTGCAGACGGATCAGGGCGGAGCTGAGTCACCCCGGCGCCCCTGTCACGGCG
>JAFAPI010000082.1 GCA_019247195.1 Gammaproteobacteria bacterium
CGATGGCCGTCGACTTGCCACTCCCCGTGGTGCCCATTAGCTTGAAATGCCGAGTCTCCTCGGCGGCGCGCAGGGGCACGCCCGCGAGCACGACCCCATCGCCTCGGCCGCGGCGGCGCTTTTCACCGCGCGCTGCGCGCCCTTCCAGGATGAGGGCCCCGCGACGATGTCGCTCGCGCGTGCCCCGATACCGCAACAGTCCCGCGCACACAAGCGCGCTCGCCGCGAGCAGCAGTGCGCCGCGCGCCCCGCCCACCCACTGCGGCACGCCGAGCAGCGGCTGCAGCACTAGCCGCCCTTCACGATGAAGAACGCGCCGTCGCTGCCGAAGGCCCCGCGGTCGCGCTCGACGCGCACGCATAGCGACCGTTCTCTGCCGCAGCGGCGCAGCTCGAGCGTGGCACCCGTCTGGCGCAGCTCGCGCAGCCTGTCCTGTAGCATCGCCTCCTCCGCGCGCAACCGCCGCAGCTCCGCCGGGCCGGGGAGCAGCGTGCTCGCCAGCAGCAGCGGCGCTGCGGCGGCCACCACACCGACCAGGAGGCTGCCGAGCAGGTGCCGGGCGGAGAGCCGGCGCGACAGCCCACGCAGGGCGACCTGAGCGTCGAGCACGTCAGCCTGCAACGCGCTGAGCTCGCCACGCAGCGTCTGGCCGATCTCATCGCGCACGATGGCGTCGAGGCCGTGCGTGTGCCGCACCAGTTGCTCGACGGCCTGCGCCGCCGTCTCACGCTGTACGTCGAGCGCCTCCAGGAGCATGCCGAGTCTCAGGCTCGGATCCGCGCCGGGTGCGTCAGTCATATTCAGCTCCCGGCTCCAGGGCGCGCGACACGGCTGGCGGCGCGCGTGGCGCCAGTCGGACCGCTTGCCAGTGCGGGACCGAAGCGACCTTCAGAAAGCCCTGCAGATCGGGCAGCTGCTCGATCTCGGCGGCCATCAACGCCGGTTCGGTGTGAAGGTGCTCGCTCTCCGTGACTGAGGTGAACAACTGACCCGGCGAGCGCGAGCGACTGCGCTGCATGCGTCGCACCTCGCGTTCGCCCACCAGACGCGAGGCGAAAAGCGAAGTACCCCCGTGCTCACTGCCCGAACACCGCAGGATAAGCGTGTTGCCGCAGTTCTCGACTAGCGTTTGTGCCTCGCCCATCCCGTAGGTGGAGGAGACCTGCGCGACCGACTGGAAGCCGAGCACGCAGCGACCGCCGAACTTGCGCAGCCGCGCCAGCGCGTCTTTCAGCCCGTCGATCTGACCGAGCGCGTCCAGCTCATCGACGACGAACCACAGCCGCTGCTGGCGCTCTTCGCGTTGCATGGCCTCGAAGATTGCGAGCCGCATCCACGCGGAAATGGTGGCGCGTAGCGCGGCGATCTGGCTGGCGCGATAGGGTAGGAAAAGCACCTGGCCGGCTTCGGGCTCACGTACCCAGCTGCGTACGGCGAGCGGCGGCGCACTCTGCCGCGCCACGTACTCGAGTGCACCCACGGCCGAACTGGTGACAGAGCGGATAGACTCGAACATGCGGCCGTTGTGTTCCTCCAGGAAGGGCTGCGCTGGCGTCCCGGCGACCAGCGTGCGCAACTCCCCGGTCCCGGCGATCACCAGCAGGCGATACAACTCGCGGACGTCGCGGCTGCCGGCGGCGTGGGCCTGCGAGGCGACCGCGCTGAAGAAGGTGCGTGCGTAGCCGCGCCAGCTGCGGTCGGCCCCCTCGTGGTCCGGAATGAGCGAGCGGGCGAGCTGCTCGACGTCATAGTCGTCGGCGATCTCCCCGAACAGGTCCCAGCGTGCGGAGTGCGGTTCGAAGGGATTGAGGAGTGCATCGCCGCGCCGCGCGTCGAAGAAGCTGCGGAGATAGCCACCGTCCGGATCGGCGATCACGGCGCGGTCGCCGCGGGCGAGCGCCGCGCCGAGCAGCTCCTGGATGGCCGTGCTCTTGCCGGTGCCCGTCGTACCGATCAGCTTGAAATGCTTGGTCTCATCGGCCTCGCGCAGCGCCACGCCACCCAGTGAGAGCGCTTGGCCCTGCGCCCGTGCTGTTGCCGCTGCGGCGCTGATGAGCGCGCCTCGCTGATGCACCGTCGCGGCGGGGGCACGTGCGAGGCGGCGGCCGGCCGCGTAACCACAACCCGCCGTGAGGCCCACGCCGAGCAGCTCCGTGAACACCGGACCTACCCCAACGGCATGCGCCAGCGCACTGCCACCGGCGAGCGTGGCAGCGGCGAGGACAGTGACCGGCACGGCCGCCAGCGGCGCCAGCAGCCAGCGTCGCGCCGGCGCGTGTGCGCGCCACAGCGCCGAGAGCATCGGGCCCTGTACCGTCGCGTACGCCGCCAGCAGACCCGCGGTGCCGTGCAGGGCGCCACTCATGAGGCACGCGGCTTGCGCACCGCACCGTCCCGAACCGGCTCGAACCACACTTCGCGTATCACGCGGCGGTGCGCCACCAATGCGCACTGGATGACCACGTCCACCAGCAGCCGCAGGAGCCGCCGAAGCTCGTTGCGAGCCAGGGCCCGCCCGTCCGGACTTTGCCTGATGAGCAGGGCCAGCTGCTCGAAGGCCAACAGCGCACTCGGTGCGTGCACACTCGTGATCGAGCCAGGGTGCCCGGAGTTCACGTTGCGCAGATAGTCGAATGCTTCGGCACCACGCAGTTCGGCGAGCAGGATGCGGTCGGGGCGCAGGCGCAGGCAGCACTCGAGCAACTGCTTCGGGGTGACCCGTGCCAGCCCCTGGTCGTCCTTGCTGTAGTAGAGACGCACGTGATTGGGATGGCCGTCGAGCTGCAGCTCGCGCGCATCCTCGATGGTCACGAGGCGCTCGGTCGACGGGATCTCTTTGATGAGTGCCTTGGTCCAGGTGGTCTTGCCGGATCCGGTGGCACCGGACACGATGATGTTCTTGCGGGCCCGCACCGCCAGGCGCAGAAACGCCGGGTAGTCGCGCGCGGCATGCAGCCGACCCAGCTCCGCGTCGCTCGTATCGGTGCCGCCGGCTGCGCGAGTGGCGGCGAAAGCTCCGCCGGCAGTCAGCTCATCGACCGACCAGACCTGCGCCGCCGGGCGGCGCAGCGTGAGCGCCACGCAACCCGTGGTGGTGGCCGGCGGCAACACCACCTGCGCACGCTCTCCCGAGGGCAACGCGGCTGACAAGAGCGGAGCGGTGGCATCGATGCGCTGGGAGCTGAGGTTGGCGATAAGGCGCGCGAGTCGCTGGCACCAGTCAAAGTCGGCGAACGGAGCGGACGTGCATTCCCAGCCGCGCACCGTCTCCAGAAAGAGTTCGCCCGGCCGGTTGATGCATAGCTCCGTGACGTCGTCGCGTTCGAGGTGCGGCCGCAACGGCCGCAGCGTGAGCTCCAGCGCCGACAGCTCGACGCCACCCGTCGGCACCAGCTCACTGCACAAGGGGTGGGCCCCGCTCATGGACCGCACGGAAGTCGACATCCCGGGCGACAAGCACCTGGAGGCGGGTGCCCGGCGTGACTTGCAGCGTCGGCGCGATGCGCGCACCTTCGCGCAGCGCTTCACTGAGGGGGTCTTGCGGCCCCGGGGCATAGAGCACGGTGCCGCCTCCGGCGCGGCTCGCCTGAACCCCCGTCTGTACGGCACCGTCCAGCAGCGACACCAGGATGCCGGCACCGAAGCGCTCCCAGAAGTGACGTTCGACGTGACCACCGACGCCGGCGCGCCCGAGCGCGTCGGTGCCGGGCGAGTCGAGTGGGATCAGAAGTCCGCCCGGCGTGCGTGCCTCGCTCCACAGGACGAACAAGCGTGCCTGGCCGGCGCTGAGCTGGCCGCGTGTCTCGCCGATGAGCCGTGTGCCGCGCTCGAGAAGCACCACCGCACCATCCGCACTCAAAGTGTCCGCAGCAGTCAGGCAGCTCGTCATGCCGGGCACGGTGGAGTCGATGGCCGTCTCGAGCGTGCAGTCGAGAAAGCTCCCCTTGGCCAGCAGGTAATGGGCGGCCGGCAAGCGGCGGGCCTCGACGGCCGGCAGAGCCGTCGCTGCGAGGAGGCTGCCGAGCGCAGCGGAGGCACCGCTGGGGCTGGCGGCCTCCGAGGGGGACGCGGGTGGCGCACTTGGGACGGCCACGACCGGGGTCGCAGGCGCGGAGTTGAATACCGCACCGGTCAGGCGTCGGTCACCTGGGGCAGGAGGCGTCGCTGCGGCGGCGGCCGCGACCGCGGCCGGGAGTGGGGGCTCGGCCACCAGGGACTCGGTACCCTCGATCGTCGATGAGGATGGTGATGGGGCTGCGGACGGGGGCGATGCGGAGAGGGGCGGAGTCACTGGCCCGAGTGCAGGCAACACCATCTCACCCTGGGCGCGCGCTCGCGCAGCCGCCTGCGCGCTGTCGCGGACCCGCGTGGGGCGGCTGAACGCGTGCGCGTAATACCAGGAGAGCGCGCCGAGACCGAGGCCGGCCATGAGCAGCGCCGCCAGCACGCCGCTCATGCGCGACTGCAGAGTACGCATGCCGCGGACCAGGGCGACGCTACGCTCACCCTGCACCGTGTCCGCCGAGGGCCCAGCCGCCGACTCATTCATCGCGTCCCCCGCCCGGTAGTGCTGCCCGGCGCGCGCGCCAACTGCTGATTGACG